>NZ_JAKFZO010000024.1:0-58458 GCF_021654175.1 Pseudoalteromonas sp. MMG024
GTCTGGTCAAAGTGGTAAAGCTCAAAAAGTATTAGGCTCTGTTGACTGGTCCGCTTCAATAAATGACTTTAAATTAGCAAATGCAGTTCTTTCCGATAATTTTGATGAAGCGAAAGAGATTATGCTAAAAATTAAGGGAGATGGAGAGATGATTACAGAAAGCTCCTATCATAATTTCCCTCTATTCTTTGAATTTAGAGAAAGCGAACAATTTTTAGAAGGTTATAAAGAAGCTTTTGGATATTCATTTGCATCTGAGTTAATCAGAAAGTCTGAAGATCAAGAACTAGAATGTATCGAAAGTGACGGATTCGATGAATCAAATACTTCATCTTTAGAAGAAAGCAATTGCGATCATAAAATGGCAACGCTTTAAATGAAAGTAAGATTCTCAAAAATTAAACTAATACAACCAGTCGTGTTGAAATAAGGTGAATACTCCCTTAATTTAAAATGCAGTGATTAGCATCACTCCCCCCTTAAATCAAACCCGAAAAGATTAAATTGAAGAGCAATTGCCAGCATGGATGCTGGCAAAAGTATGCTTGAGCCATGGATGGCGATTGCATACTGTTTGCGTTCATTTCAATTTATTCTTTGAGGAATCTGTTTGATTTCGGGGCGCCGAGGGATTCCAAAGGGAGGCCGGCGTTAGCCTCCCTTTGGCTGCCGTCGCCAGCGCGACAAACCAAGTATCAAATAATCCAGCAGCCAAGATTAAAAGCTACATAAAAAGTACATCACTTACTCAATGCCATTCCAAGCGGCTTAAAATACGCCAGCAACGACTCATAAATTTTTTGCCGATGGGTTAAGTCAGGAAACACCGGCATTACATCTAGGTTTGTTGTGCCCGCCACTAAATAACTGTTTTCAATATCAGGGCAAGTCTCAACCGCGGCTTCAAAAGCCCGCGCCATCATTTCGGTGGGTAATGAAAAGTAGTTTCTCGATAACGCTAAATCAGCTTTTACGCTGCGTGCAACAAAGTCGTTTTTATCTTGGCCGTCATCGCTTAATAGCATGGCGCTAAAAATATTTATTAGGCGATCATTTAACGGGTGAGCAATGTGTGTTTTGTTTTTCAGCCAGCAGTCGCTGGCGAATAAAGTGCGGTTTGGTAAGAGTTCTGTATCATTAATATCAAAGGCTTTATCGGCAATGTAATGATCAAAGGCATGCCAAAACTCATGGGCAAGTGCCCCTGCTCCTGCGTTTTTAGCCAGTGCCAGTTCGCGATAATGAGGCGCGTAATGCGCTTGCACGCCCTTTCGCCCACCGCTACCAAAGGCAAGGTTTAAGTTGCCACGCAGCCCCATTGCTTGCGGCGGTAATGCCAATATATAGGCTAAATCAGCCAGTGCATCGAATACCAAATTAGCGGCAAGGTCTCTCTCTTCGCGCGTTACCCAGCTGCCCACACGAATATTACCCATGCCAAAGGTATGTTTTATATCTAAAAACGACACCTGCTCGCCATGGCGATAATCTGGCCCTTTGCGGGTTTTGTATTTAAAGCTGGTTAACTTCAAGTTGGCTCTAATATATTTAATTGAGTTCGAGTTATTTACTTTGCTGCTGGCATTATCCAATAAAAAAGGGTAACTCAGTTACCCTTTTTCAAATTCATGTATTGTGAGCTTATGCAAGTAGCGGCTCTAATACATCAAAGAAGCGCTCTAGCTCTTCGATTGTGTTGTAGTGCATACAACCAATGCGAATTACACCGCCGTTATCTAACACGTTAAGCTGTTCGCATAATCCTTTGGCGTAGAAGTTACCGTCCCACACACAAATATGCTCTTTACCTAAGTGCTCAGACACTTGGCGTGGCGTTACGCCCGTAATATTAATAGCAAAGGTAGGTGTACGCTCGGCTAAACGCGACAGATCAGAAATACCGTATAAGGTTACTGATTTATACTTAGCGATGCGCTCAAGGAAATATTTCGAAAGCGCATCTTCATGCTGTTTAGCATTGGCAAAAGCCATTTCTAAACGCGCGCGCAGTGGCTCACTTTCATCAAGTTCGCTTAGGCTTGCAATGTATTCAACAGCTTGAATAAAACCAGCCATAGCTTCAAAACTTTGCGTACCCGTTTCCCAACGACCCGGAATTAAATCAGTCGCTGGCTCTACTTTATATGGCATAAAACCTTCTAGGTGTTCACGCTTACCGTAAACCATGCCCAAGTGTGGGCCAAAGAATTTATACGCAGAACACGCTAGAAAGTCACAATCAAGTGCTTGTACATCCACCAGCATGTGCGGCGCATAATGCACAGCATCAACATACACTAGCGCACCTACTTGGTGTGCCATATCAACAATCGCTTTAATGTCGTTGATAGTACCTGTGGTGTTTGATGCGTAAGTAACGGCAACAAGCTTAGTGTTTTCATTGAGTAATGATTTTAACTGCACTAAATCAAGGCTACAGTCTGCTGTATCCACTTCTAATGCGTGAACTTTTACGCCTTTATCGTCTGCCGCTTGCTGCCAGCTAGATACGTTTGAGAAGTGATCTGCATTAGTTACGATAATTTCGTCGCCCGCTTGCCAATCACGGCTAACCGCACGGCTAAAGCTAAAGGTTAGGCTGGTCATGTTCGGACCAAACACAATTTGCTCTTTGCTTGGTGCATTTAACAATGTTGCCGCACTTTCACGTGCTTTGTTTACTAGGTCAACGGTTTGATGACTTGAGAAAAATGCGCCACCTAAGTTTGAATTGTAACGACCTAAGTAAGCTGACATGGCAGTTAAAACACTTTGCGGTACTTGTGAGCCACCTGGGCCATCTAAAAATACCGGTGATTTTCCTGCTACTTCCTGCATTAACGCTGGAAACTGCTTACGGATTTTAGTTAATTGCATTATCAGTTCCTACGCTGTTAATACAAAGCAGTCTAGGTAGCCTACTTTATCGTTGTCGATTTTGTTCATTGGTGTTGCGTTGTGCCATACCTGACGGTCATTCACCATGGCAAACATGCCGTCTTTAATTTCCATTTTGAAACATGGTTCTGCATCGCGTGATTCGTAAACTAGTAGCTCACCACCTTCAATATTGCTGTGTGACACGCCAGCAACACAAACATGGTCAAAACCATCTTGGTGAACACCTTCTGGTGCTGGTGGTGTATCTGCATCAATCGCTAACATGCGGAACTGATGAATTTCGATATCAGTATCGCTAGCAATGCCTGACATTTCGATAAATTGGTTAACTAAATGCTGCATACCGTCAGTCGCTAGCAGCGACTCTTCAAGGTTTTCGTAAGTACGCTCAATGTTGCCTTGGAATTGGTTAATTGAGTCATCTTGAACAAATGCTTTAGTTGGTTGCAGGCTTAATTTGCCATCAACAAGTTTAATTACAGAGTAACGGCGTAAACGAAATGCACCGTCGGCATATGGGTTTGCCGGTAAGTTATCAAAAGAAGGTTTTAGCTGCTCGATAAATGCTTGCTCAATAAAACGCAATTGCAGCAGATTCTGGTTGTTTACTTTCGTCATAACACGCTCGCAGATGATGAATTATAAATCGCGGAGATCTTAGACGGTTTTAACAGGTTTTTTGTGGTTTAAATGCTAACAATATTGGCAACAAAAGATTAAAAAATGCAATTTAATGTTAAAAATTAAATATTACATTCAATTTAAAATTTAACTACTGAAAACACTTATTAAGCGAAGCGTTAAATATAGGGTAACTGCGACCATCAATACAAAAATTAGAGTAATAATTCTAATAAAAATCTTAGCTAATTTATGTTTACCACGTGAGAGCCATGATGCATCGGCGGAAATATGTCCATCATACAAGCTAAAGCTGGCGATAAAAAAGTAACCGAGCAAACTCCAACCAAGTAGTAAAATATAGCCTACTTGGTAGTTGTTCATTTGTGGATTGTCTAATAGCAACGAAGCACCTAACAAGGCACCACCAATAATGGCAAATAACACCATAATGCCTCGCCAAGCATTTAAACGCTTAGCGAGGTTTACAAAATGTTGTTGTAGCTTAGTTACACTCATCGCTGAGCGACTTTTTGTCAACTTCAGGTGTTTTAGTATCAACACCGTGCTCATCGTTTTTAATCAGGTTTTCATGATTATCAACACGTTGTTGCCACTTTTCCTTAGCCATGGTTTGCATATTAAAGGTTTGGTCGCGCTCATCCACAATTTCCATGCCCATTAGACTTTCAATCATGTCTTCTAACGTCACAATACCTTGTACATCACCGTATTCATCTACGATTAGGCTGATATGAATGCGTTTTTCTAATAACGTATGTAGCAAAGTGTGGACATGCAAGGTTTCAGGCACGGTATAAATTGGCTTAACTAGCTTGGCAATTTTGTAGTCTTCACCTAAACGATGATACGCCAGCATGATGTCATTTTTGTGCACAAAACCAATGATGTCGTCTGAGTCTTGGTCAAACACGAGTACACGTGAAAATGCCACGCTACCGTGTTGTTTAAGATACTCATCTACTGTTAAGTCTTTGTGTACTTTAAATAATACTGTGCGCGGAGTTAATAAGGTATCCAACTTTAAGTGACGGAATTTTAACAGGCTGCGAATGAGCTCGCTTTCTTCTTGATGAAGTGCACCTGCTTCGCTACCCATTTCAGCCATCGCTTCAATTTCAGCACGAATATAGTGGCTTTCGCTTTGCTTGCTGCCGAGCATTTTGGTAATTATGTCTGAAAGCCAAATAAACGGCTTTAATATGCGAACCATTACTACAAGTGACGACGATACAATTGGCGTAAGCTGACGCCAATAGTTTGCACCTAACGTTTTAGGAATAATTTCAGACAATACTAACACTAGTAGTGTCATTACCGCAGAAGCAATACCAATGGCCGCATCACCAAATACCGCGGCAGCTTGAGCACCTACACCTGCAGCACCGGCTGTGTGTGCAACCGTATTTAAAGTTAGGATCGCCGCTAACGGCTGATCTACTTTTTCTTTTAATGAGTTAATGCGCGCAGCCAATTTTGGTTTTTGCTTTTTTAAACTGGCGACATAGCTTGGGGTAATACTTAGTAATACCGCTTCCATTATTGAACATATAAACGAAATGCCTATAGCTAACAGCATATAGGTAATTAACAAAGCCACAGTAACCTCTCGAATCATGGCGAATAATAATTTCAGTCACTAGTTTACCCAATTAAACCAGTGCTGCGTATAACAACCGCATTTTAATTGTATTAATTTATAAACAGCGATAAATCATAACAATTAAAGCTCGTTACAAAATCGATTAACAATCGTTTTCGTTGTTCACCATAATTGGGCTGCAACTAAACGAGTTCAAGCATACATTCATACTTTTTTTCGCTATGATTTCGTCACGCATTTTCATAAGGACTCATAATGAAAAAATCATTTTTAGCAGCAATGCTCAGCGCTTATTTTATTTCTCCTGTAGCGCATGCTGAAGTAATTGATGCAAGCAAGATTAACTATTTAGGCCCAATTGCGCCGCAAAACGCACTCAAGCCATTTGAAACAAACCGTAAAAACGCCATTTTAACCAATCTAAAACAAAGCTTAACAGCCGACCAAAAGTCAGTTTCGTTTTTTGGTAATACACTAAAATGGCAAAGCTTAAGCAAGGTAAATGCATTAACTGAACCCGGCCTACAAGCCCTTAAGTTCACATTAACAACAACGCGCTTTACACCTGCAACACTTAAGTTAGATGGTGTTAAAGAGGCGAGTTTTTATCTTAATGGCGAGTTGCTCTCTAAAAAAGGCGACGCTTATAAACTACCGCTAACAACAGGACAACACCAAGTAATCATTATTACTGAAAGTGTTGAAGATTGGGGCAAAGTAGCTTTAGATTTAACCAGCGAAATTGAAGAGAGCAAAATCAGTGTTTCTAGTGATGCGCCAAATACACTAAGCGCAAAACAATTATTTGATAGCAAAACCGTAAGCAACCTAAGCATTTCACCAAACGGTAAGCACTTAATTTGGCAAACGCGCTGCTATAACGATAAAAACGCCAATAAGGCAATTAGAGAGACTGTTATCAAGTCGGTTAAAGACAACGAGATTGTTTACTCATTACCAGCTAACGCCAACAATTTTACTTGGTCAGACGATAACACCCACCTTGTATATACAAGTGATAAGGTGCTATATAAGCTAAACCTTAAAACGCTAACCACCAGCGCATTAAGTGAAGATCTATCTGGTATTAGCAATGTCGATTTTTATGATAACGACACGCTTATATTTACTTGGGTTAAACGCCCTGAAAAGTCGACATCGCTGACTAAGTATTATAATGGTTTAGAAGATCGCTGGTCGTATGCACGCAATAAAACCAGTGTTTACTTATACGATGTAAATTCAGGCTTAATGCGCCAAGTTAGCCCAGCTGAATTTAGTGTTAGCTTACAAGATTTTGATAGCAAACGCGGAACGCTGTTATTAAGCCGTTCTATTTCTGATTATGCTGCACCGCCACATATGCTAACAGAACTGCTGGAATACAACTTAAAAGACAATAGCCAAACTACAATTGGCAAGTACCGTACTTTTAATAGTGCGCAGTATTCTAGTGATGGTTTATACATTTCCGCTGGCCCTGAATTCGGTGAAAAAGCAGGTAAAACGGTTGCTGACTCTCAGCTTAGTAACAATTACGACACGCAACTGTATTCAGTAAGCTTTGATGGTAAAAACATCACTGCGTTATCAAAAACATTTGATCCAAGCATTGGCCAATTTAGCGTATTAAAAAATGACGATGTGATTTTAAATGTTGGTGAAGAAGACAAACGCCAGCTATATGTATTTGATGAAAGTAAAAAACGCTTTAATAAAGTAAAAACGAATCTTGACGTAATTGAACGCTTTAGCGTTTCTAATGAGAAGTCACCTACCCTTGTTTTCGCTGGAACTGGCGCACAATTGCCACAACAAGTGCAATTAAAAACGAAACTCTCTAATACTAAGTCAAAAACCTTATTTAATAGCAAAAAAGCATTCTACGCTAATACCCAATTGCCAAGTTTGGAAGAATTTAATTTCACTAACGATCAAGGCACTGAAATTAAAGGGCGCGTTTATCTACCTAGTAACCTTGATAAACAAAAGCAATACCCTGCGTTAGTTTACTACTATGGCGGTACGTCACCTGTAAATCGCGCATTTACCGGCCGCTACCCATTTAATTTATGGGCAGAAAATGGCTATGTGGTGTACGTATTACAACCTACAGGTGCAACTGGCTTTGGCCAAGATTTCTCAGCTAAACACGTAAATGCATGGGGTGAATACACAGCAAATGACATAATTAAAGGTACAAACGCATTCTTAAATAAATACAGTTTTGTTGATAAAAACAAAGTAGGTAATTTAGGTGCATCTTACGGTGGCTTTATGACTATGTTGCTGGCAACCAAAACAGATATGTTTAGCGCGTCTATTTCCCATGCGGGTATTTCAAATATTACCTCTTATTGGGGCCAAGGTTGGTGGGGTTATTTATATTCGGGCGAAGCCTCCAAAAACAGCTTCCCTTGGAATAACGCTAAGCTTTATTCAGAGCACAGCCCTGTATTTAACGCTGATAAGGTAAAAACACCGTTATTACTGATCCATGGTGATGCTGATACAAATGTACCTGTAGGCGAGAGCCACACTATGTACACTGCCTTAAAGCTACTGAGTCAAGATGTTGAATTAGTTGAATATAAAGGCGCAGACCACCAAATTTTTGCACGTGATAAACGCTTCCATTGGTGGAATACCATGCTTGCGTATTTCGACAAACATCTAAAAGAACAACCACAATGGTGGAACGACTTATATGCACAAAAATAAGATTTAAGTACTAGTAAATAATAACGGCCCACAATGGGCCGTTATTATTTCTGTACACACGCATTTTGTGACATAACATTTCTATTTTTCATTCAGTGCAAAATTGGTGATAATATTGCTTCGGGCAGAAAAACACATTAACGAGCATTATGACAATACAAGTACTTCTAGTTGAAGATGACTCCTTGCTAGTAAGGCGCATTCAATCACATTTTAGCAATAGTGATTTTAGTTTTGTGGTAGACGAAACCGGCGCAAATGCAGCTGAAATCATTCGTTCAAACCACGAAATCAAACTAGCGATTGTTGATATTGTACTGCCGCAGGTAGACGGCCTAGTGCTCGCTAAAGAGATAAATCTAGTTTCCGATATCGGTGTGGTCGTACTTTCAAGCCGCGATTCGCAAGAAGATCGCATTTTAGGGTTAGCACAAGGTGTAGATGACTACATTTGTAAGCCTGTTGATTTACTTGAGCTAGAGCTAAGATTAAAAGCGCTTGCTAAGCGTCTAAACTTGTTTCAAACCAATGACGAATACATTGAATATTCAGATATCAAAGTGCACCCAGAACATCGCACGCTTATCATTGCCAGTGGCGACGAAATACGCTTAACTGAAGCAGAACATAAAGTACTGATTTCATTAATAGGTAATGCTGGTAAACCAACTAGCCGTGAAAAGCTATCAGAAGAAATCGGTCAATCTGACTGGAGCCCATCAGACAGAACCGTAGATGTATTAGTTGGTCGCCTACGCAAGAAATTAGGCGATGAAAAAGAACAAAAGCGTATTGTTACGGTACGTGGCAAAGGCTATATGATTGCCCTAGGTTAATAATAACAATTTACTTAACTAGCGAATAAACATATAAAAAGCCGCTTTTGCGGCCTTTTTTAATTGATTAATATTAGCTTTTTACCACGTACCTAGCTTTGAATTTTCGTAAGCTGCTAAGCGCGCTTTTGCTGCATCAACAAAGTAATCTTTGTCCCATGCTTCTTCAACTGCTTTTTCTTGCATATCAATGGCTTCTTCAAATTGACCTAATTTAGCATACGCCGCAGCCATATATTCATATGCCCATGGATCATCTTTCTCATCAACCACTTTTTTAGTTAACTCAATCGCGTAATTTAGTTCACCTTGATTATGTGAGTCGCGCGCATAAACGCCGGCAAGTTCACGCATTGCAATATAATCGCCCTGTTCCGAAGCCGCTGTTAGCCACTCTTTCGCTTGATTAAGGTGGTCTTTATTTGCGTTCGTTTTTTGTAAAACGCATTTTGCAGCCAAGGTTTGCGCTGGCGTATGACCAAGATCCGCAGCAGTACCTAAAATACGTAAGTTGCAGCCCGAACCTAACAACATAAGTGATGCAAAATCACCGCCTTGTGCTGCTTTTAAACGCCAGTAACTCGGCATCTCTTCACGCGGCTTGGCAATAATCTTTTTCAGTTTTACGTTTTGACGATTAAGGTAGTTTGAGTAAGTACTATTTCGCGCTTCATTGTTATAGAAAAACTCAGCTAAAAATGGGCCGTATTCGGCTTGTTCATCGCCGCTAACCAATACTTGCCAGTTATTCATAGTTTTAACTGCTAGTTCATCGAGCTCTTTCGGTGCTTTATAATCACCGGTTGCCTCAAAGCGAAGCGTATTACCCTGCTTATCTAACCATACTAAGTAAGCAAAGTTATAAAAATCTTCTTCGAGCTGAATATTATTTGAAAAGTTATCGGCATTGCTCGCGAGTAAGTTCGCCTCACCTTGTGAATTTGAAACCGTGTCGTCTGGTAAATAAGCCACCTTTAGCATATTGTCGTCGCTCATTAGCTCTAACATATCAGCTAATTCTGCTTGGGCTTTGCTGTTGCCACGCTTTGCTTTAGCAAGTAATTGTTTGTGTTTGCTCGCTAGTTTTTTACGCGTTTCTTCTGGAATATCTGTGCGTTTAAACATGCCGCTAAACTGCGCTTGGCTAAACTTTCGTAACGTACCGCCTACTTTTAAGATTTGGTAACGTGAATTTTCAAGTTTTTCACGAACGCTCTGCGCAAATTCATCAGTAGGATAGCTTTGTAACAACTGCATATCTCGTACAATACCATTGCGGTCGATATCAAATAGATATCGTGCCATACCTGGAATACCCTCTTTAAACAAACTACCTGGGTACTTGGCTTCTGGGTTTTCAGTGCGTTTAGGTGGCGGGTTATACGCACGGCCAAATGGCAATGCATAGCGAATATTCTTGCTACCAGCTTTACCATAAAAACCGATTAATTCATCTGCTTTCGCTTTTGCTGCTTTGGTTTGTGCTGGGGTTAAACGGCGTTCAACAGTTTTTAAAGCTTGTCTTGCGGTTAGAAAGCCATTTTCAATCGCCACTGCTAAGTAAGCGTATGCTAAAATTGGGTCTTGCGGTACACCTTGCCCGCGTAAGTATTGAACACCCAAATTAAATTGGCTTTTACCATGACCGAGATGAGCTGTTTTTTGAAAAAGTTTAAAGGCTTGCGCGTAGTCTTGATTGAGATAGAGATCCATCGCACGATCAGCATTTGCGCTTGCTGAAAAGCTTTGACCCACCAATAAAATGCCGGCTATTACACTCGCTAACTTTTTCATTTCAACTCCTGTCAATTGCACCAAACTTCATGTTAACAGCTGGTTAATAGTGGTGCAACTGAGGAAACGCCTAAGCTGCAGTATTTATACACGTGTAAGCGTATTTAATAGCCGTTCAAACGCGCGGTAACTAATCGCCTCTTTAATATGATTTAGCGCAACTGTTTTTTCAGCGGCCAAATCAGCAATGGTGCGCGCCACTTTTAGCACACGATGATACGAGCGCGGTGATAAATCGAGCTTATCAGTAACCAGTGCCATAAACGCCAAACTTTCATTATCGAGGGTAACGACTTGGTCAAGTTCGTTATTACTCAGCAATGCATTTAACTTGCCCTGCCTTTGGTATTGCCGCTGCTGCGCTGCAACCACTCGATTACGAATAACCTCAGAGCTTTCGCCTTGCTGTGTTGACTGTAATTCGTGGGTTTTTAGTTTAGGTAATTCTACTTGCAAATCGATTCGATCCAGAAATGGTCCTGATACGCGACTTAAATATTTTAAAATTTGTTCTGGCGAGGCGCGATTATCACGATGACACCCTGTCGGGCTGGGGTTTAGCGCACAAATAAGCTGAAAGTTAGCCGGAAACTCTGACTGCCTTGCAGCGCGCGATATCGTGACTTTTCGTGTTTCTAATGGTTCGCGCAAACTGTCTAATACTTTGCGTTCGAACTCAGTAAGCTCGTCCAAAAAAAGCACGCCATTGTGGGCAAGGCTGATTTCACCTGGCTTGGGATTAGAAGAGCCGCCAACCAAAGCAACTGCAGAGCAGGTATGATGGGGCGCACGAAACGGTCTTACTTGCCACTCGCTGTTGTTGATGGTTTTACCGATAATTGAATAGACAGTAGCGGTTTCAAGCGCCTCAGACTCGGTAAGTGGCGGCATAATGGTTGCCATTCGAGCTGCCAACATGGATTTTCCTGTGCCAGGCGGACCAAGAAACATTACATTATGTTTTCCTGCTGCGGCTATTTCCAGTGCACGCTTGGCCTGAGCTTGACCTTTTACTTCTGCCATATCAATTGTGTAGCGTGAAGTTAATGCTTCAGCTTGTGGGATGTTTAAAGTAAATTCAATCGCTTGCTGGCCCGTTAAGTCTTGGCAAACCTGATTTAGACTACTGGCATGCTTGGTATTACAATTTGTTACTAACGCCGCTTCACTGGCGTTGAACGCTGAAATATAAACCGTTTTCTCGCTGTTAACGTTGGCGATTAACGACGATAGCAGCCCCAGCACCGGACGAATTTCTCCACTTAAAGAAAGTTCGCCAAAAAATTCGAGTTGTCGTAAATCGAGCTGGCCCAATTGATTAGAAGCCAACAAAATACCAACTGCTATGGCTAAATCGAAACGGCCACCTTCCTTCGGTAAGTCGGCAGGCGCTAAATTTACAGTAATGCGTTCTTGCGGAAACTTAAATTGGCTGTTGATAATTGCGCTGCGCACACGATCTTTAGCTTCTTTAACTGATGCCTCAGGCAAACCGACTATGGTAAATTTAGGTAGGCCACTGGTGATATGTATTTCTATGGTAACAAGCGGGGCATCCATCGCGACTTGTGCACGGGAATAAACACAGGCAAAAGACATTCCATTGTCCTTAATTTATTTCTTTCTTTTAGTGTAGCGTATATTTAGCGCTCAGCTGCTTACTTTTCTTTATTGTATTTGAACACGTGTAGGCTCCAGCCCCACTTTATTGCGCCCATACGTAAGCTTAATGTACCTAGCATTCCCACCAACATGGCAAGATTGGTTGGTACGCCTAAATTCAAACTTTGAGTATACAAAATACCACCGAAAATACAGGTAGTTGCGTACAACTCACTTTTTAAAACCATAGGTGTGGTACGCGCCAGTACGTCACGGATCATGCCGCCAAAACAGCCGGTAATTGTGCCCATTACAATTGCTGTTAAGTCTGGCATACCTAAACTTAAGGCTTTTTGCACCCCCATCACCACAAAAAATGCCAACCCTAATGCATCTGCTATTTCAAGCAATACCTGTGGAAAGCCACGTTGACGATTAAGCCATATAATGGTGATAGCACTAGCGATAAAAATCGAAATCAAATACGTAGGATCTTTTAACCAAAAAACCGGCACATCTAAAATCACATCGCGCGTTGTACCACCGCCTATTGCAGTCGCAGATGCTAAAACCACTACGCCAAAGCCATCTAGTTTCTTTTTATAAGCGACAAGTGCACCAGAGATCGCAAAAACGGCAACGCCAAATAAATCAATCCAGTGGAATAACGAATCCATAATTAACCTGCTTGCTGCGCTAATGTTTCAAGCACATCGATAGCTTTGTTTGCATCTTGCTTGGCAACTAAAATATGGTCGTGATAAAAGCCTGCAATCACATTTGCACTAATCCCATGCTTTGCTAACGCACTTGAAAATGCTGCCGTTAATCCTACCGCATCAAGGCTTGAGTGAATTTGCAGGGTTATTAACGAAAACTCTGAAACATATTCTAACTGCCATTCAACGGCTTGTTGTTTGAGGAGAATCAACGTCACCCCTTCTGGCTCGTTGATGCGCGCAAATACCTTACCCATATCAAACGCGTCAACATTTGATACAGATACAAATACATAGCTTTGCGGCTGTAACAGCGGTCGCATATTTTTTATCAGTAGTTGTAAGTTCGTTTCGCCAAACATAATTATTTTCCTGTATAAAAAAGGCTGTAAATACAGCCTTTTTCATTCTAATTTCATCTGGCAGTTATTGCCAAGCCCTTTGGCTTGTAAGTTGTTGTTCAAAGGCATCAATCTTATCGTTTAGTGTTTCTGTAACACCAATAAAATCTAATCCTGATAACAAGCGCTGTTTAATATCGGGACGAATATCAAACTTAATATCATCAAAGTCATTGCTTTTAATAACCTGATTTTGCAAATCAATTTCAACATTTACTTGAGCAACCTGCTCTGTTACGTGAAATAGATGATCCAGTGTTTCGCTCGGTAATGCGATAGCAAGCATTTGATTATTCGTACAGTTATTAAAAAAGATATCGGCAAAGCTCTGAGCTAAGATTACCGTAAAACCATACTGCTTTAATGCCCATGGCGCGTGCTCACGCGATGAACCACAACCAAAGTTATCGCGTGTTAACAACACGCTAGCCCCTTGATATCGCGCTTCATTTAAAATGAACTCAGGGTTCGCATCGCCATTATCTAAATAACGCCAATCGTAAAAAAGCGCCTTATCAAAGCCATCACGACTTGTTGACGTTAAGAACTGCTTCGGAATAATTTGGTCTGTATCGACATTATTTTTATCAAGTGGTGCCATTAAGCCGGTGTGATAATTACTCATTAGATGCCTCCTCGAATATCAACAAATCGACCATGAATAGCCGCGGCTGCTGCCATTGCTGGACTTACTAAGTGCGTGCGACCACCTCGGCCTTGGCGACCTTCAAAATTACGGTTAGATGTCGACGCACAGCGTTTGCCCGCGCCTAAGCGATCATCATTCATGGCTAAGCACATTGAACATCCCGGCTCTCGCCATTCAAAGCCTGCTTGCTTGAAAATATCAGCAAGGCCTTCGTCTTCAGCTTGTTTTTTAACTAAGCCTGAGCCTGGTACCACTAACGCTTCAACGCCGACCGCGACTTGCTTACCTTTAACGAGCGAGGCTGCCGCACGTAAATCTTCAATACGACTATTTGTGCAACTGCCAATAAATACCGTGTCTACCGAGAGATCTGAAATCTTTTGGCCCGGCTTTAAGTCCATATAAGCCAGCGCACGACGAATTGCATCAGCTTTAATCAAGTCACTTTGTGCATCTGGGTCTGGGATTAATTGGTCAATGCCAATCACTTGCTCTGGACTTGTACCCCAAGTAACCTGTGGCTGAATATCCGCAGCATTCAATACAACGGTGTGATCAAACACGGCATCATCATCGCTCTTTAGGGTTTGCCAATACGCAACTGCTTGCTGCCAATCATTGCCTTTTGGTGCAAATGGACGCCCTTCTAAATAGTCGTAAGTTGCTTGATCAGGTGCTATTAAGCCTGCTTTAGCACCCATTTCAATGCTCATATTACATAGTGTCATGCGCGCTTCCATTGAAAGCGCACTGATTGCTTCACCGCAAAACTCTGCAACATAACCTGTACCACCTGCGGTACCTAATTTACCAATGACCGCTAAAATAATGTCTTTTGCGGTAACACCAAGGTTAATTTTGCCATCAATTTGGATTTTTAAACTCTTGGCTTTTTTCTGCTGTAATGTTTGTGTTGCTAATACATGCTCTACTTCTGAAGTACCAATACCATGCGCTAACGCACCAAAGGCACCATGGGTCGAAGTATGGCTATCGCCACAAACAATGGTTGTACCCGGTAAGGTAATACCTTGTTCAGGCCCCATTACATGCACAATACCTTGGTTAATTGAATTAAGATCGTAAAGTACAATGCCAAACTCTTCACAGTTTTGCTTTAGTGCAATTAATTGGTTTTTTGAAACTTCACTTGCAGCATCTAATGAGCGACTTTTTGTCGATACGTTATGGTCCATTGTTGCAAACGTCTTTTCAGGACAACGGACTTTACGGTTTGCTTCACGCAGGCCTGCAAATGCCTGTGGTGATGTAACTTCATGTACTAAGTGTCGATCAATGTAAAGTAAATCACTTTCTTCATTAATGGCAGTAACTTTGTGAGCCTGCCAGATTTTATCGTATAAGGTCTGAGCCACGTCATTCCCCTTGCTATTATCGGTGACGGAGGCCTGTTA
The DNA here is from genome assembly GCF_021654175.1 of Pseudoalteromonas sp. MMG024. NCBI lineage: Bacteria > Pseudomonadati > Pseudomonadota > Gammaproteobacteria > Alteromonadales > Pseudoalteromonadaceae > Pseudoalteromonas > Pseudoalteromonas sp. MMG024. The sequence continues at coordinate 15,284 of NZ_JAKFZO010000024.1, forward strand.
AATTCAGGCCTAAAATTTAAAATTAAATACGCGCAATAATTTCTTTTGCGACGTCTAACGTGGTGTAACCCGCGGTAGGGAAAATATCTGGTGTTCCCACTCCGGCTGCAACAGCTTCTGCCACTGCCTTTTCAATCGTGCGTGCGGCTTCATCTTGCTTAAGTGAGTAACGCAGCATTAAGGCCGCACTTAGAATTTGTGCGATTGGGTTAGCAATGCCTTTTCCAGCAATATCCGGTGCAGAGCCACCAGCAGGTTCATACAAGCCAAAACCAGTTTGATTTAAGCTTGCCGATGGCAATAACCCCATCGATCCTGTGATCATTGCGCATTCATCCGATAAAATATCGCCAAATAAGTTATCGCATAGCAATACATCAAACTGACTTGGTTCTTTTACAAGTTGCATCGTTGCGTTATCGATATAAATATAATCAAGCGCAACATCTGGAAAATCTTTGCTTACTTCAGTTACCACTTCACGCCACAACACGCTTGATGCCAATACATTTGCTTTATCTACCGAAGTAACTTTGTTTGCACGTAACTTAGCGGCTTCAAACGCAAAGCGCGCAATGCGTTCAATTTCTTTACGTGAATAGGTTTGCGTATCGAATGCGTATTCATCAGCACCTTCTCCACTGCGGCCTTTATCGCCAAAATAAATGCCACCGGTAAGTTCACGTACACATAAAATATCAAAGCCTTTTGAACTAATATCTGCACGCAGTGGCGATGCAGCACTCAATGCAGGTAATAGTTGCGCTGGGCGCAAGTTGCAGAACAAGCCAAAATGTTTACGAAGTGGCAATAACGACGCACGCTCAGGCTGCTCTGATGGTGGTAAGCCTTCCCATTTCGGACCGCCAACTGAACCGAACAAAATAGCATCGGCTTGTTCGCACGCGGCTAGCGTAGTATCTGGCAGCGCCTTGCCAAATTGATCAATCGCTGCGCCACCAATTGCGTGATGATTTAAGCTCAATGAAAAGTTAAACTTTTCGCTAACCGCATTTAATACGTCGATTGCGGCGCTCATCACCTCTGGTCCAATACCGTCGCCGGCTAATACTGCGATGTCGTAATTTGACTGGCTGCTCATACTGCTTTCCTTTGTAGTTTTAGATCAGACACTTGCTGCGCCCGATAAATTAAATTGTGAACTCGAACCAAAGCGCGTACCGACGCTTCTACTATATCTGCTGCTAAACCTGCGCCGTGATACTGGCGACCATCAAACTTAGCGATAATATCAACCTGACCAAGCGACCCTTCGCCTTGCCCTGTTGCGTCTAGATTATATTCAATTATTTCAACATCCATATTAGTCATACGTTTAATCGCTTTAAATGACGCTTCAACCGGACCGTTACCCGTTGCAGCTTCAGTTACTTCTTTACCGCCTATGGTCATGCCAATACTGCTGCTAGCGATTGACTGAGAATTTGATGTTGAATGAACAAATGACAATTGATAGAAATCGCTTTCATCCGATTGATTATTAAAATAAATCATCGCTTCAAGGTCATAGTCATAAACCGTGCCTTTCTGATCAGCTAACGCTAAGAAGCTTTTGTATAACGCATCCATATCGTAATCTTCAGCTTGATACCCTAATTCGCTTAAACGATGCTGGATAACATGACGACCTGAACGCGAAGTCATATTTAATTGGTTGTTTGGCACACCGACTGTTTCTGGCGCCATAATTTCGTAAGTGTTTTGCGCTTTAAGTACGCCGTCTTGGTGAATGCCCGAACTGTGGGCAAACGCATTTTCACCCACAATGGCTTTATTTGGTTGCACTGGCATATTGCAAATTTGACTGACTTGTCGTGATGCTCGATAAATTTCTTCGCTTACAATATCGGTATGTAATTTGAGGTGATCTTCACGCATTTTTAAAATCATCGACACTTCTTCAAGTGAGCAGTTACCCGCGCGTTCACCTATACCATTAACCGTACACTCGATTTGACGCGCGCCCGCTTGCACTGCGGCAATTGAGTTAGCAACGGCTAAACCTAAGTCATTGTGACAGTGCACACTTAAACGTGCTTTATCGATATTTGGCACGTTATTCATTAAATGTGTGATCATTGCGGCATATTCATCTGGTGTTACATAACCAACTGTATCAGGCAAGTTAATAGTTGACGCTCCTGCATTAATCGCAGCTTCAACAATACGGCATAAATCGCTATGCGGCGTACGCCCTGCATCTTCACAAGAAAACTCTACGTCATCAGTGTAGTTTCGCGCTTGCTTAATCGAACGCACCGCCATTGCTGTTGCGTCATCAAGACTCATACGTAATTTATGCTCAAGATGCAATGGACTGGTTGCGATAAAGGTATGAATACGACTTTTTTCAGCTGGTCTTAATGCTAAACCGCATGCTTCAATGTCTTTTTCAACGGCACGCGCTAAACCACAAATTGATGGTCCTTTAACTTCACGGGCGATGCGTTCTACGGCTCTAAAATCAGCTGGACTAGAAACCGGAAACCCAACTTCCATAACATCAACGTTTAGTCGGCTAATTGCATGAGCCAGTTGAAGCTTATCGTCCTCTGTAAGACTTGCTTTTAATGCTTGCTCACCATCGCGTAACGTTGTATCAAATATCCAAATTTTATCGCTCATACCTGCACCTTTGCCCTAATATAAAAAAACCCCGCATTTAGCGGGGTTTTTGCAAACTTTTCAGTCAAATACACTAAGCCCCGCTTCTGCAATTACGCAGTAAGAGGTTGTTTAGAAGTAGGCTAATCGTGTTTTTTGACATTTTTATTTAGTTTCCATCATTAACTAAGGCAATTTAACCATTAGCAAAAGAACAAAACAAGCATAAAAAATTCAAAAAGCAGGTATCAAAGGCAATTTAAAAGGAATTTAAATGCCATAAAAAAACACTTATTGAAATATATTTTCACTTTTGACGAATTTAGAAAAATATTAGTCAATCGTATTAAGTGTTATGCATAAAAAATAAAATTAAAAATGAGCAAATTAAATACGATTATTTTTTAACATCTCAAAAACTTGATTCACAGGGATCGGTGGCGCTAAATAATATCCTTGCATAAAACTACATGAGAAATTGTTTTGCACGAGCTTCTGCTGCTTGTAATTCTCAATGCGCGCAAATATGTAATTAATCGAATGGTAGTGATAGGCTTGCGATACCTTATCCATTTGCTGTTTATCTAAATGCTGAAGTTGCGCGACCGGCACTTTTACTTCATCAATCACTAATGGCAGCTTTTCAATATTGCTAAGCACATCATCATCGCCATCAATCGCTAAACTAAAACCCAGTTCTTTAAGCCCAGTTAATAATTCAATGACCTTAGCATTTGAGCTGTAGAATGCGTCCAACGGGAACTCAAAAACGATTTGTTCAGGATTAATTCCCGCGATATCTAGGTGCTGGCTCATAACTTTGAGTAAGTCATACTGTTCAAGGTCGATAAGCGATAAATTAATCGAAAGACGTACGCTGCTAAATGCGGGTAATACTTCGGCAATGCGCTTAAAGAATACGTCGCTAAAGGTCGCGATCATCTGATGATTTTCGATAGCATTCATTACTTCGCGCGTACTCAACTGAATACCGTTTTCTTGAAAACGCACAAAACATTCAAACCCTGATAGTTTTTCATTTTGGCTGCGAAATTCCGGCTGAAAATCGAGATTAATAGAGTCTCGTCGTGAGAGAAGTGAAACCAGTTTGTCTTTATCGATGATTTTTTCAGTCACCGAACGTTGACTAAACACTTGGTTAAAATCACTTAATTTTACCGGTTTATTGATTTGTGCGACGAGTTCACAAGGTAAAAATAATGGCACCGCATCTTCATCATTTAGCAGTAAGACTAAACGGCCTTTAAAACCTGTGCCAAGCAACCAGCTCGACATATCAATATCATTAAACGCGCTTACCGCGATAACTAATGTGTCGTCACTGGTGCCCTGTACAACTTCACTTTGTAAACTAGCGAGATTGCCAGTAGTGAAAATTCTGCCAGCCCATAGGTATTCTATACACTTTTGTGTAGTAGCCCGTTGTTCTTCACTACTATCAAATATGTATACGGTTTGTTCTTTTAATTCCATGATCAAAACCATTTAAATGTGTAATTTAAGTCAAGCATAAATAAATTAATTTACCAGTTGCGCCTCGTCAGAAAATTGCGCGAATTAACCTCAACCGCAACTTAAAACAATGCTTACTCGTACTCTTATTTAAGCATAAATTACTGAGTGAAAATTATGGTTTATGCAACCATCCCTGAGATAAAGCAAAATTTAAACACAAAAAAAGCGCCTAAACAGCGCTTTTTTACTAATTGCTTAAATTATTTTTGAGCAAGGTAATTGATAAGATTCGCCATATCTTCAGCACTTGAAATGCCTGACTTACGGCCAAAGTTAACTTTGTACTTACCATTAACAATAAAGGTTGGTACTGAACCCAACGCACCTTTGCTCTTAAAGAACTCTTGTTCTTTGCTCATTTTCTTCGCTTTAGTGCGTACGCCGAAGCTCTTGTAATACTTATCAAATGTTGCAGCCTCAACACCTTTAGCTACAAATACATCTTTTACGTCTGCAACTTCATTAAAGCTTTTACGCTCACCATGAATATGGTTAAAAATACCTGCAATCACTTGGTCTTTTTGCGGCAGCGCTTCGGCTGTTGCTAACGCTTGTGACAACATTTCTTGATTTTCTTTTGAGCGACCGCCCATAAAGTTAACGTGTGCTTTTTTAAATGCCACGCCGTCTTTTAGTAAAGGTTTAATGTCGTAAATCACGTTTTCCATGTTATTACATGCTGGGCAGTAGAATGAGAAAAACTCGGTTACTTCTGGTTTTTTAGTTGCGCGATCTGAGATCACTTCGTAGTGCACGCCTTCTTCAAACTGGTTGGCAATTGCCACAACAGGCAGTGCTAAAGCTAAAAGAGCAGCTTTAAAAAATGCTTTCATTTTTACTCCGTTATTTTTCTAATAGATAGTCAACGAGCGCTTTTAGCTCATCGTATGATTTAATACTGGTTAATTCGATACGGTAGATATCGTTAACAATAAATGTTGGTACGCCAGTCAATGCGCGCAGGTCTGAAAAACGCTTTTGCTGTTCAACCATGTACTGTTCTTGCGCAGCAATTGCCATGCTACCAGCTAGCTGGTCAAACTTTTCTTCTGTCACAATATCGTTTAATACAAATAAGCGACGCACATCACCGATTGTTGCGAAGCTGCCGCGATTGCGATGAATAAATGAGAAGATAGCATCGCTCGCTTCACTTGCTTTACCTGCTTGTTTTGCAACTAAGTAACCAACAGAGAGCAACGATTGAATTTTCGGGTCAATGCCATTTAAAAAGTTTACATGACTTTTAACAAAAGTATCTGCTGGTAGTTCTTTATTTAATCGCTGTGCGATCATTTCAAAATTGTAGCAATGCGGGCAGTAGTATGAGAAAAACTCGGTTACTTGTGGTTTTTCAGATTTTTCAGTTTTAATACGTGAAAAGTGTTTTCCCTCTTCAAACGTAAACTCCTTAGCAAATAGCGCTAACGGAAAAATTAATGCAACAATTAAAAATAACTTCTTAGTCATAGGGTTCTCTTATGGCAAAAGCTTTAACGGTGCTTCGTGCAACGCAGCCAATTGCTCCTTTAAACTTAATATTTGTTGTTCCCAGTATTTGTCTGATGCAAACCACGAAAAGTTCCGTTGAAATGCTAAATCATTCCAACGTTTTGCAAGCCAGCCCATATAATTAATCATACGTAAGGCGCGCAAAGGTTCGATCAGCCTCAGTTCTTGTACATCCAGTGATGAGAATTCGTCATATGCACACAACAACGTATCCATTTGCATGCGTTGTTCACTTTCATCTCCGCTTAACATCATCCATAAGTCTTGAACTGCTGGCCCCTGACGTGCGTCATCTAAATCAACGAAAGTCAGTTCATTGCCTGTCCACAGAATATTGCCAATATGGCAATCACCATGCAAGCGGATCTCGTTAATTGGCGAATATTTCTCTTCAGTTAACGTGATAACCTGTTGCAAAACAGTCATAAATGGCGTTTCTAAACTTGGCGATATTAAATTACTATCGATTAGAGAGCGTTTAGCGTCGTGCAAAAACTCTTGGCAACTAATTGTTGGCCTAACTGCGAACTGTTTAGTTTTAGCCACATTATGTAAACGACCGATAAAACGACCTAAAACTTCCAGGTGATCGTAATTATCTGCTTCAAACGTTCTACCACCTACACTTGGAAACAGCGCAAAACGGTAACCTTGGTATTGAAATAAACTAGTATTGTCACGTTTTATTGGCGCGACAACAGGCACTTCACCGTCAACCAGTTCATAACTAAAATCATGCTCTTCTTGTATTTGTAAGGAGCTCCAGCGCTCTGGGCGATAAAACTTCACTACATAACGTTTGTTATCTTCCGCAACAAACTGATAAACGCGGTTTTCATAGCTGTTTAGCGGTAAAAGCCCCGATATAGGGTAAACGCCAATGCTTTCAACCGCATCTAAAATACGTTCAGGCGTTAAATCACTAAAATCAAAAGTCGACATTTAACGTCCTTTAAAGAACTTACTCGGCTGTGCAAGTTGCGTCTGAGTTTGATCTGCACGCTGCAAAACAAAATTGAATTCGGTAATTGGCGATTTCAAATCATACGGGTCAATTGCGATTGACAACGGCAGGCTATACGACTCACCGGAGCGAATATGCACCTGTGTTTTGCCAATAATATTAAAATTATTTAGCCCCTCAACCGCAATGGTGTATTCGTGATCTTGCTGTGATTTATTAAGAATTTTTAAGGTATATGTGTTTTCAACTAAACCTTCATTAGTTAAGCGGTAAAGCTGATTTCGGTCGCGAATAATATCAAGGTCCATAGGAATACGAGTCATCACATCCGCAACAAAAATACCGCAAATAACAAGCATTACAACCAAGTAGCCAATAATTTTCGGACGAAACGCGTGGGTCTTTTTATCAGATGTTAAGTTACGCTCTGTGGTATATGAAATAAGCCCTTTGTCATAATTCATTTTATCCATCACTTCGTCACACGCATCGATACATGCACCACAGTTAATGCATTCGTACTGTAATCCATTACGGATATCAATGCCTGTCGGGCAAACATGCACACACATTTTACAATCAATACAATCGCCTAAACCAAGCTCTTTTGGATCTTGTTTTCTACCGCGCGGACCACGGTTTTCACCGCGCTTTTCGTCATAGCTAACAGTGAAGGTATCTTGGTCAAACATCGCTGATTGAAAACGCGAATAAGGACACATATGTAAACACATGATTTCGCGCATCCAGCCGGCATTGCCATAGGTACAAAAAGTAAAAAACAATACGCCACCAACGGCATACGCGGTTGCTTCAAAGGTGAAAAAATCCACCATGAGTTCACGAATAGGTGTGAAATAACCAACAAAGGTTAACGAGGTAAAAAGTGAAAAACCAACCCAACTTAAATGTTTCGCTGATTTTCGCCAAAACTTATCAAAGTCCATTTTACGCTGATCGAGTTTTTTGCGCTGATTCGCGCTGCCTTCGATTTTTTCTTCAAACCAAATAAAAATAAACGTCCACACAGTTTGCGGGCACATATAGCCACACCAAACCCGACCATAAAAGGTCGTTACTAAAAACAGAGCAAACGCGCCAATCATAAAAATCCAAGCAAGAATGGTTAAATCTTGCGGCCATAATGTCATGCCAAAAATATTGAATTTTTGATTGAAGATATCGAAAAGAACCGCTTGATGACCGTTAAAACTCACCCATGGCAGTAACATAAAACTAAGCATGGCAATAAAGCCAAGGTACTTACGTAACTTTTGGTGTAACCCTTTTACAGCGCGAACATAAATGCGGTTGCGCGGGTTAAAACGGTCAAATTTTTCCGCGTCAGGCTTATGTACCTTTACTTCGGTTGGGATATTTTTTACTTTAATTTGCTTGTCCATGGCGCCCCTAGGTGTGCAAACTTGTAGATAAGTTGCTTAATTATAACAATTGTCTTTGCTAGTGCGATGCATTTTATTAAACTAAATACACAGCAAATTAGTGCTAAATCAAAAAAAAGAAAAGTTTATGAAAAATTACTTCTTATTTGTATTGGTCATTCTTATCTTAGCAAGTGTTGATCACCCCAGCATAGCTAAGCCGCGACAAGAACTTTATGACAAGATTATGGGCGTACTGAGTGATTCGAGCAAAGTAAAAACAGATCAAGAAGCCGCTCGCTCATTAGAGCGTGCCAAAGAAAAACTTCGCTTATCACAAACTGCGGAAGACTATTTAACTAAGCAGCTTGCCACTAACCAAAAAATGTCATCGTTTAAAAAGCTTTACTGTGTACAAAAAGAACTTAACTCTTACTTTTACGGGGATGATTTAAGACAAATTTGTAAGATTATTGCGGAAGAATCTAAACGTTAATTATGGATTTTTCACAGCTTAATAAAAAGTTTGCCAAAAACTTTAATGATCAAAAAGCCGTTTTAAAAAAGCTCTTAAAAGGCGGTACAGTTAATTGTGATACGTGTAACAAACCTCTTGCGTAACACTTAACGACAAAGACGGTAAGTTTATTGTAAGTTGCGGATCTGGCTGTACTCAGATCACCCTTGAGATAGATTAGTTACCTCAAGCTAATAAAAGCAAACTTTAGTTGTGAGTATTTAGATGTTCTCATTCGAGATCATCTAAATCATCTTCTTCAATTAGTCCTGCATCCAGCACACATGCTTCGATAAGCTCTGCATACCCCTCAGCAAATGGTTCAAGCAAGCTGATAACATCATCACACAATGAAGCGTCGTTATTTAGATCTGCAAAAAAGCATAAATAACCTAACGTCATTGCCAGTGCTTCTCTTAGTTCCCCATTGAGATTATTCGCCGATATAATTGGCTCTATATAATGCTTAATGCCTTGAGTAAAACCTAGCGCCCATAAATGAAGCTCGCCGTTTTTTGATAAATTAGCAGCACTCGGTTGCATCATGCTAATGCGAGAAGATAGCGCATAGCCTTTTTCAAAAACATGATCGCTAACATCATTATGAAAGGCCATAAGTGCAAACAGGTTATCGTCGGCTAACTCCTCGCTTTTATTACCGAGCGCTTCACTTACCCAAATATCTTCAATGATCGGGGCTGGCGCAGCTATAAGCGCAAATAAATACCCTTCAAGCTGGGGGAATGACATCGCATAAGGTGCCATTTCACTGCTTGCTAACCAGCGCGCCAACGCGTGCTTATCTGTTTGTGTAAATTCAATCATGTTTTGTACTTAGAACTTAAACGGGTAGCGCCCGTTATTATCAGGCTTACCCAAAAACTTAACGGCGTCATGAACTTGTTTTGGCAAACTTGCATCTGGTTTAACAAAGCCACTAACTCTCATTAAACGCAAACCATATTGCGCTTCTAGCTGCAGCCCAAGTTGGTTCTCTTCACTAATATTTAAACTTAGCGACCCATTATCACACCCAAGCTTACCCTTGATGGTGTCAAACTCAATCCAACCTTGTAGACCTTGCACCGATAAATTGTGCGTTTCAGCATCACCAGCCAAAACATGACACAACTTATCTTTTGCTACTAGTGGCAATTCAGCGTTGCGCACTTTTACTTTTAAATTACCTTTAGTTGGCAACGCCATTGGCAATTTAACATTATCCATAATACTTGATGTCGCAACGCGGACATTAGCACGGCTTAACTGCACCGTTTCAGCTGAAAATGGCAGAGTAACAGACGCTTTACCGTACGGCGTATCAAAACCGCGTAAGCTACCAAATTTAATATCAGCACTCACCTTGCCAGTTAACAGACTAGCTGGTTTTAACTGCCATTCTAGTTTATCGATAAGCTGTTGATTAATTTGAGCCTGAGCGATGCGACCTTGCCAAATCGTGCCAGACACACCTACAACTTTAATATTTTTTGGTAAGTAGCTTTGTGCAAAGCCAAGCACAACCGAGGCTGGCGCAAGATATATAACAAACGCAATAAATGCGATAATAAATAACAAGATAAGAGATATCGTTTTTTTCATATTACTTCTCAACCACCAAACGACTTATGCTTACCATGCCAGGCTCGGCACCTCGATTAATATCAATCGCAGAGATCGTTAAACCACTTTCTTCGACCAGTGATTCAAGCCAAATAAGTAGTTTATTAAATTCAACTGATTCGATGGTAAGACGCAACGTCTCGTCTTTTGGCTGCATTTTGCTGATGCTGATTTGCGCGCGACGGCTCGACACATTAATAATCTGACTTAAGCTGCCACTCACTGCACGCTTACCTTGTCCGCTGCCATTAATTTTTGCTGCACTTTGTTTTACAAATTGCGCTAATTCTTGCTGTTGCTGCAAGGTTTTTTCCGCTTTTTCAATTTTATTGTTTAGTGGACGGATAATTAACATCACAATAATAAACAAGGTAAAAATTACCGCAGCGCATTTCAGCAGTAGCTGTTCATTTGGTTTAAGATTCTGCCAATAGGCTTCTAACTGATTCATGAGCCCGCCTTAATTTTTATTTCGCCTACTACAAGGTTACCTGAGTTGCTAAGTGATCCCTGCTCGACTTGCAACGCTGAACGTTCCAGCCGTTGTTTTACAACATTAAAACTTTGGAAATCTTTTGCACTGGCGCGTAAGCGTAGCTCACCGCGTTTACTGTCAAAACGTAATGTTTCAGGTGTAAAACCTTCAACATCTTTAAATACAGGCGTTAGGTGGTGCAGTAAAAACAAAAAGCCCGTTTCGCCACCAGACGATACTTGTGACAATTTAGACTGAATTTGACGACGAATTAGATTTGGTCGCACTTTTGAACCAGGAAACGCTTGTTGGTACGCTTCAATTGTCTCAGCTTTTGCAACAACAACTTTCTGCTCCAATTGGTACGCGGTTACTGCTTTCAAAACAAGGCCAAACATTAAAGCTACACCTGCGGCAATAGCAGGCACTTGCCATATAAGCCACACACCTTTACTTTGCTTTTTAACCTGAAATGCACCTTGCAACATATTAAATGGTTGCGTCGCAAGCTGTTTGGTAAAAATCGCTAGCGGTAAGTCATAGTGTTCTAATTTTTTTACCGCGTTGTCATATTCAAACTCTAAATCGCTAAGATGTGCGAGCGGTTGTACATCTAAGGTTGCAATAAATTCGTTTATCCAACTTGTTTCCACCTCGGCAATGCGCCAAGCATCAAGTCTAAACAACCAGTTATTTTCAAGCGCCGTAACGGTTACATCGGCGTCATCAAATTGTGGTAGTAACAGCGCATCAGGCAACGCACGCGTTGGCGATAGCTCTGCTGTTTTTAAAATATCCAACCAGTTTTCAAACCACGCTCGCTGACAAACAGCCACTTGTAAAGCGTGCTTTTCGCCTAACATGCAAGGTTCACCGATACTGATCAGTACATCGTCCAATTCACACGCAAGCTCTTCTTCTAGCATAAATGGTAATGCTGACTCTAACTTACGGTTATATTTAGTCGGCAAAACCACCGTTTTAAGCTGTACTTTGCTAGCAGGAAATAGCGCGATAACTTCCCGTGATTGCGCTTTTTCAGCTAATTCTTCAAGTACCAAGCTATTATCAATTCGACCACTTGCTACGGTTTCATTCGCATTGCTAATAAGCCAATGAATTGGATCATTAACCGATTGCCCTAAGCGAATAATTAAGGTTTCTTTCACTGTACGCCTCCAAATCTACGCGCCAGTACACTAACTTTTTGATTATCTGTTATATGTATTATGGATTTCATCGCAAAATTCGTTTCAAAGAAGCTTGCCTTTATTTGCGCTTCAAAATAATTACTGTTTATTACAAAGCGTTTATCTTTATCGTCTAACGATTTAGCGCCATTTTGTTTGGCATCATTAATGAATTTATTAAGGTCACCCCAGCCCTCATTCGGACGCTGACTTATTATTGTTTCCGCTTGGCTCTCTGAAATATCCAGCATTGCAGCCAATAACAAACTCTGTTCAGGTTGCAGTGTATTCACATTCACTTTAAATTCGTCATATTGGGGAATAACGCAAACGTATGGTTTTAATTTTTCCACGATGATCGGGTTAAAACCACGAATTAATCTCAGCTCAGATACGCTAGCAAATAAGTTATTGGCTGTCATATAAGGAATACTGTAAGACATGTACTCACCCTCTTCGACACCCTGCCTTTTTGGCATGCTATCTTCATCCAGCCAATCAAATACACTATCTGCAAGTGCTTCTTTCGATTCTTCCATCGGTAAATCAGGAATAATATCGAGTAACGCTTCTAATGTTTTATGTGCTTCATTAAAATTTCGAGTACTGGCATTATTGGGATCAACAAACCGCAGTGCATTAAGGTTTAAACACGCCTGTAAATCAATAATTTTACCTTCAACTGTACCATCTTCAACAGGGTAAGGCGGTGTTTCAACAGCCCACTTTTGCGATAAATCGATACGGTCTTTATCTTGTTTTTTTACATCAATCAGCAATCGTTTTGCCAGAGCTTCACCCGCCATGGCATACCAACGTGCTTGCTGCTGTAATACGAGATTACTTGAACGCTGTACTTCTACCATCAAGCGCGCATTCATTTTAACTGCCAAAGATGCTGCCAGTGCCACGACAAACAGCACGATAATTAACGCTGCGCCCGTTTGCTTTTGAATCATCAGGTCGCCTCACTCTCTGGCAGCAGTAAAATGCGACTTACGATCATTTCATCGGCTAACGCAATTTCTACTTTGATGGCTTTAGGCAAACTAGGGTTTGTCCAATTTTCTTCCCATTTATCATTTTCGCCACGAAAACTAATGGTGAAGTCTTTAATGTCTTCCAGTAAAACTTGGCTTTTAGGTTCAGTGCCATCAAGCGAATCGACATAAATGCGATATTTACGCACTAAGTTATCTTCTTCTACAACATAACTGAATAACTGTAATTCACTGCGCGGCAATAAGTTAACTGGGTTACTCCAACCATCTCGCACGCCTGCAACACCATGATATTGACTATCAAACAAAAAACGGTCGGCAATTAAAAACTGCTCTAAACTATCACCCGATTCATTGCGCGTGTTACGTAGCGCTAATTGGGTAAAATCTTGCTGCATCATACGGAAAACCGTATTCATAGCGCCTATTTCAGCTACTTTTTCTTTTGAATTTTGATTGGCATTAATCGCGGTCGATAAAATTTGATGACTTGCCAGCGTTACCATTGCTAATACCGCGAGTGCCACCAGCACCTCAATTAAAGTAAACCCTAAATAACTATTACGCTGAGTGACCACTTACTTACCCTCATTTTTTGCAATGTAAGTAATTAGCTCATACACATCGTGTTTACGTGCCTCGTCTGAATAAACTAACACTCTTGCTTCAAGCAAGTCGGGGCTTTCGGTTTTGGTAATTTTGTGACGCCAGTAAAACTTAATTCCCGCCTGCTCTTCATCACCAGTTTTATTATCCGCTGGCGGCCAATTGGTAGTAAGCGTTAATTCAGCTAATTGATTCTCAGCAACCCAGCTTGCAAGCTGTTGCTCTTCGATATTAGATAGGTGATTAATGTGATCACCAACCGCTTTCATTGCGGCAATGCCTGCAAGTGCACAAATGGCCATTGCAATCATCACTTCTAATAACGTAAAACCGCGTACTCTAGGCATCGTCATCCAATTCCTGCGACAATTCAACCGGCGCCATTAACTCACCCTTAATGTAATAAGGACGCGCTTTTTCGTTATCAGTTAGTGTTAGTACAAGTTGAAAAGGACTCACTTCACCGGAAGACAGCAATAAAACCTGTGGAATTTTCATTTTCTCAAGTTCCAATAAGCTTTCTTCATCTTCACTGTTAAGAAGCTCGCGCCAGTCAACTTGTTGCAACAAGTTTTCCTCGCCCCACGGCAAATCTTCAAGTGCCATTTCAACACTAATAAATTCACTGAACTGATGTGGTTTAAATACGTCAGGTTCTGTAATTGCAACCCACTTTTCGCTATCAAACGCCAGCAGCTCAAACGTATTAGTATTTTTATCAATATGAAAGCCCAGCTCAAGCTGGTTCATAACAGCGAATTCAGAGGCAAGATTAATCATGGTGTGAAGCTTAAGCGCTTCAGTTTCAAGTTGCTCTTCTTGCTGATCATTAAGCGTAAGAACAACAAGGTTCATGGCAAAGCCGATAATTACCAATACCGCTAAAATTTCGAGTAAGCTAAATCCGCTTTGCCACTTTTTCATAATTTAAACTAACGTTAACGATTAACGCGCGTCTTCGTCATCCCAATTACCAATATCATCTTCTGTACCAGCAACACCGTCTGGACCCATTGAGAAAATATCAATTTTGCTAAACTCACCTGGGCTTACTAGCTGATATGGGCTTTCCCATGGATCAACGGGTAGCTTTTCAATAAAACCACCTTCAGGAAAACGTTTTGGTAACGGCTCAATCGTTGTTTCTTCAACTAACGCCTCAAGGCCTTGTTCTGTTGTTGGGTAACGATTGTTACGTAGCTTGTACATATTCATAGCATCTTCTAATGCGCTGATATCTATACGTGCTTTGTCAATTTTTGCTTCTTCTTGTTGACCCATAATATTCGGCGCAACTATGGCCATGATCATGCCAATAATTACCAGAACTACCATGATTTCAAGTAATGAAAATCCACTTTGCTTTTTCATTTAACACCTCTATAAAACTTAACGCTTATCCGATCGCGTTATTCATCGCCATAATTGGCTGTAAAATTGCCATTACAATAAACATGACAATGATTGCCATAAGCGCAATCATTAATGGCTCTAGTAGCTTTAGTGAAATATTCACTAACGCTTCAAACTCTTTATCTTGGTTATCAGCCGAGCGCTCTAACATTTGTTCAAGCTCACCTGACTTTTCACCACTGGCTATCATATGCAGCATCATAGGTGGGAACAGTTTAGTTTGATCAAGTGACGCTTTCAGGCTGGCACCTTCACTGACTTTTACTGCTGCCTCAGCGACTGCTGCTTTCATTTTTTCATTTGCTAAAACTTCGCCCGAAATTCGCATGCCTTCTAACAGCGGCACAGAACTCGATGACAAAATACTCAGCGTTCTTGCAAATCGTGCTGTATTAAGACCACGCGCTACTTTACCGATAAACGGAAACTGCAATACACGGGAATCGAACCAAAAACGTATTTTCGGTTTTCTCAACGCATTCTTAATGGCAAAGATACTGCCAAAAATGGCGATTAACGAGAACAGCCAATAATTTTGAATAAAATTACTTGCCGCTATCACTGTTTCAGTGGTCCAAGGCAATGCCAGCTTTGAACTTTGAAACGACTTAACGATGGTCGGTACTACCGTGCCCAGCAAAATAGACACAATTGCAACAGCAAATACCACAAGAATAATTGGATAAACCATAGCTTGCGTTATTTGACTACGCATATGCTGCCTTTGTTCAGTGTAATCAGCCAAACGCACCAGTACTTGATCAAGGTGCCCCGACTTTTCGCCTGCGGCAACCATAGCGCGATATAGATGGTCAAAAATATGCGGAAACTCAGCAAGACCTTCAGCCAAACTGTAACCTTCTACCACTTTTGAACGCACAGACATCAACATGCTTTTTAAACGTGGCTTTTCGCACTGCTCTGCCACAGCAAGAACTGCCGCTTCTACAGGCAACGCCGATTGCACAAGTGTTGCTAATTGACGCGTGATCAGTGATAACTCATGGGCCGATATTTTTGCTTTAAACAATCCGCCGCTATTTTTAACTTGCTGCTTTTCTTTATCCGCAGCCTGCACCACCTCTAGCGGTGTAAGCCCTTTTTCTCGCAGCATTTGGCGAATTTGCTTTGCGGTATCAGCCTCTAAAATACCTTTTTTATTTTTACCGCGACCATCGAGCGCTTTATATTCAAACGCAGCCACGATTAACTTTCCTCACGCGTCACGCGAAGCACTTCTTCAAGTGACGTTTGCCCCGCAAGTACTCGGTTACAACCGTCTTGGCGAATACTCGGTGTGGTTTTACGTACGTATTTTTCAACCGCTTGTTCGCCTTTGCCATCGTGAATAAGTTCGCGTACCGCTTCATCAACCACCAGCAATTCATGAATACCAGTACGGCCTTTATAACCGTTGTGATTACATTCGCTACAGCCGACAGGGCGACAAATTTCAACACCTTTACCGTGTTCTATACCAAGCAACTCACACTCTCTTTCATCGGCTACATGCGACTCTTTACAGTCACACAAAGTTCTAACTAAGCGTTGCGATAGTACACCTAGTAATGACGAAGAAAGTAAGAATGGTTCAACCCCCATATCTTCCATACGAGTAATCGCACCCGCTGCCGTGTTAGTGTGCAGCGTTGATAATACTAAGTGACCAGTTAATGACGCTTGTACACCAATTTGCGCTGTTTCTAAATCTCGAATTTCACCAACCATCACCACATCAGGGTCTTGACGTAAGATGGCGCGTAAGCCGCGGGCAAAAGTCATATCTACTTTAGGGTTGACCTGCGTTTGACCTATACCAGGGATTTCATATTCAATGGGATCTTCAACCGTTAAAATATTGCGGTCTCGAGTATTAATTTCAGTCATTCCCGCATACAAGGTGGTACTTTTACCTGAACCTGTTGGGCCGGTAACCAAAATAATGCCATGCGGTTTACGAATTAATTCGGCGAATGTTCTGCGGTTATGTTCTGACATACCGAGATCTTCCAAATCCAAACGTGCATTGTTTTTATCAAGAAGACGTAATACAACACGTTCACCAAAGCTTGATGGCATAGTTGAAACACGCACATCAACTGCACGGCCTGCAATACGCAAACTAATACGACCATCTTGCGGAACACGTTTTTCTGCAATGTCGAGCTTTGCCATTACTTTGATACGCGAGACAAGTAACGATGCTAGTTTACGATTTGGCTCTAATACTTCTTTTAAAACACCATCAACACGGAAACGAATTACCAAGTTTTGCTCGAACGTTTCAATGTGAATATCCGATGCACCTTCTTTAATCGCTTCACCTAACATGGCGTTGATTAGTTTGATAATTGGCGCATCATCTTCTGAGGCAAGTAAGTCTTCTGTTTGTGGTAGCTCTTCGGCCAGCGAGAACAAATCGACCTCATTGCCGATATCTTCCATAATCTGCTGTGTTTCTGAGCTATCGCGTTGATAAGCCACCTCTAACAGTAACTCAAACTCATCTTTAGGCACTTGCTTAAGCGAAAAGGTACTTGCCGCAACACGCCTTACTTCAAGCAATGCCTGTTGATTTAAATCGCCCGCATAACTTACTACTAACTCGTTGTTTTGTGTTTGCATCAAGATGCTGTAGCGCTTAGCAAAACTGAATGGTAAACGCTTAACAGGCACTACGGGTGCAATACTAACCTCAGAAACTATCTCAGTCATCTTGCTGATTCTTTTTGTTTTCGCCGTGTAAGAACTCTTGATACGTTGGCGGTAACACCAGCGCATCGTCCCACTCAGGTAGTACTGGTGGTACTTCATTTGGCATTAAGTTAATGCCATCGTCTTTGCGTTTTACCTGCTCGCCACGAATAAAGTTATATTTACCATGACTCAGCTTATTCATGCTTACACTGTCACGCAAAATAGTTGGACGAATAAATACCAATAAGTTACGTTTTTGCTTGGTTGACGACGTTGATTTAAATAAGTGACCAAGCACTGGAATATCACCTAGCAATGGCACTTTTTGCACGCTTTCTTGTACATTTTCGTCAATTAAACCACCGAGAATCACCATGCTACCGTCATCGGCCAGTACAGTGTTGCTAATCGAACGCTTGTTAATTGAAATATCAACCGCAGTTGCACCTGATACACTTGAAACTTCTTGTTCGATTTTTAGTTGAACCGCTGTACCTTCGTTGATTTGTGGCGTTACTTTTAATTTTACACCCACTTCTTTACGCTCTACCGTTTGGAATGGGTTGGTATTGTTACTGCTTGACGTTGAGCCAGTAAGAATTGGCACTTCTTGACCAACTAGCATCGACGCTTCTTCGTTATCCATAGTGGTTACAGAAGGTGTTGCTAGAATATTTGAGTTAGTATCTGATGATACTGCCTGCACAATCGCAGCCCAATCGTTTTTCGCGATACCCACTGCTAAACCACTAATACTACTAAGTAGACCAGCTAATGGCTCAAGGTTACCCTCAACGGTTTCATCATACTGTGTACCTGTGCCCGTTTCTGAACCAATTACATTTTTCTTAACGGTTTTATCACGAGCTAGCTCTGCCGCCGCAGCAATAGAACCAATTGGCGCGCTGCTACCATTGTTAAACTGAACCATACCGCCTTGTTCTGAAATCCACTGCAGACCAAAGTTAACGCCATCGCCTTCAAGTACTTCAACAATAATTGCTTCAACCAGTACTTGTGCACGGCGCACATCAAGATCTTTGATGACTTTTTCAAGCGAACGCATCACATCGGGGTTTGCTGTGATAACAACGGAGTTTGTGTCTTCGTGCGCTTCAATGCTAATTTGATCTTTATTAGCTGAACGACCAGATGTTTTGCCTTGGTTCTTTTCGTCATTAATTGACTTACTCACACCTTGTAGCACTTTCACTAAGTCTTCTGCTTTGGCGTAACTTAGGTAAAAGACTTTAGTGTTACCTTGCGTTTCAAGTTCGTTATCAAGGCGCTTAATTAGGGCAATCGCTCTGTCACGCGCTTCCCCTTCGCCACTTACGATGACACTATTCGTGCGCTCATCGGCAACTACTTTAGGAATAAGGAAAGCTGGAATGTTGTTTTTTCCACCTGACGCAGGTTTGTAGATAGTTTCAACGACAGAAACAACATCTGACGCTGTCGCATAGCTCAGTTTTACAATATCAACTGATTGGTCGCCTGCACGGTCAACTTGTTTAATCACTTGAACTAAGCGATTCACTGTTGCCGCATGACCCGTTAACATCATTACGTTTGATGCCGTATATTGCGCAACGTGGCTACCGCCTTTTTGGTCACTAAACTGACGAACAACTGGACCAAGCTCTTGTACGCTGACGTTTTTTACACGCACAACGCGGGTGATCATCACATCGCCCGTCACTTCTTCATCGTCATCCAGTACAGGAACATTCTTTTTACGGCCGTCGGCACTTTTATCAATTTTGATAAAACCGGTTTCCATTTCAATTGCAGTATAGCCGTATACTTCTAATACATTTAAAAAGAACTCGTAATACAGCTCTTCGTCCATCGCCTCGTAACTGCGCACATTAATTTTGCCACGCACATTAGGGTTAATGATGATGGTTTTTTTTAAGTCTTTACCAACAACATTAATGAATTCAGTGATTTCTGTATTTTTGAAACTAGGTGAATACTCCACCGCAAGTGCAGAATAGGAAACACCTACAGCAACTAATAATGCTGCATATTTACGTAATCCTTTGTAAACCTTGCTTAGGTTTAACACGCTTTTCATTTAGTTACTCCGAGTCGTATTCTTATTCTAGGCTAAATAGCACGTCGAGAATTTGCCCTTGACGTTCGATAACTATTGTCGCAGATGATGCATTTCTAAGTTCACCAATCGCTGCCATAGCCTGTTTCATATCGGTTAGCTGATAGCCATTAATTGAAGTCGCGAGGTCCCCACTTTTAAGCCCCATTTGTGAAAACAGCTTAGGGTCTTTGCCTGGGCTAAGGTTATATCCAACAATTTGTCCATCAACCCGTTTAGGTGAGATGCGAATATAATCAAAAAGTTTCCCAGGTTCTTCAAGTAATTCTCTGCGCTTAGCTTTTAGTTCTTGTTTAAGGTCTGCATTTTTCGTTGCATTTATTGCAGGAGCCGGAGACTCATTTGCTGAACGAAGTTGGTTAAATGACTTGCCTTGTTTTTTGGTAGGTTGCTTAACGGTTTTTGAGTAATCAATACCATCGAGCATTAAGGTTTCGAAACGACCGCTCACTTTAATAATTACGCGGTCCGCAAAAATGGTTTCGATTTGTGCACGAGTACCTTTAACTAACTCGCCTACTGAATAGGTTTCTTGCCTATTTTGGCTTTCGATAATGGCATGACCAGCTTTCTCATCGCCAGCAATCGCCACTACACCCGTTAATTTAATATTTAACGTTGTTTCAGGTGCATCACTGATAATTTCTTCTGTTTTCTGCTCTGCTTGTTGCGTTGCATTACCAAAAATATTTTGCGATACCAGCTCTTTACTGCTGTAGTTGAATGCGCTACCCGAATCACTGTTATTCACAGTAATAAATGCAGCTTGTTGAGTTGGCCCTGGCCATAACATCCAAGTTAATTGCGCAGCTAAAAATGCGACATAAATAACCACAACAACAAGCACAATATTGCTTGCTTTTTTATGTGGAAATTTTGCTATAACCTGTTCGATTTGCGCTTGGTTTATCTGCATTATTATAATTTGCTTGCTTATTTTTGAACGACCATCTTAACCTGTCAGCTTTTCTACAACAAGCAGGTAATATGGAAAGTGGCTGGAATTTACACTGTAAATATGACAATTCTGTGTCAGGGCTTGATTCCCTTTGTCTCTATTTTTGGTAAATAAATGTATCAACTTTGTCTATATTGGCATTTATGGTATATTTCACGTACTTTTCAGTGCAATTATTCACTCACTCCATGAGTAAAAAGCAGAATTCAACACACACTTCAGATCACGACGACAGTCTAAGCGTAAGATTAGACAAGTGGCTTTGGGCTGCACGCTTTTACAAAACACGTGCGATTGCTCGCGAAATGATTCTCGGGGGCAAAGTTCACTACAATGGCCAACGATGCAAACCTAGCAAAACCGTTGAGTTAGGTGCGACAATTAAATTCTCGCAAGGATTTGACGAAAAAATTGTCACCATCGAAAAGATTAGCGATCAAAGACGCGGGGCACCAATTGCGCAAACGTTGTATCAGGAAACGCAAGAGAGCGAGAAAAAGCGTGAAGAAAACGCTTGGGCACGTAAAAACAATGCCTTTTTCTCTCCAAGCCCTGAACAACGCCCTGATAAAAAGCAGCGTCGTGAGCTTATTAAATTTAAACATAGTTAACATTTATCAAGCAGTACGCTTGAAACAAGGTATCTGACCAATGCAGCAAGATCTATTACACAGATATATTTTTGAAAACCATGATGTACGTGGTGAGTTAGTACAACTTGATCAAACGTTTTCAGAGATAATCGAAAACCACAATTACCCAACTGAAGTCAAGCAGTTGATCGGTGAGCTATTAGTAGCAACCTGCTTACTTACAGCAACGTTGAAGTTTGAAGGCGAAATTGCCGTTCAGCTACAAGGTGACGGGCCTGTAAAATATGCCGTGATTAATGGTAACCACCAGCAAACTATGCGTGGTATTGCCCGAATTCAAGGTGAGATTACAGATACTGGCGTGTTAAACCTAATTGGTAAAGGTCATATGGTTATTACCATTACCCCGCTTAAAGGCGAGCGCTACCAAGGTATTGTACCTTTAGTGTCAGACAGCCTAGCTGAATGTTTAGAGCAGTACTTCCAGCAGTCTGAACAGCTACGCACACGCATGTGGATTAGCACTGATGCTGAGCAAGAAAAGTGTTCGGGCATGCTGCTACAAGTATTACCTGTAAACAAAGAAAAAGCGGAAGAAGACTTTACGCATTTAGAAGCATTAACAAATACCATTAAAGATGAAGAGTTATTAAATCTTGATGGTCATACAGTGTTAACGCGCCTTTATCATGAAGATAACCCACGTTTATTTGATCCTCAACCAGTAAGTTTCCGCTGTGGCTGTAGCCGTGATAAAATTGCAGATGCAATTGTTAATGTTGGTAAAGATGCATTGCTTGAAGATGCGAAAGAACAAGGCGCTATTAAAATTAACTGCCAATATTGTTTAAAAGAATACCAATTTAACAAACGTGATATTGAAAACATTTTTAACTAATAAACAATGTTTTTTTATTGAAAAAGCAGGCTAAATGCCTGCTTTTTTTGTTATCTGAATTAGTTTAGCGTTTCACCAATACTAAGAACATCATAATTGCAATTAACTTACCGCTAATTCCCTGCACAAAAAGTCTATAAAAAGTACAAAAATAAAATGACAGCGGTGTCATAAGATCGATGCATATTGGGTATTTTAAAATGACACCGGTATCATGAAAAAAAATACATAAATCCCAGAAAAATCGGGGGTTTCAGCTTTGGTTTTACTCTAGTATTAAGATAGAATTGACGCTCGAATTTTATTCGATTTTATTTTACTACCCGTTCAAAACCCCTAGGAGTGTTTAAACTATGTCAGCTTTAGAAAACTCGATTGATTTGTCGCAATATGGCATTCACGATGTTTCAGAAATTGTTCACAATCCATCTTACGAGTTACTTTTTGCGGAAGAAACTAAAGCGGGCCTTGAAGGTTATGACAAAGGTGTCGAAACTGAATTAGGCGCAGTTAACGTGAAAACTGGTATCTTTACCGGTCGTTCACCAAAAGATAAGTACATCGTACGTGATGAAACCTCAGCTGACACTGTGTGGTGGTCTGATCAAGGTAAAAACGACAACAAACCAATGACTCCTGAAACTTGGTCACACCTAAAAGGTTTAGTGACTAAGCAGCTTTCAGGCAAGCGTCTTTTCGTAGTTGACACATTCTGTGGTGCGAACGAAGACACACGCCTTAAAGTACGTTTTGTTACTGAAGTAGCATGGCAAGCACATTTCGTTAAAAACATGTTCATTCGTCCTTCTGAAGAAGAGCTAAAAGATTACGAGCCTGACTTCATCGTAATGAATGGTGCGAAAACCACGAATGACAAATGGCAAGAACAGGGTCTTAACTCTGAAAACTTCGTTGCATTTAACCTAACTGAGAAAATCCAATTAATTGGTGGTACTTGGTACGGCGGTGAAATGAAAAAAGGTATGTTCTCAATGATGAACTACTACCTACCCCTCAAAGGCATCGCGTCAATGCACTGTAGTGCAAACGTTGGTAAAGATGGCGACGTTGCAATTTTCTTCGGTCTTTCTGGTACTGGTAAAACAACACTTTCAACCGACCCTAAGCGCGAGCTAATTGGTGATGACGAGCACGGTTGGGATGACAACGGCGTATTTAACTTTGAAGGTGGTTGTTACGCAAAAACAATTAACCTAAGCAAAGAAAATGAGCCTGACATCTACAATGCAATCCGTCGTGACGCATTATTAGAAAACGTATCAGTTGATGAAAACGGCAAGATTGATTTTGACGATAACTCAACAACTGAAAACACGCGTGTTTCTTACCCAATTCACCACATTGATAACATTGTTAAGCCGGTATCAAAAGCAGGTCACGCGAAGAAAGTTATCTTCCTAACTGCTGATGCGTTTGGTGTATTACCACCAGTTGCTAAATTAACGCCAGAGCAAACACAATACTACTTCTTATCGGGTTTCACTGCGAAGCTAGCGGGTACTGAGCGTGGTATTACTGAACCAACTCCTACGTTCTCAAGCTGTTTTGGTGCTGCATTCTTATCACTTCACCCAACACAATACGCTGAAGTACTGCAAAAGCGTATGGAAGCTGCTGGCGCTGAAGCTTACCTAGTAAACACAGGTTGGAACGGCACAGGCAAACGTATTTCAATTAAAGCAACACGCGCAATCATCGATGCTATCTTAGATGGCTCTATCGATAACGCAGAAACTGAAATCGTGCCACTATTTAACCTTCAAGTACCTAAGTCACTTGAAGGTGTTGAAGGTGATATTCTTGATCCTCGTAACACTTACGAAGATGCAAGCGTATGGACTGACAAAGCAACAGACCTAGCTAAGCGTTTTGTTGATAACTTTGACAAGTTCACTGACACAGAAAACGGCAAGGCGCTTGTAGCGGCAGGCCCAAAACTTTAATTAAGTCATTCTCCTTAGTTAAAAAAGCCAGCATCTAGCTGGCTTTTTGTTTTATATACGAACCATACGCATCGATTATGACAGTAAGAACTGAAGAATAAATACCAGCGTTTGCAGCAATATTAAAACAACTGTCTTTAGCTTATCCATCAATTACTCCGACTTACTTGTTGAAACTTTTAAGTCATTAACCGCAACTTCAAGGCGCTTTATTTCACGCATTAAACTACTTCGATTCATTTCGTTATAAAGCCAACTTTTAGCGGCAATATGAAATTGAAAACTAAAAATAGCGAGTACTCCCCAAAATAGTTGCGTATCTGCTGCTTGCGTAAAAAATTGATAGACAAGATAAGCGAGCCCGAGAAAATTTATTAGTACTAATACATTTACTAATATAAACCAAGGTCGCATCGCGCCTTTTAAACCCGCATTTAGCAATGCGCCTAGCCCATTATTTTGTTCCGCTAAAATGCGGTCGATTTCAGCTGAATCCGCATCGAGTTGTTTAACAATTCTTTCGTCAATATTCATCTTGCTCATCCTCTACACTCTGTTGTAACGCTTTTCTGGCACGATATAGTCTCGATTTAACAGTACCTAATGGTACTTCTAATACCTCGGCTATTTGTGTCAATTGCATTTCTTCCAAATAGAACAAATGTATAACCTGCTTATCTATATCTGGAAGCCGCTCTATCAACGCTCCGATATCTCTGCTTTCAGGTTTAGTTGACGCGACAATATCAAGCACATCTATATCGTTTGCGATAATCTCTTTATCTCGCTTTGCGGCGCGCATTAAATCATATACGCTCCAGCGGACGGTTTTAAACAACCAGCTTTTGAATGCCCTTGGGTCATTTAATTTGTGAAGGTTATTTGCGAGTTTTAACCATGCATTTTGCACTGCATCATGAACTATTTGCGGGTCGCTCGATAGTTTATACGCAAAGCGAGTTACGGCTTTTTGGTAGTGACGACACAGATAGGTGAACGCTTCTGTGTTCCCTGATTGAGCCGCTAAGACCAATAACTCTTCCTGCGCTTGATGCATTTACACTTCCAAAGTAGATTGTTTGATTATCAAGACGTGAGCGTTCGAGCAAAGGTTCACGCAGATAGAATTAAATTTTCCCTTGAGGTTAGTAAATGGTGGGTGAATAATTGAATTGGTATTAGGTTTTACTAGGTATTACTAGGTATTTACATCAATCTTGAAAGTTAAATAAGGTTGTCGCTAAAGCTAATCAGACGCTTTTACACCAAAGATATCTAGCATTACCTCAAATACATTTTCAATTAGCGTCATTTGCCGCTCTGCCGCCTGTATTTCTCTTTTCTCGCTTATACAATCATTATATTGCGCTCCTATCACAGCCATAGGCAGTGTTTGGTTTTGAAACGCATTTTCTCGACATTCTCTTATGTCACGCTGCTTCAAACCAGTTGAACAACCAGCACTTATTAGCAGCAAGAAAATACATACACAATTTTTCACGCATATCCCTTATTTTTTCTTTAAATACTTATTCAGCGAATTTTTCAGCAATATTTCATTATCTGATTTTTCACCTGGACATGGAAAGCCAGATGAGGACGGCATGTCCATACTGCCCATTTCAGAACTGCTATCGACAAGATAACACTTACCTTTATATTTTATTGTCTTACGTGATGAGGTTGCACTACCAACGACAACTTCAGCTTGCTCGTTAACTAGATCTTGATATTTTTGCGACGGCTTAATTTTGACTTTAGGTTGGCTTATCTGGTTATTGAATTGTTGCGATTTAAAATAAGCCTGCTGTTCTTTTTCTATTACATTCTCAAGGCTCTTGTAACGATTAAACTTTATGACTTTAGTTTTGGCCTTAGTCGACTTTTCCTGAGTTTTAGGTACGCTTTTCAACGGATTTTCAGTGCTTTTTTGTACTGGTGGTTCTGCAACTTTTGGGGTTTTGTTTTCCTGCCCAACAACTGCTTTTTTTAAAATTTTTTCAGGTATTTCCTGTTGTTTAGGTTCAGGCTTTTGCTCATCTTTAGGTTTCACCATTTCAGCAAGAATTTTGCGCTGCTGCGCGACAGGTATGATGTACGTTTTAAGCGACGCTTCCTGTTTTGAACTTGGCTGTTTGAATGTTTGAGTTACCAGTAAGTAGCCTAGAACAAAGTGTATGGTAATAGAGTTCAGCAATGCCATTTGCTTAGAACGCACAGCAACACCTTTTGAAAATTTATAATTATTATGAATATGTTAGGAGTATTGCAAGGGGTTAAAGTTCAGCGAATAAAACCTAAACAATGTAAGAAATCGTAAGTAAGCAGTAAGCAGGCTTACCCAAAGAGCCAGTTAATACTAAACATTGACGAATAGTAACTGTGTTACCACCTTTGGAAATGATCTTCTTATCATGTGCGTGTAGCTTAGTAGTACACTAAATGAACTTACCCTAGATTAAGGGCTTCACCTACAACTTAATTTGCTTTATTCCAAACATAAAAAACCCCGACCAAGGCCGGGGTTTTTAGCGTTTACTTAATTAATAAAAATTAAGCAATAACGTCTACTAAAGTCCAAGATTTGTTCTTAGAAATAGGAGCACATTCACGAATAGTAACTGTGTTGCCTACTTTAGCAGTGTTGTTCTCATCGTGTGCGTGTAGCTTAGTAGTACGCTTGATGAATTTACCATAGATTGGGTGCTTCACCTGACGTTCAACAGCAACAACGATAGACTTGTCCATCTTGTCACTAACTACGCGACCTTGTAGAGTACGGATTTTATCGCTCATTATGCACCTGCCTTCTGGTTGATAACCGTTTTAACACGCGCGATATCGCGACGTACTTTACGTAGTAAATGAGACTGAGCTAGCTGACCAGTGCTCGCTTGCATGCGCAGGTTAAACTGCTCACGAAGAAGCTCTAGAAGTTCAGTGTTTAGCTCTTCTACGCTCTTGTCTTTTAATTCGCTAGCTTTCATTACATTACCGTCCGAGTTACGAATGTTGTCTTGAATGGTAGTTTACGAGCAGCAAGGTCAAACGCTTCACGAGCAAGCTCTTCAGAAACACCTTCCATTTCGTAAAGTACTTTACCAGGCTGAATTTCAGCAACCCAGTATTCTACGCTACCTTTACCTTTACCCATACGAACTTCAAGCGGCTTGTTTGTAATTGGCTTATCTGGGAACACACGGATCCAGATTTTACCTTGACGCTTGATGTGACGAGTCATAGCACGACGAGCTGCTTCGATTTGACGAGCAGTCATACGGCCACGGCCAGTCGCTTTAAGGCCGAATGAGCCGAAGCTAACTTTGTTACCGTTTTGCGCTAAACCGCGGTTGCGGCCTTTGTGCATTTTACGGAATTTTGTACGTTTTGGCTGTAACATTGATCGCTACCCCTTACTTAGCTTTACGAGCTTTTTTCGGTGCACGCTTAGCTGGCTTCTCAGCTTCTTGTTTCAGTGGAAGACCACCGATAACTTCGCCTTTGAAGATCCAAACTTTAACACCGATGATGCCGTAAGTAGTTAAAGCTTCTGAAGTTGCGTAATCGATATCAGCACGTAGAGTGTGTAGAGGTACACGACCTTCACGGTACCACTCAGAACGTGCGATTTCAGCGCCGCCTAAACGACCGCTAACTTCAACCTTAATACCTTTAGCGCCTAGACGCATTGCGTTTTGTACAGCGCGCTTCATAGCACGACGGAACATTACACGGCGCTCAAGCTGTGAAGAGATGCTGTCAGCTACAAGCTGTGCGTCTAACTCTGGCTTACGAACTTCAGAAATATTGATCTGAGCCGGAACACCTGCAAGTTTAGTCACTGCTTGACGTAGCTTCTCAACGTCTTCGCCTTTTTTACCGATAACAACACCAGGACGAGCTGTGTGAATTGTTACACGGATTGATTTCGCTGGACGTTCGATAACGATTTTAGACACAGAAGCCGCTTTTAATTCCTTTGTAAGGAAAGTACGAACTTTGTGATCGCCAAATAGCGTCTCAGAGTAGTCTTTTGTATTCGCGTACCAAGTAGATACCCAAGGTTTTGAGATACCTAGGCGAATACCAGTAGGGTGTACTTTTTGTCCCATTAGTTAATCTCCTAGTTATCTGAAACCACAACAGTGATGTGGCTAGTACGCTTAAGGATGCGATCCGCACGACCTTTAGCACGTGGACGAATACGTTTCATTGTAGGACCTTCGTCTACAAAAACTTTCGCCACTTTAAGCTCATCAATGTCAGCACCTTCGTTATGCTCTGCATTCGCAATAGCAGACTCTAGTACTTTCTTAACTAAAACAGCCGCTGATTTCGGGCTGTACGCCAGTATTTCTAGCGCGCGATCAACAGGTAGTCCACGGACTTGATCTGCAACTAAACGTGCTTTTTGCGCTGAACCAGAGGCGAATTTGTGTTTAGCTAATGCTTCCATCATATTCCCCTATTAACGCTTTTTAGCTTTCTTATCAGCAGCATGGCCGCGATAAGTACGTGTAGGTGCAAATTCACCTAGTTTGTGACCGATCATTTCGTCCGAAACAAATACAGGGACGTGCTGACGACCATTATGGACAGCGATGGTCAATCCGATCATATTAGGGATGATCATTGAACGACGGCTCCAAGTCTTTATAGGCTTCTTGTCACCGCTTTCCAACGCCTTCTCTACCTTCTTCAGCAAGTGTAGGTCAATGAATGGACCCTTCTTGAGAGAACGTGGCATGGCAATTCCTCAACTATTACTTAGTACGACGACGTACGATAAATTTATCAGTACGCTTGTTCTTACGTGTCTTAGCACCTTTGGTAGGCTTACCCCATGGAGACACAGGATGACGACCACCAGAAGTACGACCTTCACCACCACCGTGTGGGTGGTCTACTGGGTTCATGGCAACACCACGAACTGTAGGACGAACACCACGCCAACGGTTAGCACCAGCTTTACCTAGTGAACGAAGCATGTGTTCTGCGTTACCTACTTCACCTAAAGTTGCGCGACAATCCGCTTCAACTTTACGCATCTCGCCTGAACGAAGACGAAGTGTTACGTACTGACCTTCACGAGCAAGGATCTGAACGTATGCACCCGCTGAACGAGCGATTTGAGCACCTTTACCAGGCTTAAGCTCAACGTTGTGAACAGTAGAACCTACAGGCATGTTACGCATTGGCAATGTGTTACCAACCTTAATCGGTGCATCAACACCAGATTGGATTGCATCACCAGCTTTAAGGCCTTTAGGTGCGATGATGTAACGACGCTCACCGTCTGCATATAATACAAGAGCGATGTTTGCGCTACGGTTTGGATCGTATTCTAAACGCTCAACTTTAGCCGGAATACCGTCTTTAGTGCGTTTAAAATCGATTACACGGTAATGATGCTTATGACCACCACCAATGTGACGAACCGTGATACGACCGTTGTTGTTACGACCACCTGATTTAGAGTTTTTCTCTAGTAGCGGAGCGTATGGCTTACCCTTGTGTAGATCAGGGTTAACCACTTTAACGACGTGACGACGACCCGCAGAAGTTGGTTTACACTTTTGAAGTGCCATAATTCTAACTCCTTAAATTACTCGGCGCCGCCGACAAAGTCTAATTCGCTGCCTTCTTTAAGAGTAACGTAAGCTTTTTTCCAATCAGAACGCTGACCGAAACGCATACCAGTGCGCTTTTTCTTACCCTTAACAACAAGCGAACGAACACCCGTTACTTCAACTTCGAAAAGTTTTTCTACAGCTGCTTTAATTTCAGCTTTAGTTGCATCTTTAGCTACTTTGAACACAATAGTGTTACTAGTTTCAGCATTGATAGTACTTTTCTCAGAGATGTGCGGAGCACGTAGAACTTTTAATAAACGTTCTTCAGAGATCATGCTAATGCCTCCTCAAGTTGCTTAACAGCTGCTGCTGTAATAAGAACCTTATCGAAAGCAATTAAGCTTACTGGGTCAATGCCCGCAACGTCACGTACGTCTACTTTGTATAGGTTACGTGAAGATAAGAATAGGTTCTCATCAACTTCTTCAGTTACGATTAGAACATCTTTAAGCTCTAGCTCTTTAAGCTTGCTTACTAGTTCTTTAGTCTTTGGTGCTTCTAGACCAAAGTTTTCAACAACTACTAAACGCTCTTGACGAACTAGTTCAGATAGGATGCTTTGAATCGCACCGCGATACATCTTACGGTTAACTTTTTGGCTGTGATCTTGCGGCTTAGCTGCAAAGCTCACACCACCGCTGCGCCAGATTGGGCTGCGGATTGTACCAGCACGTGCACGGCCAGTACCTTTTTGACGAAATGGTTTCTTACCGCCACCACTTACTTCAGAACGTGTCTTCTGAGCTTTAGTACCTTGACGAGCACCTGCTGCGTATGCAACAACTACTTGGTGTACTAATGCTTCGTTAAACTCACGACCAAAAGTAGCTTCGGAAACCTCAAGAGCGCCTGATGCGTCTTTTAACGTTAATTCCATCACTAAATCTCCAGGACTTAAGCTTTAACAGCTGGTTTAACGATTACGTCGCCATTTACTGCGCCAGGTACTGCACCTTTAACAAGTAATAGACCACGTTCTGCGTCAACACGAACAACTTCTAGGTTTTGAGTCGTTACACGCTCAGCACCCATGTGACCGGCCATTTTCTTACCTTTAAATACTTTACCAGGTGATTGGTTTTGACCAATTGAACCCGGAGCACGGTGAGATAATGAGTTACCGTGAGTAGCGTCTTGCATACTGAAGTTCCAGCGCTTAACACCACCTTGGAAGCCTTTACCTTTAGAAGTACCAGTTACGTCAACTTTTGCAACGTCGTTGAATACTTCAACAGTAATTTCGTTACCAACTTCGAAGTCACCTTCGTCGCCAGATAGACGGAATTCCCACAGACCACGACCAGCCTCAACACCAGCTTTAGCGAAGTGACCCGCTTCTGGTTTGTTTACACGGCTAGCTTTCTTCTCGCCTGCAGTCACTTGAAGCGCGTTATAACCGTCAGTAGCTTCAGATTTAACCTGAGTTACACGGTTTGGCGTCGCTTCGATAACGGTTACTGGGATTGAAACGCCATCTTCAGTGAAGATACGAGTCATGCCCACTTTACGACCGATTAGACCTAATGCCATTTTCCTAAAACCTCTCTAATCTTCCGATTAACCCAGGCTGATTTGAACATCAACACCAGCAGCAAGGTCTAAACGCATTAGTGCGTCTACAGTCTTGTCAGTTGGCTCTACGATGTCGATCAGACGTTTGTGGGTGCGGATTTCGTACTGATCACGCGCGTCTTTGTTAACGTGCGGAGAAACAAGTACAGTGAAACGCTCTTTGCGCGTAGGTAGTGGGATTGGACCACGAACCTGAGCACCAGTGCGCTTAGCAGTTTCCACGATTTCCAACGTTGATTGGTCAATCAAACGATGGTCAAAAGCTTTTAGGCGAATACGAATGCGTTGATTTGACATTCAATTAAACCTCAATAAAAAGAGCATTTTAAAAAGAGCATAAAAAAACCGTCAACTCATCCAAAAAATTGGAAAGCGACAATCTTCTTATATCTTACCTTTGAACTCCAAATCGGAGTTCCTGTTCATGGGCTTGAAATCCAAGCCTCTATCTTTAACTTTCAAAGCTTGTAAGCGAACTCACAATTTTGAAAGTTTGCGTATTATAGTGATATTGATGATAAATGCAACAGTTTTTTTAGAGCAGGGTTTAGGGTTTAGCAGATATTCTGAAATCTTAAAACTCAAGAATCTTAGTGGGGAAAATAAAATGGGGGGTGGATAAATCCCCCATTTGGTCCAAAGAAAATCGCAATGTTAAATATCAATGCGATGAGCTTAGACTACTGACTGCGCGCCCTATTCTCTAGGCTAAAGTGATAATACGAACAAATTCGGTGACAAACGGCGAAGCTATTACAATTTGAAATAAAGATTCTTATCTTTCATCGAGATAAGGTTGCTCATTTGTAACGAATAGCTACAAAACGATTTGTTCTTACATTTTTCTATCAAGAGCTTTAGCTTGAGATAATATCCGGAAAGCCTAATTACTCATAAACTAAATCAAAAAAATAGGAGCCTTAGGCTCCTATTTTTAGCTATGCTAATCTCTATTAGAACGCAATAGAGTAGTTTGCATATACAACACGACCAATGATGTCATGGAAAGCATCATTGAAACCATCACGTAACTCATCATTTAAGTCAGCAATGTTATCAGTTAGGTTACGAGCACCAACTGTAAGCTTGCCATACTGATCTGTTGTGTAAGATGCAGACAAGTCAATAGTATTCCAACTTGAGAAATCTTGACGTTCAATGTTAGCTAGCTCATCCTCTGGTGACTCACCTTTAAATGCAGCTGTATAACGATATGTAAGGTTTGCATCAAAATCACCGATACTATAACCAAAACCTGTGTTGAAACGATACTCAGGAGTATCTTGATAACCAACTTCATCAAAACGAGGTGCTGTCGGAGTATCTTGCGTTTCATACTCTAGCGTATATGAGCCTTCAAAGCTGTAACGAAGCTCACCGTAATTACCTAAGTCGAAACGGCTTTTCACACTTAAATCAATACCGCTTGTTGTAATACCAGCCATATTAATAGAGCTTGTATTTACATTTGTTAGCGTGCCATCTGCATCACGTGTAATATTAATTCGATTAGGATCAAAGTTACTAAGTAGACCCGCAGCTTCTAAATCAACAACTGACTGTGCGCTAAGAAATTGTACTTGCTCATTAATTTCAATGTTGTAGTAATCCACAGTCATTGATGTACCATCAACGATATCCCAAACTAAACCTAATGAGTACTGGTCAGATTCTTCAGGATTTAGCCCCTCATTACCTGCACTTCGGCGTTCAATCTGTTGTGGCTCACACACATCGGCATCTTCACGGTCTGCTGGCGGCAGAGCTTGACAACGAGTTGTATCAATTACTCGGTTAAAGCTTAATGCTTCATCACCAAGTAAGTCGTCTAAGCTTGGCGCTCGGAAGCCTTGGCCATAAGATGCACGCAGTACTAAACTATCAAGCGCTTGATAACGCGCATTAATTGCTGACGAAAGTTTACCTTTATCTGGCACACTATACTGGTCATAACGTGTTGCGACTTTTAAAGTTAAGCTTTCTAAAACTGGTAAATCCATTTCAGCAAACGCCGCTTTATAACTACGCTCACCTGCACTATCACCACCAAACGCTCCTAATACGTCACCATTTGCAGTCTGTCGGTCCATTTTATCTACAAATGTATCGTCTCGATATTCTGCACCTACTGAGTAAGCTAAAGTACCACCACCAAGTTCTAGGTTTGTATCAGACGCCCAACTAATT
This sequence comes from Pseudoalteromonas sp. MMG024, assembly GCF_021654175.1. Lineage (NCBI taxonomy): Bacteria > Pseudomonadati > Pseudomonadota > Gammaproteobacteria > Alteromonadales > Pseudoalteromonadaceae > Pseudoalteromonas > Pseudoalteromonas sp. MMG024. The sequence goes on from NZ_JAKFZO010000024.1 coordinate 48,749, forward strand.
AATGCCGCTTTTGATACAGTTTCTGCTTCACGAGTGAACGTATGTTGGAAAAGAGCCATATCTTCTGCTGACGCATTACCACCAAGTACAAACGGATTCCAGCGACCATCATTTACTGCGTCTCTAAATTTATCTTCAAAAACGTAGTGCTCAGTTTTGATATTCACTTTTTGCGTACTGTGTTGTAGGTCAACTTTAAGTGAGCCCATATCAGTGTTGTAAGTTAGTGATGTTGAGAAGTCTAACACGTTACTATCAAACGTTGATTCACGATCAGCTGCACCAACCATACGGGTCCAGTATTCGATACGCTGTGGATTTGCAGTGCCGAAAGTAGGGTTGTTTGGATTATCTGCTTCCATATAAAAAGGATCATTACCAAAACCTGTATTAATACTTGTTGATGCTGTTTCAGAGCTATCAAAAAGTACCATTACTTGTGAATCCCAAACTAGATTATCAGTAATGTCATAGCCTACATGACCAAAGATTGAATCTTTCTTACGGTCAGGTAAAAAGTCTTTACCATCAAGGTAATTGTAACCACATCGCTTATCATCTTCACCACGGTCCACAATCATATCTGCGGGACAATCTGGGCCTGGCATACGCGCACCAATAGCATTACCTTCGTCATCAACAGGGCGATACGTACCATATGGAGAATAAATAGTTGAACGGTTATAACCAGTTTCCCAATCAGCTTCTAGTTGAGGGCGACCACTACCGCCACCTGCTAAACCTTCCCACTGTTTGTGCTCCATTACAACAGTTGAGCGAGCACGTTCACCTTGAGAACCAAATGTAAGTGAAACACCAGCTTCATCACGTTGACCTCGTGTTGGGTTTGCAAATGAACCTTTAACTAATAACCCTTCAAAGTCTTTTTTCAGAATAATATTAATTACGCCACCGATAGCATCAGAACCATAAATAGCTGATGCGCCATCACGCAGAATATCGATACGCTCTACCGCTTCAATTGGTACAAAGTTTAAGTTTGTACTTGTACCACCAAATGTTGCAGAAGGTGCAATACGGCGACCATTGATAAGCGTTAATGTTCTTGCTGAACCTAAACCACGCATACCTGAACTTGAGTGGTTTTGTGCGGAACTACCGCCCGCACTTACAAAGCTACCTTGCGTGTTGTAAGGCATTTGAGCAATAACTGCTGATAAATCGGTTAAACCTGTCGCTGCAATATCTGATGATGTTAGCGTTGTAACAGGAAGTGCCGATTCCATATCTGTTCTTTGTATACGTGAACCTGTTACTTCAATGCGTTCTACTTCTTCTGACGAAGCATTTTCTTCTGCCGCATTTACTGAAAAGTTGATAGATGATAGCAATGCAGAGGTAATCGCAACCTTTAACACTGACTTATTGAATTTTTTCATTTATTTTATCTCCCTGGAATAATATTACGTTGAACTAGTCAAACGCAAAGCTCAACCTAATTACATTAAGAAGGCATTTCCATTTGTATTATTCAAGAGGATCCAATTTAAGGATAAGCGGCGAGAGTTGAATTCAAAAACTATAAATCTGACATAAAAAGACACATGTATTAACTTTCTGTTTATCTATAGTTAAAGAATCACACTAGCAATATTTGAATATAGTAAATTAATCCCTTAATTTAAGACATAAAAAAGCCAACGACAATGTCGCTGGCTTTGAGTCACTAAACTACTAATTAAAATGAATATTTAACGCCGAGTGTAAACACTCGCCCATCAAGTGAATACAAATCTCGTGAAGTTGCTGCAGAATCCTGCACCCAACCACCAACAGTATCAATTGCCGGATCTTCGTCTGTTAAGTTACGTACACCAAAAGCAAGGTCTAACCCATCCATTGCAGAATAAATTGCATTAATTGAATGAGTATCCCAAGCTTCAAACTTACCGCCAGTATCTGAATCAGTTTCATCGATCCATTGATACATGTAGTTAACACGTACATCACCAAACTCATACAAGAAGTTAAAGTTAGCTCTATTTGCAGGATAGCCTTGAGTTCCTGGCTGGTCGAATACTACACCTAAGATTTCTTCTTCATAAGTTGCAATGTGCGACCATTGTAAATCAGGTCTAAAGTCACCAAATTCAGTTTTAAATAGATATTGAACTTTCAGATCAAGACCTTCAACAGTGCGAGATGCTAAGTTTGCCACTGGATTGATCAGGCCACAGTTAGGATAGCTTTCAACAACGCAGCGTGTAATTGGACCTGGAACTCCACCATTCGATGCGCCACGGTTAATTATAACGCCCGCAGGAAGGTTATTAGCCTGTTCAAGTTCAAATACGTCTTTAAACTCAAGTTGAGTTACAACGTTTTCTAGGTCAACACTGTAGTAATCTGCTGTTATCAATAGATCTTCTACAGGTTCTAAAATTATACCTAGATTGTATGAATCTGACGTTTCTGCTTTTAACTCTGAGTTACCAGCATTATAAGTTTCTTGTTGACCTGCAGGACAATCCGCATCAGCAATACCCTGTGCACGACAACGAGTTGTATCAACTAACCCCTCAAAACTTTGTTGCGGTTTAGCATACAGATCCGTAAGGTTTGGTGCTTTGAAGCCTTGACCATATGAAGCTCTTAGCTTTAACCAATCCGTTGCTACATAAGAAGCAGAAATTGAAGGTGAAACTTCTGAGCCAAAATCGTCATAATCATCATAACGAACAGCTACATTCAACTCTAACCCATCGATAACTGGTACATACAACTCACCAAAAACAGCCGAACGCTGACGCTCACCTGCAGCTGAGTTACCTGCTGAACCTAGTACATTCTGAGCTTCACGGAATGAATCATAAATATCTTCATATTCCTCATCAGCATATTCTATACCTGCTGACCATAAAATATCACCCCCACCTAACTCAATCCCAGTGCCACCATTAAGTGCGAAAAGAATTGAAGTAGTATCGTTTGATAAATCTCGCGTTAATGTTGCCTTACTCGCTGCAACTGCAGCCAAATGGTCAGGGTCTTGAGATAATGGATCAAGGTAGTTGTAACCACCATTAGCAACAAGCGCTTCAATGTTTGATTGTAATACGTAGTTATTACCTAATTCAGTTGCATTATACTTATATTTGCGAACGCTAAAGTCGTATTCAATATCACTGTTACCGAAACTACCATTGAAACCTAGTACCGCATCCATTTCAGTTGCATTACTTGAGTCATCACGTGGACCATGCGCAACGAAACGGTGATAAAGTAAAAACGCTTCACCAACAGGGTTAATAGGTGCATCACCTGCTACTGCAAATCCTCCGATTGCAGGTGCAAATCGCCCTGAAGTTTTAACTTTTGAGATTCGGCTTTCAAAGTAAACTTCATGGTCATCATTTAGGTCTCTACGAGCATCTAAAAATGTAGAGAATCGCTCTACATCCATTGTGTTGTATGAGATATCACTAAAAATATAACCACAGCCTGTCCCTGGAACGCCAAAAGGATCTAAAACAGGTAGGTAGAAACTTGCATCACAGTCACCTACGGAAAATGCTTCAGTAAACTCAAAATTAAAACCGGAGTTACCACCACCATTTGCACCAGTAACATCAACACCATCTCTAGGAATTCCACTGCTCGTGATATTCAGTCCTGTGTATGAGCGGTCGCTATCTGCAATGTGATCTTTGTTTGAGTATTCAAATGAAAACAATACGCTTGATGTATCGTTTGAAGTACCAGTTGTGATCTTAAATGATTCTCTGTCACCACCATCTTGACTCGGAATATCACTGTTGTACTCTACGATCGTACCATCAAAATCTTTCTTCATAATGATGTTAATAACGCCACCAATCGCATCTGCACCATAAACAGCTGAGGCACTGTCAGTGAGGATTTGAATACTTTCAACCGCTGACATTGGAATTGTATTGATATCAACAGCGGACGTGCCGGTAAATGCATTACCCGGAACGCGACGACCATTAATTAAAACTGCAGTTCTGTCTGTTCCCAGACCGCGAAGGTTAACAAGTGCTGCACCACCAAAACTACTACCTGATTGCTCTCGATAAGAACCTAACGTGTTGAATGACGTATTACGTAATACGTCTGCTACGCTGTCGAAGCCTTGCTCTTTAATAGACTCAGCTGAAATTACAGTAACAGGTGTAGCCGTTTCCAAATCTGAACGTTTGATACGTGAACCCGTAATCTCAATACGCTCGACATCATCTGCAGAGCTGGCTTCCGCAGCAATAGTGTTAAAACTTGCGCCCGAAAATAACGCAGATGTCATCGCTATTTTAAGCGCTGACTTTTTAAATGTATTCATTATAATAATCTCCCTGGAATAGTATTGCGCTGACTTAGTCAAACGCAAACCTCAACCTAATTACATTAAGAGACTATTTCCATTTGAATTATTCAAGAAGATTGGAGTTGGTGGTAAGCGGCAGAAGACAGGTTCAGAAATCAAATTTCTGACATAAAAAGAAACATATATTTACGCCTAGTTTACTATAATCTAATTAAACAGGGCATGCGCTTTATTGCATAACCCCTCTGCATTTTTACTGCCCACGCGTAATCTCTGGTTTGTTCAACCGCTTAAGTGTATTTTGTGCAACTTCTTCATCACGCTTAATTTGCTCAATTGTACGACACACTTTAGTTTTTCGATTGCTACCTGTGCGAGACATTATTTCACATCTCACTCCATTAACGTCAGTATCAGCTTGTTTTTTCTGTACGCTAGCAACCTGATCTCGCTTAAACATATCTTGTGACGATTCACAACCAACTATAAATAACAGTGAAACACTCAAAATTATTAGAGATTTATACATTTTTTGTCCTTAAATAAAAAAGGGGTGAATAAACACCCCTACCAGGGTTATAGTCCGTTAAAAGCTAACAACAGCACGTAAGTACATATAACGGCCAATAATATCGTAAGTTGCTACGTCAGTATTTGCACCGAATGCCGAGAATACGAATGGCGGTTCTTCATCAAATAAGTTATCAATACCAGCAGTAACTGTTAAGTGATCTGTCACTAAATAACTACCCTGTAAATCAACGACTACATTTGATTCTACACTGCGATCAAACGGGTCTGTCCACCAACCATTTTCTGTTTCAGTAACGCCATCAATGTAACGCGTGGTAAGTGTTGCATCCCAATCATCTTTTGACCAACCCACTGTAAAGTTAGTTTTTAGCTCTGCAAAGTGACCATCATGATTTACTTCAAAGCGGCCAACATGATCAATTGTTTCAGATGCTAAGTGCTTATCGTATTCAAGTAAGTAAGTACCATCTAGAGACAGGCGCCATTCACCAAAGTTCGAATCAAAAGTATAGCGAATATCAAAGTCAATACCTGCTGTATCGATACCACCTACGTTTACCGCATAATCATCTACCGTAATAATACCGCCATATGCAGCACTGTCTGCGCCAAATCGAGTAATACGGTCACAGTATTCACCTCGCTCGAAACATCCTGTTAAAGTACTTTGAGTACCTACTGTAGATAGCGCATTATCAAGTTGAATTTCCCAGTAATCGACACTGAAAGACAGATTCTCAACAAAGTCTGGTGTGTAAACCATACCTACAGTTAAAACATCAGCTTCTTCAGGTTCTAACTCAATGGAACCGCCCCAGTTTTCTGCACCACCGGTGTTTGATGGAATTTGCTCAACGCCATCTGAATCATATCCATTCGCAGGAACACCTGTTGCAATACAATTTGCAAAATTCGGTGAGTTCTTAACTGCTTCATATGCTGCATCTGACCCATACGTGTTCGCATCACATGGATCTGCAGCTTCTGGGAAGCCTATAGCTGCACCGCCTACTAAGTCATCAATTGTTGGTGCTCGAAATGCAGTTGAAACAGTTGAACGAAGTAACAACGCATCTGTAGGCATCCATTTAAGACCAATTTTACCCGATGTATTGTCACCAAAAGAACTATAATCAGAATAACGGAATGCTGCACTCAACTCGAGCATGTGAGCAAATGGTGCGTCGTCCAAAATTGGCACAATCGCTTCACCAAACACTTCTTGTACATCATATCCACCTTCCGTACTTACTGCGTTACCAGCTGTAGTTGTACCTTGAAGGATTAGCGAGTCAGGCTTGTAATATCCTGATTCTTTACGGTATTCATATCCCGCTGCAAACCCTACAGGGCCCGCTGGTAAATCAAATAAGTCACCAGAAACAATAGCCGAAAGAGTCTCTTGACGGTTTTGACCTAACTCTGTTGTGTTATAGTCTCCCGAAATATACTGTAACATCTCAGGTGTAATTGCAGTATCAGTGCCCGGTTGGCCAAATATGTTAAGTGGAACACACCCATCAATTACAGCACCTTCAGCATTCAAACATACAAGCTGAGCGCCATTCGCAGCATCTACAATTGCGTTACCGTCAGAATCGGTAATAAGTGACCCGTTTGCATCTAACCAACCCGTTGGACCAGCAGCATCACCTACTCGAGCTAAGTTGAAATAGCCTTCAGCGCGCTCTGTTGCATCACTTTGACCGAAATTATACGAGATCTCCCAATCCCAGCCATTTTCAAATACACCATTAAAACCTACAACAGTTCTAAATGTCTTGTAATCTCGTTCATTTTTACGACCGCCCGTCTCTAGCATACGGCGACGCCAATCATCTATCTGGAATGAATTACCGTCTGGATCTTTTGGACCATATTTGACGTTGTAATAGTTGTCTGGCGAATACGGTGCTGCAGTACCGAAGAAAATAAGTGGTGCTAATGGCTCAGGTGCAATTAAGCGTTTACCGACCGTTTGCACATAACTCATCTCCGCAAATGAGTTTACTTCACCTAAAACACCAAACTCACCTAGCAAGTAGTTTGCGAACACATTCACATATTTACGTTTACTTGGAGTTTGTAGATAATTCACTGGGTTATAGTTATATGAATCTGTCGCCCCATCATAAGGGCGCCAATCACCAAACTCAGGCCCTTGTGTTACATTGTCACCATTGTAACCATCCATATTGCTCCAAGGTGGCGCAGATGAACCGCCTCGCTCAGTGCTACCATCAGCATAGGCACGAAGTTCATATTCTGAAAAGCTTCTGTCTCCCTGAAAGGCGTCGCCTTGGTCGTTATAACCTAACGACACAACAACATTTCCGCGATCACTCGCTGCACCAAATGTTAAATCAACGCCTTTGGCTTCAGCATCACCTTCGCCACTTTGACCTGCGTTCAGTTTTAATTCAAACCCTTCATAATCATTTCGCGTGATGATATTCACCACACCCGCGATCGCATCAGAACCATAAGTAGCAGAAGCACCGTCTTTCAAAACTTCTACACGTTTAACTACCGAAGTTGGAATCGTATTAAGGTCAACGGAGGCATTTGCGCCATTACCGCCAGCAACCACACGACGACCATTGATTAACACTAGAGTTCTTTCATCACCTATACCGCGCAATGAAAAACGCGTACTTGAATCACCACCATTATTGGTTTGAGTATTAACCGCAGCACCTGCAGATGAGGTTAAATTTTGCAGTAAGTCACCAACGTTGTTAACACTCATTTTGCTAATTGCCGCAGCATCTATAGTCGTGACTGGGTTAGCACCTTCCATATCAGTTCGCTTAATACGCGAACCAGTTACTTCAATACGTTCGACTTGGTTTTCCGCTGCTTCTTCCGCTGCATTAGCTGAAAAAGTAACACCTGATAGCAGCGCTGTTGATACCGCTACCTTTAATACTGACTTCTTAAATTGAGCCATATTAGATTCTCCCGGGAAATCTCATGTTATTATATTGTTGTTTTATTGTTTCAATTTAACTTTAACATCGTTTACAAAATAATAACAAGTATATTTGGTTACCACACCAAATACACAAACGGCGTGATAATCAACTTAAGCGGACACTTGTGTAATTTCTGTTACAGAAATAAATACATTTTTACAGAAACTTTACATAACATAGCTTAGCAACTTAATAACCACTAACATTTTGTTACTCCTTGTTACCCAAAAAGACTAACACCGTAGACAAATCAATGACAAAATGCACAGACCTTATAGATTAGAAGGAACTTGCGTAATGAGAAAATTTAGTCTCGTTATTGCAGACGAAAAAGAAAGTAATAAGTCTGCACTAAAAACATTGTTAAAGGAGCACGAAAACTTTGAAGCAATTGCTTTAGCGTTTGACTGGTCTGAAGCAATTAGCATTGTAAATACGATGCAAGCTGACGTTCTTTTTATTAATCACAACTTGCTGCCTGATTTAGACGCATTAGAAACATTAGCTCAAGAATGCCCTGACTATACGCAAATCGTTTATCTTGGAGAGTCAGAAGCTGAGGCAATTTACGCATTCGAACATGATTTTGCTGACTATCTTTTATTCCCTTGCGATAGGACTCGATTTAGTAAGTGCATCAAAAAGCTTTCGTCACGGCTCAATAACAACAAACAGCTCCCTTTTGGGAATATTCAAAGCTTGATTAATCAATTAAACACGCCTGATCAAACTCTTATAGTAAAAGACTCTGGAAGAATTAAGTTGATCGATTGTAATGACATAGTCTGGGTTGGTGGGGCTGGTAACTATGTCGAACTATATTTAGTGAACGAAGAACGCCCAACTCTCCACAGAGAAACATTATCTACTATGGAAACCAAACTAGCTGATTTAGGATTTATACGCATTCATCGTAGTGTAATCGTCAGGAAAAAGTGTATCGCCGAGCTCAAACCAACCGACAGCGGCGATTATCAGGTTACTTTACGCAATGGCCATCAACTTAGCCTTTCAAGACGGTATAAGTCATCAATGACAGGTATCATCTAATAACTACGATATAATTCACGTGATAAGTGTTTGTATGATATAAATAGTTTGTTTGTGCTAGTATGAACAAATAAAAGATAACTCGTATAAACACTCGTCTATGAAGCTTATTAAAATCTCACCAATCGTAGCCTTAAGTACCCTGCTCTTTGGATGTCAATCAAATGACTTCAACCCAGAGAGTAAAATTAGCACCATTACTGATGCAGAAACGAAACTTCAGAAAGCTATTGAAGATAAATCGTGTGATGCAAGCTATCAATGCCGTGTAATTTCCTATGGTGAACGCGCATGCGGCGGGCCGAGTCGCTTTGATATTTACTCAATTAAGACAAGTAAACAAGAAGACATTGAATTCTTGGCAACTGAAATAACATCCTTTGAACAAGCTTATAACCAAGAAAACAAAGCATTTTCTACCTGTGAGCATAATCCAGCACCTCAAACGCTTTGCTTGAACAAAAAGTGTGAAGTAATAGAAAGAGAATAATACAGATCCCATATGTTACGAAACCTTAATTTTGTAAATAATCAATCTACTCTCGGCCAGACAAAGTCTATCAAGTAGAAGTCTGTATTTCTAAAGCTGTTACCTGAAAACACCTCTGCTACGCTTCACTAACTAAGCTCTATTTATAGTTGGGCTTGTATAACTACCACAAAATGCTCATCAAATGACTCAATGCGTAAATACCAATAAGCTTGAAGGGCTATTATCGACCATACTTAATTAGGCGAATTACAACCGAAACGAAGTTTCGCAGTGTAATGAGGTGAGGTCATGGAAGACCGATGTAACCCAGCTTCATGGATGAATTAAGCATTGTAAATTCATAAAACGCCCAAAC
>NZ_JAKFZO010000025.1:0-55637 GCF_021654175.1 Pseudoalteromonas sp. MMG024
TCATTCTAAAGCATTTTATAACACTAATAATTAGTTGTTACTAGTCAGATGGTTATTTGGAAATTAACATTTTATAGGTTGCAGAAAACAGGCAAGTTGCCTGTTTATAAAATTAAGGGGGAAATAATCATTAAGAAATGGAATGTATTATTTTTATTTATAACAGTGGAAAACTTTATATGCCAGTTGATTAATTTATACAATGACCGTTTTTCGCTCAATAGTGACATTAAAGTCTGTTGCTAAAATTCATTTCCGCTTATATCAAACCCGAAAATCAAGTTTGAATTGATAATACGAGACAGGGAGCGCAGCGGTCGAGCAAGCTATGCTGAGGCATGGATGCCGATTCATGGCGTTTATCATAAAATTCAAAGTTGCTTTGAGGATTAAGTTTGATAGTGCGGTCGCCTTTCTTTTGGTTACTTTATCTTTGGCGAAGCAAAGAAAAGTAACATGGAGCCCATGGATGGGCTTTATTATAGAAAGGGAGGTTTATGTTTAATAGTTTTATCAAAGTCACAAATTCGCTCAATTACGACCTTGAAGGCCGCCGCTGAGAAAAACTTCCCCCTTCAATCAAACCTGAAAGCAAAATTTAAATGAATAATGCGAGACAGGGAGCGAAGCGGTCGAGCAAGCCATGCTGAGGCATGGATGCCGATTCATGGCGTTTATCATATAATTCAAATTTGTTTTGAGGATTAAGTTTGATAGTGCGGTCGCCTTTCTATTACGAAATACATCCCTGTATTTCGCCCTTCGGGCCAGCTTAGCTGTTCAAATTTATTCCCTATAAATTTGTGGTTACTTTATCTTTGGCGAGACACTAATTTGTCTGGAACAAATTAGAACGCCTTAGGCGGTCTTTAGATGAAAAAAAGGACCTTGTAATAAAGAAAAGTAACCATGTAGCCCATGGATGGGCTTTATGAAATACAAGGAGGTGAAGTTATTTAAAAACGCTGATGATATGCAATAAATCCGAGGGGCATCATTAACTTTCAAATGCCGATTACCAATTCCATCCCCATTCAATCTCCTCTACAATTTACCCAATAACTCCAACACCATAGGCTCATAATTTGAAAATTCACTTTTTAGGCACTTCTTCAGCGTGCCCGTCACTTAATCGTAATGTGAGTGCTACTGCTGTGAGTTTTGACTCGACTAAGTCGTGGTTGCTGGTGGATTGTGGTGAGGGCACGCAGCATCAAATATTAAAAAGTGAACTGGCGAGCTATCACCTATCAGTGATTTTTATTACCCATTTACATGGTGATCATTGCTATGGCTTGCCGGGGTTAATTGCTTCTATTTCTCTGGCTGGGCGAAAAGAGCCAGTGTATTTAGTGGCGCCGAAAGCGGTGATTGATTTTGTATTAAGCGCTCTTAAATTCACCCAAATGGAAGCGGGTTTTGAGTTAATTTGCCGTGAGATTGAAACATTAGAACAGGCACTTGATTTTAGCTTTTGTCAGGTGTCTATTCACCCATTAAAACACCGCGTCCCAAGTTTTGCCTTTAAAATAACGGAGCGAAATATTCCGCGTAAACTGCGTCTTGATAAGTTGGCTAATGATGGCATTGCAACAGGTAGCCATTATAACTTGCTGCAAAAAGGGCAGAATGTTGAATACCAAGGTAAGTTGTTACGCGCTGAAGAATATAGTTTTCCTAGCTGGCAGCCGCGTAAGGTGATTATTTGTGGCGACAATGAAAAGCCTAAATTATTGGCCGATGTGGTTGAAGATATCGATTTACTCGTGCACGAAGCCACGTTTACTCATAGTGATTTACATAAAGTTGGGATGCATACTGGGCATAGTGATGCCAAATGCATTGCTGAATTTGCCGAGTTGTATCAGGTTCCGCGTCTTGCGTTGTTTCACTTTTCAAGCCGCTACCATGGCGAAGGCATGCTGGAACCGCTAGAAAACGAGGCTAAAAGCCACTACACCGGCGATTTAGTGTTGGCTTTTGATGGTTTAGTCGTTGAAATCGACAAACAAAAGCGCGTGCAAAGCGACTTGTCATAGAAATGACCTGTCACCCAGTGGCTAAATGGTTTAAAATAAAAGCACTTTCATAGATAGTGCGAATTCATGCCGAAAAAAGATCCTTATTTAGACCGCGAACAACAAAAATACGACAATCCAGTGCCGAGCCGAGAGTTTATTCTTGAGCATATCAGCAACCGAACTAAACCTGCCAATTTTGCCGATTTATGTGGCGAACTAAATGTGTTTGAAGAAGAGCGTCAAATCGCTTTGAAACGCCGTTTACGCGCAATGGAGCGCGATGGTCAGCTGCTATTTAATAAATCAAAATGTTACTGCATCCCTGATAAAGTCGGTTTGGTAAAAGGTAAAGTGATTGGACATCGCGAAGGGTTTGGCTTTTTAGAGCTGGATGAAGGCGGTAAAGATTGGTTTATTCCAAAACACCAAATGGAGCAAGTGCTGCACGGCGACCGTGTATTAGCAAAGCCAGCTAGTTTTGGTAAAAACGGTAAATGCGATGCACGAATTGTACGTGTGCTTGAAGGTGAAAGAGCACCGATTATTGGTCGTTTTTTCCGTGAGCATGGTATGGCAGTTGTGGTGGCGGAAGATCCGCGCATTAGCCAAGATATTATGATTTTACCGGGCTTTGAAGGTGATGCTAAGCACAATCAAATGGTGCAAATTGAAATCACTCAGCGCCCAAGCAAGCGCATGAACGCACTTGGTAAAGTAATTGATGTACTTGGTGAGCATATGGCGCCGGGTATGGAAATTGAAGTTGCGCTGCGTAATCACGATATTCCAAATCAATGGCCAAAAGATCTTGAGCAGCAAATCGCAGGTCTAACTGATGAAGTACTGGAAAAAGACAAAGAAGACCGCATTGATTTACGTCATTTACCTCTGGTAACGATAGACGGCGAAGACGCACGCGACTTTGATGATGCGGTATTTTGTGAAGCGAAAAAGTCAGGTGGCTGGCGTTTATGGGTCGCGATTGCTGATGTATCGCATTATGTTAGCAAAAACAGCCCATTAGACCGTGAAGCAATTCAACGGGGTAACTCGGTGTACTTCCCGTCAGAAGTCATTCCAATGCTGCCAAAAGTGCTTTCTAACGGGTTATGTAGTTTAAATCCAAAAGTAGACCGCCTGTGTATGGTGGCTGAAATGACGGTATCACAAACAGGTAAACTGTCGGGTTATCGTTTTTACCAAGCAGTGATGAATTCGCATGCGCGCTTAACTTACACCAAAGTAGGTGAGTTACTAGGCGGCGATGAAAATGCATTAGGTGAAGAAAATGCAGCGCTTGTGCCGCATATTCGTGAATTACACTTAATGTACAAAACGCTGAAAGCAGCACGTTTAGAGCGCGGTGCTATTGAGTTTGAAACCAAAGAGCCGAAATTTATATTTAACGCGCAGCGTAAAATCGAATCAATAGTGGCACTGAGCCGCAACGATGCACATAAACTAATTGAAGAGTGCATGATTTTAGCTAATGTTGCTGCCGCAAAATTATTAGAAAAACACGAAGCGCCTGCGCTTTACCGTGTACATGACGAGCCTGATCCAGAAAAGCTAATGAACTTTAGCCAGTTTTTAGGTGAACTGGGTATTGAAGTTACGATGCCGCAAGAGCCTACGCCAAAAGAAGTTGGCGAGTTATTTGACCGTTTAGAAAAGCGCCCTGAAATTGAGCTTATTCAAACCATGTTGTTGCGCTCAATGAAGCAAGCGGTGTATCAGGCAGATAATATTGGTCACTTTGGTTTGGCATTAAAAGCCTATGCGCACTTTACCTCGCCAATTCGCCGTTACCCTGATTTAGTTGTGCACCGCGCAATTAAAGCTGTTATCAAAGAGCAAGGGCAAAAAACATCGGGTGAATATGCCTATATTCAAGATGAGGTCGATCAGCTAGGCGAGCAATGTTCAATGACTGAACGCCGCGCCGATGATGCCACCCGCGAAGTGGCCGATTGGCTGAAGTGCGAATTTATGCAAGACCGTGTAGGTGAAGTATTTAGCGGTGTGATTTCATCGGTAACTAATTTTGGCTTATTTATTCGGTTAGATGATCTGTATATTGACGGCATGGTGCATGTTACGTCACTTGGTAATGACTACTATCATTTCGACGGTAAAAAGCATTGTTTAATAGGTGAAAATAGCCGCAAAGTATTCCGTATGGGTGATGCTATTGATGTGCAAGTAGCCTCTGTTAGCCTAGATGATCGCCGCATTAATTTAACGCTAGGTGAAGAAGTAGGGCAAGACCGCTATTCACGTCGTCGTGCGCAAAAAGCCGTAAATGAAGCGAGCAGTGTGCGCGACCAACTGCGTGCAGGTGCGATTCCCGAAAAAGGCAAAGGCAAGGGTAAGCCAAAACCAGCGGGTAAATCATCTGGCAAGCCGACCAAGAAAAGCAAAGCAGGTAAAAAGTCTGCTAGCAAAACCAAATCAAAAGCTTCGGCTGCTAAAAAGCGTCCGGGTAAAAATGCAAGAAAACGTGCTAAGAGCTAATTAAATGAGTAACGAATTAATTTTTGGCTTTCATTCAGTGGAAGCAATTTTAAATAAAGAACCTGAACGCTTTATCGAAATTTATGCGCTAAAAGGCCGCGAAGATAAACGCCTTAATCCAATTATTAACCTAGCGCGTCAATTCGGTGTATCAATTCAATTTATGCAGCGTAAAGCACTCGATGATAAAGCCAAAGGTGAACAGCATCAGGGGATTATTGCCCGCGTAAAAGAGGGGAAAAAGTACAACGAGAAAGATCTCGACCAGATCATTGCCAATAGCGATACGCCATTTTTATTAGTACTTGATGGCGTAACCGACCCACATAATTTAGGTGCGTGTTTACGTAATGCTGATGCAGCAGGTGTAGATGCGATTATTGTACCGAAAGATAAGTCAGCCAAACTGAATGGTACCGCGCGTAAAGTTGCCTGTGGTGCGGCAGAAACGGTTCCTTTAGTGCAGGTAACAAACCTTGCGCGCACCCTGCGTGATATTAAAGAAATGGGTGTTTGGGTTGTTGGTACTGCAGGTGAAACAGATGTTGAAGTATTTGATGCTAAATTAACCGGCCCAATGGCAATTGTGATGGGCGCAGAAGGCTCAGGTATGCGTCGCTTAACTCGAGAGCACTGCGATGAGCTGGTTAAAATTCCAATGGTAGGTACAGTTTCAAGCTTAAATGTATCAGTGGCAACGGGTATTTGTTTGTTTGAAGTATTGCGCCAACGACGCGCGTAAATACAGTTTACTCGCTTGGTAAGAAGGTCGCATAGCGGCCTTTTTTGTTTATAAACAGTGACCTTTTTAAGATTACAGTCTATATATTTTAAAGTTGAACTTTAAGCCATGGAACTGTTTATGTCACTGCACCAATTAATTTATCAAAGTAGAGAAACTCGCACACTTTCAAATCAAGATTTTTCAGATATTTTAGAGGTAGCCCGCAAGTTTAATGAAAGCCAAGGCATTACGGGGTGTCTTTTTTATAACGGCGGTTGGTTGCTACAGGTGCTCGAAGGTGAACAAAGCACCATTGATTCACTATATCAAAAGATTGCGCGCGACGAGCGTCATAAAGACTGTAATTTGATGTACTTTGAACCCGTTGAAAAACGCGTTTTTTCCAAGTGGACAATGGGCATGATCAATTTAGAAACAGAAAAAAATAGCAAATACAGCGAGCTAAAATCTACGATGGAAGAGTTTAAAACTGGTAAGGTTGCGGTGCCATTGGCGATTAAGTTGTTTCGGATTTTTACCCACGACTTCACACCAAAATCAATTTAGTTAATAAGCTAGAGTGCAAAGCTCAAGACGTTCTAGTTTGCCGACTTTAAAATATAAAAAAGCCGCGTAGTTGCGGCTTTATAAATTAATACTTACCTATTTCGTTAATCTTTTAGGTAAACAATTTCACCTAAGTTAAGTGATTCAAGTTCCGCTTTTATTTTTGCCACATCACCCACAATAACCCAAGTCATTTGGTCTTTTTTGATAAGGCTTTTAGCTTGTTTTTTCACGTCATTAAGTGTGGTGTTTTTTACTTTTGAACCATATTGCTCAAGGTCAGATACATCTTTGCCTCGTTTATATGCGCTTGATAGCGAGCTAAGTAACGACCACTTTTTCTCGTAACGGCCTGGTAGTTTAGCAACCTTGTTACTGACAACTTTATTTAGCTCTTCGTCAGTCGCTGGCTTTTTACCAGTGTAGTTTTCTAGCTCTTTTAATATCTCTTGAATCGACTCTTTGGTTTTGTCGGTTTGCACTGGCGCGTAAACAAAGAAAGGAGATTGGCCTTTATTGTTAAGTAATGCAGAGCGAGCACCGTATGACCAACCTTTATCTTCACGCAGATTCATATTAATACGTGACGTAAATGAGCCGCCAATAATGGTGTTCATAATATCCAGTTTAATATCTTGATCAGTAGCTAAGCTATTGCGATCTGGTCCAAGTAAACCGGCAACAATCAGTGATTGAGGTGTATCTGGCTTGTCGAGAACATATACTTTAGCTGTTTGCGCCGGTGTTACCTGCGTTAAACTTACCGTAGGTTTTGCAGTATTTGGCGCCTGCCAGTCTGCTAACGTAGTATTTAGTGTTGCGGTTAGCTCATCCATTGAAATATCGCCCACCACAACTAAGCGTGCGTTATCAGGGCGTAACCAAGTGTTTTTGTAATTAACTAGGTCCTCACGAGTGAAGCTGTTAACGGTTGCTGCGTAACCCGAGCCAGTTAAAGGTTGCGAATATGCGTGATTTTTTCCGTATAAACGCGGTGGCAGCTCACGCAATGCATTGCTCATTGGTGTTGATTTTTCTTTTTTGATGCCATCAATTGTAAGTTTACGAATACGCTCAATATCTTGCTCGTTAAATGCAGGATTAAGTATCGCTTGTGAAAATAACTCAGCACTGCGCTGCCAATTCACTTTTAATGCACTTAAACTTACATCAGCGTTATCTAAACTTGCACCTGAATAAAGTGACGCGCCAATTTTCTCTAGTTCTGCAGCAAGCTCTAAGCTTGATAACTCATTGGTGCCTTCGCGCAGCATTTTCATTGTAAAGAGCGCAAGGCCAGCTTTATCGTCGGTAGTCGATGAGAAGCCACCGTCAAAGTTAAGTTCCATATTAATACTTGGCGTATCAGAACGCTGTGCTAACACAACTTCTAAGCCGTTGTTTAGGCGTGCAGTTTGTACTTCAGGTAGTTTAAGTTCTGGTAATGAATCAACGCTTGGTACTTTACTTCTATCTGCGCCTGTTTGGTTGTGTGAAAGCTTTTCAAATGGTTCGATTGTCAGTACAAAATCACCATCAGTTAACCACTTTTTACCTGCTTGTTGAATATCAGCAGGAGTTGCGGCGTTTTGAATCGCCTGCTGCTTTTTATAGAAAACAGGGTCGCCATGGTACACCATGCCTGACGCTAGAATGTCTGACTTACCACCAAAACCACCAACGCCTTCAACATTTTTTACCCAGCTTGCCGCATTTGAGAATTTAATACGGTTTAGTTCTTCACTTGTTGGGCCTTCACTCAGTAGTTTCGCAAGTTCTTCATCAATAATCGTTTCTACTTCGTTTAAATTAGCACCCGGTAGCGTATCAACACCAATCATAATTTGACCCGCCATAGTGCGAGAGTAGTTAAAGGCAAATGCCATTGATGCTTTTTGCTCTTGATAGACTAGGCGCTTATACAGGCGACTGTTTTTTCCACCGGCAAGTACATCTGCAAGCAGTGATAAATACTCGCTATCAGCGGTACCTTTTTCAGCGGTATTCCATACTTTAACAATACGAGGACTCGGCACGCGGTCTTGCATTGTCATGCGTTTAGTACCAGTGCGCTTAGCAACCCATGCATCAATTTGCGCAACAGGCTTACCTGGCTTGATGTCGCCAAAGTACTTGTTCGCTTTTTCTTTAGCAGTTGCAACGTCAATGTCGCCAGCAAGCACTAATACGGCATTGTTAGGGCCATAATAATCTTTAAACCACTGGTGCACATCATCAAGTGACGCCGCATTTAAATCTTCCATTGAACCGATAACAGACCAAGAGTAAGGGTGACCTTTCGGGAATGTATTCTCCGCTACTGCTCCCCACATTTTGCCATAAGGGCGCGCTTCACCTTGGCGTTTTTCATTTTGTACAACACCGCGTTGTTCATCGAGTTTTTCTTGGGTAATGGCGCCAAGCAAGTGACCCATACGATCAGATTCCATCCAAAGCGCCATATCTAATGCTGTCGTTGGTACGTTTTGGAAGTAGTTTGTACGGTCGTTGTTTGTAGTACCGTTTTGTTCAGTCGCACCTGCTTTTTCGAATGGACCAAAATACTCATCGTTATAGTTTTCTGTACCGTTAAACATTAAGTGCTCGAATAAATGGGCAAAACCTGTTTTGCCTAACTTTTCATGCTTTGAGCCAACGTTATACCAAACGTTTACAGCGACAATCGGTGCTTTTCGGTCTGTGTGAACAATGACTTTTAAGCCATTATCCAGCGTAAAAGAGTCGTAACTTACGTCAACACTCGGTAAGTTAATTGCAGCGCTAGTTGATTGCGCTTGAGTCGATGGTGAGGTTGTACTGTTACAGCCCGATAGCGCTAAAGATACAGCGACGGTAAGCGCCGTTAAAGTGAGTTTTTGCATTAATACTATCCTTAGAAAATTAGAAAGTGTTGCACTGAAATGCGTGGCGTTATTTTACTTTTGATGCTGCGGACTCTAATAGCAAACGCCAAGCGCTGTTAGTTGTTAAGAAAACTAACTGTTGCGCCCTGATTTATTCCATTAAAGACAACGGCATTACGCTACAGTAACAACTTAGGTCAATATGCCGTTAGCTATAAAACACTAAGCGAAATTGAATTGCAAGGTGATGATTTAACAGATGTAAAAAGCTTGGAAACGAAATAGAACACATAGCAGATATAACTAGCGTGCTTAAACTAAACTTTCAACAAGGGACTGAGTCTTGGTATAATAGTAAATTCACTGTCGCTTTGAGAATGATGTATGTTCAAGTTTATTGTTAAATTACACCCAGAAATATCGATTAAAAGTAAATCGGTTCGCAAACGTTTTACCAAGCTTTTAGCATCGAATGTTAAAAACATGGTTATTCGCGTTCATGAAGATGCGAAAGTAATTCAAAACTGGGACAACATCGTAGTGATGTGTAAAAGCCAAGATGAGGAAGTTCGCCTTGGTTTAATCGATACCCTAAAGCGCGTGCCGGGTATTGTGCAATTTATTGAAGTACAAGAAACCACATTTGAATCGTTAGATGATATTTACCAAGTTGCACTTGAGCTTAATAAAGAGCGTTTAAAAGGCAAAACCTTCTGCGTACGTTGTAAACGCCAAGGTAAGCATGACTTTACCTCAAGCGACGTAGAGCGTTACGTTGGTGGTGGTTTAAATCAGAATGTTGAAGGTGCACAGGTAAAACTGCAAAAACCTGAAATCACAGTAAAAGTAGAAGTTAAAAACGAATTTGCTTACATCATTAAAGAAACGCACTTTGGTTTAGGTGGCTTCCCGCTTCCGACTCAAGAAGATGTATTAAGCTTAATGTCGGGCGGTTTTGATTCGGGCGTAGCAAGCTACTTAATGATGCGTAAAGGCGCGCGTACTCACTTCTTATTCTTTAATCTTGGTGGTGCAACACACGAGATTGGCGTTAAGCAAGCAAGTTACTATTTGTGGAAGCAATTTAGCTCAACGCACCGTGTAAAGTTTATTAAAGTAGACTTTGAACCGGTTGTTGCTGAAATTCTAGAAAACATAGAAAACAGCCAAATGGGTGTGGTACTTAAACGTATGATGATGCGTGCTGGTAGTGCAATTGCACAAAAGCTGGGCATTGATGCGTTAGTAACCGGTGAAAGCTTAGGTCAGGTATCGAGCCAAACTTTAGCAAACTTAAATGTGATTGATCGCGTAACAGAAACGCTAATTTTACGCCCGCTTATTCAACACGATAAGCAAGAGATTATCGATATTGCTCGTAGCATCGGTACCTCTGAAATGGCTGAAGCTATGCCTGAGTTCTGTGGCGTTATTTCTAAAAAGCCAACGGTAAAAGCAAAGCTTGATAAGATCGTTGCAGAAGAAGAAAGCTTCGATTTTGATGTGCTTGATACGGTTGTAAATAATGCGCGTATTATGTGCATTAAAGAGATTGAAGCACAAACCAAAGAAGAAGTTAAAGAAGCGGAATCGGCAGCTGAATTACCAAAAGGCGCGATCGTGATTGATATTCGTTCGCCGGAAGAAGAAGACAACGATCCGCTAGAGCTTGACGGCATTGAAGTTAAACACTTGCCGTTTTATAAGTTAGCAACACAATTTGGTGATTTACCAAAAGGTGAAGAGTATTACCTCTATTGTAAAAAGGGTGTAATGAGCCAATTACAAGCGCTGATCTTACATGAAGAAGGCTACACTAACGTTAAGGTGTACCGTCCTGAATAAGCGCTAAAAAGCGAGAGTTAAACGGGGTTGAATAGCTATATTCAACCCCTTTTTTATGGATGTAACCACAGATACTGTCGATTTCAGTTTGCTGCTGTTTAAACACGTCGCGATTCATTGAAGAGTAGTTTTGCGAAGTTGCGCGCATTACCCGGTAGGCACTTTCAAGCGCGCTACTGAGCGATATTTCCACCCCTTCTTTATTTGCAATAAACACCGCTTCATTGACCAAACCGATAATATCGCTGGCATATTGTGGTGCGATAAGCGCGCCATTTTTAACTTGATGCACCGCACTTAATGGGTTTATCGCAATATTAATAATCAATTTTTGCCACAGTAATGCGTTAATGTTTTGCTCTATGGTGATATTTGGTATTGCTGTTAAAAGATGCTCGATTGTTGGTGTTTTTTCGGTGTTAGCGTTTAATGCGCCAATAAAGCTAGCGCCAAAGCCGGTGTGTGCTATCGCAAAATCGGCGTGCTTAAGTGCAGCCATGCTGGTGGTTAAGAAAAACAGATTTTGTGTTGCGAGCGGTTGGTTAATTGCCGTCAAGTTGGGCATGCCATTATGGCTCAATATCACGGTGGCGCGGCTGCTTATTTTATGTTGCAGTTGAGCTAAAACGTTTGCCACTTGGTAAGACTTGGTTGGAATAAAGAGGTTATCGATAGCGTCTATTTCATCAATCGTTACGGTTTCGAGCGAGAATGTTTCAACAGATTGATCAAGCGCTGTAACCGTTATGTGCGCTGAGTTTTTGGTTTTGCTGCGTACAATCAGTTTGATATCAAATGCTGTGCGCAACAATCGGGCGAACAATAAACCAATGGCGCCGTGGCCAACAATATACAGCTTAGGCTTGTTCACTTTGTTTCGCTTTTGCATAGCGTTTATGCCATACAGCACTGATAATTAAGTAACTAAGAATACCTGCAACATCAGCAACAAAATCAGCAAATGAAGCTTGGCGATGAGGAAGCATGCCTTGCACATATTCCACACCAGCACCATACGCTGCCAGAATTACGATATATAACCAGAACGGGGCTTTTACCGCGCGTTTTAAAAAGCCTGTTAATACAAAAAACACAGCGAAGTGAGCAACCTTATCGATGTGCGAAATACTAACTAGCGATGACTTTACTTCTTTAAAAAAGAGCAGGCTGCAGGCAATAATAAATACAATAAACAATGCCTGATAAATACGTCGGCTCACACAAAACTTCCTCAAAATCACGAATTTCGAGTATAACAAATAGCATTGCGTGAAAATATGAAAAATTTGTAAGTTTAATTATGCGCTTTATAATCGCACCATTAGCACATTACGGAGATAACTATGCCTTCATTTGATATCGTTTCTGAAGTGGAAATGACTGAAGCAAAAAACGCGGTTGATAATTCAAATCGTGAATTAGATACGCGTTACGATTTTAGAGGTGTTGAAGCCTCATTTGAATTTGGTAAAGAAATTATCACGATGAAAGCTGATTCAGATTTTCAGCTTAACCAGATGTTTGATATTTTAGCGGCAAAAGCAGTAAAGCGCGGCTTAGATGTAAAAAGCTTTGAAGTAAAAGATGTGGTTCACACCGGTAAAACGTATTCTCAGCAAGTGTTTATCAAGCAGGGCATAGAAAAAGACATTGCCAAAAAAATTGTGAAGCTGATTAAAGACTCAAAAGTAAAAGTACAGTCTGCGATTCAAGGTGAAGAAGTGCGTGTAACAGGTAAAAAACGCGATGACTTACAAGCAATAATGCAACTCGTTCGCGAAGCTGAATTAGGGCAACCGTTCCAGTTTAAAAACTTCCGCGATTAGTAGAGCGTGCCGAACTTTACTGCATGATTTTGCAGCAATATTTGCACAATTTGTACAAGGCGTCACGATTGACGTGTAGTTATTCTACATGAAAGAGTGATAACGCCTTAGAAATACTGCAAATGTGCTGCCCGTAGGGTTCAACCCAAAACATCCAGCTCTTTGTTGCTGGCTTTTGACGTAGACCACTATGCCTGCAAGCCAACGCCTCGAGCAGAATGCTTTGGATGTGAACAAATTCCATACCGAAAAGGTCAGCATGCTCTAGGTGAATTTTTAAAATCACCAATTATTTTGGCGGTTTAAATCAAAAAAAAGAGCCACATTTGTGGCTCTTTTTTTATGGGGTAATCTTAACTTCGTCTGCGTAAGCTAATTAGAGTGAGAAGCCCTAACATTGCAAATAAACTACCGCTTGAAGAACTTGATGTTGCTTCAGTAGTTGGAGGAGCAATGTTTTTAACTGTTACTTGAACACTTGCGGTGCTCGTTAGCAATTGGTCGCTCACCGTAACTTCAAATGTAAGTACTTGATCGCTATCAACGCTAGGTGCTGTGAAAACTAAGTTTGCTTCATCGGTACTGGTTAAATTCACTGCCGGACCACTGGTTTGTTTCCAGTTGTAATAGAGTTCATCACCATCTGGGTCGCTCGACTCTGCGGTTAACGTGACCGTTGCACCTTCATTTACTGATATATCATTACCGATTGTAACTACCGGCGCTTGATTTGAGCGCTTGATGTCAATTGAAATATGAACACCCGAAGAGCCTTTACCGTCAGATACTGATACAAACAAATTAATAGCGGTATCACTTGCTACATCTGGTGCTGTAAAACTGAGTGTGTTGCTGGTGTTACCTGCTAAATCAATTGCAGGGCCTGAGACTTGTTGCCACTCATAGGTTAGCGCATCGCCGTCTTCATCTGTCGCTGAGACGAAAATCGTCACTAGCTCATTAGCTAATACTGATTGAGGTGCATCAATTTCGACAACTGGAAGCTTATTTACATTGATAACGTTTACAGTGATGTATGCGGTTGTACTACCTTTGCCATCATCTGCTGTGAGCGAGAATGTTAAGCTTTCGTCTGCTTGCACTTGCGGTGCGGTAAAGTTTAGATTTGCACTTGTGCTATCTGCAATTGCCACTTCGCTACCTGATATTTGCTGCCAAGCTAGCGTGATCGGGTCGTTATCAGCATCGCTCACAGTTGCGCTTAGCGCCACAGCTTCACCTTCGGTAACGTAATGAGTGGTTTCAAGTTGAATAATCGGTAGCAGGTTATTGTCTACCGTGTCTTCAACTTCAAGGTAATCAAGATAATGTGAAATCAGCGCAGACTTGCTGCCAGCAGATAAGTGGCTTAATGAGCAGGTATTCACAATTAGTTTGCTGTTATTGATCGCACCTTGAATGCCACACGGGCCAAACTCATTTTTCCATTTACCTTCAATGTCATCATAAAACACACCTTTTGCGTTAAGAAAGGTTGTTGCATTTTGTTGTGCAATAAACTCAGAGCTTGGCGGTGAGATGCTATCCTCTGCAATGATAGTTTGGCTGACGGTTTGCCCATTATTAAGCGCGATACTTTCCACTTGCTCAACACGAACATCGGTGTTGGTTACCGTTAAATCGAGTGCATTGCTAAGTTCAGGCGATAGGCTAAGGACATTTTCACCGGCAATAATAAGCTTGCTGTTAAAGCGCGAGTAGTTATCAATAAATGATACTTCTTCACTGCTTGCTTTACGGTCACGGCCGAATGCTTGCAGTGTGCCATCGTCTAGTCTATTCCAAGGCGTGCGAGACTCACCAAAATCGACAGAGACAAATTTAAAATTGGTGCTAGTTAGCGGGAATAAAAAGTCTGAATAGTAAACAGGCAAGGTCAAGCTATCGTAAACTTGTTTTGTTTCCGCATTTAATGAGTGATCTAAATGAAAGTGCACTGCTGAAGGTTCACCGTTGTATGCGAATACTTTCAAGTATTCAGCGCTTTTATAACCTTCGGCGGTAACGGCATTAAACTGCAAGTTTAGTTGGCCATTCTCAGCAATAAGCTCTGCAAAATTCACATCAAATGGTGCGGATAGTGTTTTTTTAAGTTCGCCGTTAATTAACAATTCAACATGATCAACTTGAGATAAGTCGTCACTGCTAATGGTTGCTTGTGCATTATGTGCTATCAGTGATTTATCGCTAATAGAACCGACCGCAATCGTCGCAATGCTAGGGTAAACTTGTGCATTAAACGTAGCAGCATTGCCATCGGTATTGAGGTTTTTAATGTCTACGCCCGTATGTTTTGCGGCATAGCTTTTACTCGCTGGCTGTGTTTGAGGTGAAAAGCTATCGCCCGTAGTAAATACATCGTTTTCATCAGCGTAGGCCGCAGCTAGTTCAATTTCATTTAAATTATCAGCTTGAATAAGGCGGATCAGCTTGTTGTCAGAGTAGCTGTTATCGTTGGCAAAGTAGCCCCAGCTATTGAGCTCTGAATTTATGTGCCAAATATTTAAACCTTCAGCGTTTAAGTTTAAGTCGTTACCGCTTCTATCGCGGTATTGCACAATAAAGTACTCGTCGTATTTATTGGTGGCACTTGTGTCGCTGCGTAAAATAAGCGCATCTTGGTTAGTTGATGAGGCTGAAAGTTGATAGTTGGTATCTGAAGTTGATGCAAACTGTGGCGTCAGCCAGCCAAGCGCAAATTTACTAAATGCACTGTGATCTGAACTGTTATTATCCATCATATCCATACCACCTGTACCACCACGTGGACCAATGCTGTCGTCGTAATCGTAGTAATCAGGCAGGCCAAGTGCATGGCCGGTTTCATGAATAAGTACAAGCGGCGAAAATGCTTGCCCTTCCGAATAGGCCAGCCATTGCCATGAAATTGTGCTGATGGTTTTACCATCGACGGTAAATGAGTTGTCGCCAAAACCTGAGAAAGTACCCCACCAAAGGCTTGCCCATTCGCCAGGAGGGCCAGTCCAAATCACTGCAACGTAATCGATGTCGCCGTCGCCGTCGTTATCGTATTGGCTAAAGTCATGGCCAAGCGCATCATGGTGTTCAATTGCTTCTTTGATGATTTGCTGCTTTACCTGTGCGGCGTTGGTACCATCGTCAAGCGGACGGTTGTACTCGGTTTTATACCAATCAAGCACATTACCTTGAATATCAAGTTTGTTATATGACGAACGCTGGTAAAATGCACGGTGGCTTTCAAACGGGAAACTGCTGGCGTTGCCCTCACCAAAAATTTTACTGTTAATTGCGCTTTGAGAGTTGCTTTCATTGTGTAAGTAATCGGGAAATTCAACTAGCAGCACCAACATTTTAGGCGTGCCTAAACTCGGAAAGTACCCTTCAAATGGGTTTGCTTCATCTGCTTTATTTTGCATTGTTCGCAGTTGCGGCAAATGGTGTAAACGCTGGTGGTTACCATATGATTTTGCTTGCAAAGCGCGCTGGCTAAGCGTTTTTTCCGCTTTATAGCGTTTTAGCTGCTCTTGCGTGGGCGGTTGTAATGCACTTACGTGTAGAGTCAAAAATGCACTACAGGCAAGAAGTACCTTAGTTAACTGTTTCATAGTTGAATCCGTTACAAATCTATTGTCACTGTGTGAGTAATAAAGTTTACTCCTAAATGACCTTTAATAGAAACAATAAGGGAACAGTTTATCAGCTGTTTTTAGCGGTTTAGACTTCTAAAATTGACATTTTCACTTATCCCCTCCACAATACGCGCCTAAATTTATAGCCTATTGGTGCCGTTAAATTTTTGCTCTTTCGCTTCAGTAAAATAGCGGGTCAAACATAACAACGGATAATCGGGAAGTTGGTGCATAAGTCTTTGCCTTATTAAGTCCAACGCTGCCCCCGCAACGGTGATGTATTTTGTATTAAATAAAATGCTCAGCCCGGAGACCGGCCAATTGGTTTCTTAAAACGATTAACATTGTGCGGTGGGCACAAGGGGATAATATGTATCACAAATCTAAGTTAGGTTTGGCGCTTAGCCTTGCCTTGTCTTCTTCATTCGTTGCAGCTAATACAACCGACGCTCAAACACAGCATGATATTGAAACCATTGTTGTTACCGCAAATAAGCTTGAGCAATCAATTGACCAAACTCTGGCGAGCGTGCAAGTTATTGACCGTGCGCAAATTGAGCAATTAAATGTGCGTGATGTGTTAAGTGTGTTAGAAACGCAAGCGGGCATTCAAGTAAACCGTAATGGTGGGCAAGGGCAAAATGCGAGCCTGTTTGTACGTGGCTTAGAATCTCGTTACTCGCTTATTTTAATTGATGGTGTGCGCGTAGGCTCAGCAACCTTAGGTTATAAAAGCTTATCAACTTTGCCATTAAATTCAGTTGAGCGTATTGAAGTAGTAAAAGGCTCTCGCGCAGCACAATATGGTTCTGATGCGTTAGCGGGTGTTATTAATATTATTACGCGTCAATCACAAGGTCACAGCATTGCATTAACAACGGGTTCAAATAGTTACGCGAGCTTAGAAGGTACGTCACGTTTTACTACGGAATACGTGTATATTGCGCTTAATGCAGGTTATGAGCGTACAGAAGGATTTGACGTATTAGAAAACGATGCAACAAACTTTGCAGATCCAGATAAAGACGGTTACGACAACTTAAACCTAGGGCTAAACCTTACTCATAATAATGCGTTGTTAGGTCAATTAGGTTTTATTGCTCAGTATTCAACGGGCGAAGTAGAGTTTGATAATTATTTTGATTATCAAGAGTCTACATTAGATAAAACCGAATATGAAAACTACCATGTAAATGCTAATTGGTTTAAACAGTTAGGTGACTTTAGCCATAAAGTAGATGTTGCGTTTAGCCAAGATCAAGATGATACGTTTGGCACTAAACCAACTAGCCGCTTTGCAACAGAGCGTGTACAGCTAGATTATTTATCGACATATCAGTTATCTGAGCAAATCGACTTTAATGGCGGCTTAAACTGGCATCAAGACAAGATTGATACAACGAGCAGCTATGATGAGAAAAGTCGCAATGCTTATGCTGCATTTGTTGGCGCGTATTACGATGACGGTAACTTTTTAGCTAATGTGGCTGTGCGTCATGATGATTATGATGAAGTTGGAGCTGAGCAAACGTATAACATTGCGGGTGGTATTTACCTGCATCAAGACGCAGTATTGCATGTAAGTCAAAGCTCTGGCTTTAAAGCACCTACGTTCAACGATTTATACTACCCTGGTTCAGGTAACCCAGAGCTTGAAGCTGAAACATCAATTAACCGTGAGCTTGGCTTACGTATTGATTTTGATAGCCTAAGTGTGGATGTTGCGGCATTTCGTAACGAGCTAACCAATAAAATTGCATGGGCACCAGCACCAACAGCTGATAACCCACATCGTTGGTCACCATTTAACATTGCCGAAGCTCGTTATGAAGGCGCAGAGCTAACCACTAATTTTGCATTTTACGGTTTTGATAACACGCTTAATGTAAGTTACATCGATGCGCAGAAAGTGGATAATTCACCAATCGCTCTTGAAAAGTATAGCGACTTACCATTTGTTGCAAAAGAAAATGTACGTTACAGCATCGCTAAGCAGTGGCAAGATTTAGATATTAATTTAAGTGTTGCGTATCAATCTGAGCAAAAATCGACGCTGATTACTAAAATCCCATCACGCATTGTGTGGGACTTAGCTGCAAACTATAAAATTCAACAGCAATTAACCGTGAGTGCTCGTATCGAAAATCTATTTGATAAAGAGTACATTCCAAGTCAAGGTTATGGCGTAGATATCGATGGCGATTGGGTAAATGATGCCTTTTACCACTATCACGAAATTGGTCGTCAGTTATTTGTTGGTATCGCGTACGATTTTTAATCGAGTGATTTAACAGCGAATCATTTTGTAAAAAAAAGCCGCAATTTGCGGCTTTTTTTATTGCGCTAGTAATGTCGCATAATTAGCAGAGAACTTAGCTAATTTAGGGCCAATCATAATACTGCAATACGGTTGATTAGGGTTATCGCGGTAATAGTCTTGGTGGTATGTTTCAGCGCTATAAAAAAGTGTCGCTGGGCTTAGCTCAGTGACAATTTTGTCTGCAAAAAGTACTTGCTGACTTGCCAGCATTTTTAAGCTCGCTAGCTTTTGAACATCATCAAGATAAAAAATAACACTGCGGTATTGTGTACCAATATCATTACCTTGGCGGTTTAATTGTGTTGGGTCGTGTAACTCAAAAAAGATTTGTAATAGTGTTGAGTAGCTAATGACTTGCTCATCAAATTCAATTTTCACCACTTCGGCATGACCGGATAAGCCGGTACAAATATCTTGATAAGTTGGGTTATCTAAATGACCACCACTGTAACCTGATAGCACCGAACGCACGCCTTTTAAGCGGCGAAATACCGCATCAATACACCAAAAGCAGCCACCACCAAAAATTGCTGTTTGCATTATTGTTTAATCTATTTTCTTGTTAGTTGCGTAAAGATTAATACAGTTAGACAAGGGACGGCAAGATGAAACAAAGTTTAATTATTGGGGCGGGCGGCATAGGTTTGGCTGTTGCTGAGTTATTATGCCAACAAGGCGACGAACACAACATTACCATTATCACCAGCAATCCAACTCTTTTAAGTGATAAACGCTTTAATGTGTTGTTAGTCGAAAACCACAGCGAACAGCAGGTCGCAAGCTGCTTAGCGACGTTATCAATTAAGTTCGATTATGTCTTTTGTTGTTTGGGTTTATTGCATCAAGAGGAAATTCAGCCCGAAAAAAATCTATCACAATGGCGTGTTGATTCGGCAATGGCATTAATGCAAGCCAACGCATTTGCGCCGCTAACCTACTTAGTGCATTTGCAAAAGTTACTGACAAAAGAGTGTAAATTGGCGTTTTTATCAGCGCGAGTTGGCAGTATAAGCGATAACCGCTTAGGTGGTTGGTACAGTTATCGTATGGCTAAAGCAGCACTTAATATGGCAATCAAAACCGCGAGTGTGGAACTGGCTCGAAGTAGCAAGAAGGTGTGTGTTATAGCCTTTCATCCGGGCACAACTGATACTAAGTTATCTAAACCATTTCAACGTAATGTGCCAGAAAATAAATTGTTTACTGCACACTTTAGTGCGGAATGTTTAATTCGCTTAATGTTTCAGGTTAATGAAAAAGACAGTGGAAAATTCTTTGCGTGGGATGGGCAAGAAATAGAGTGGTAGCTAAGTTAAGCTTAGCTACCACTCGGTAGTTTTATAGCGGATGATCGCTCGCTTGATCTTTAATTGCTTTTTCAGTGGATTCTGGCGATAGTGTGTTACGCGCCAGCATGTAATACGCACTTGGAATAACAAATAGTGTTAGCAAGGTAGCCACAACCACGCCGGTTAAAATAACAATACCAATAACCATACGACTTTCAGAACCCGGGCCCGATGCCAACACCAGCGGTACCGAGCTCATTACTGTGGTTAAAGAGGTCATAATAATTGGGCGCAGGCGTTGTTTTGAAGCGCTGATTAATGCCTCGGTAAAGGCGATACCTTTATCGCGCAGCTGGTTGGCAAACTCCACAATTAAGATGCCATTTTTGGCACTTAATCCTATCAACATAACAATACCAATTTGGCTATAAATATTGAGACTAGAGTTTGTGAAGAATAACCCTGTTAATGCGCCAACTAAGCCAAGTGGCACTGTAAGCATAATTACTAACGGGTGCACAAAGCTCTCAAATTGCGCTGCAAGTACTAAGAAAGTAACCGTGAGCGCTAAAATAAACACATAGGTCATTGCCGATGCGCCTTCGTAGAACATTTGTGATTCGCCTTTGTAATCAATCGCGCCTTCAATGTCGTTTTCTTCCATGGCCACTTGGTTTAGGAAATCAAGCGCTTCTGCTAATGAGTAATCAGCTGCTAGGTTGGCGCTAATGGTAATGGCGCGCATACGGTTGTAACGGTTTAAACGCGCTGCTGTCGCTTGTTCATCAATGGCGATTAAGCTATCCAATGGGACTAAATCATTGTTACGTGACTTTAGGTAAATCGACGAAATATTTTTAGGGTCTGAAAAGTCAGCTTTGGTGCCTTTTAAAATTACATCGTATTCTTCACCGCGGTCAATAAACGTGGTGACTCGGCGCTGACCTAGCATAGATTCAAGTGTGTGGCCAATTTGCGAAATACTAATACCCAGATCAGCTGCTTTGTTTTTATCAATACTGACTAAAAACTGCGGAAAGGTCTCTTTGTAATCGTGGTCAAGACGCACTAGCCCTTTGTTCTCACGGGCACGAGCTAGAATTCTGTCACGCCAATCGGCCAGTTCTTCGTAGCTGTTACCTTGCAATACGAACTCAACCGGACGACTGTTACCACGACCGCCAACGCCAGAGCGCATAATGGCAAAGGCGCGCACATCGGTGACATCGGTAAGCTTACCGCTGATTTCGCCCATAACTTGCCATGTATCGCGTTTGCGTTCGTCCCAATCGGCCATACCCACAATTGCAACGCCGCCACGGCCACCCCAGCCAGGAACACGAATAAGTACGCGACTTAGTTCACCATTTTCCTGATATGGCATCAGTTTTTCTTCAATCTGAGCCATGTTCTGTGCGTTATTTTCGTAGCTTGCGCCTTCAGGGCCATTCATCATTATAAAGAAAGTACCGCGGTCTTCTTTTGGTGTCAGTTCCGATGGTAATTGTTTAAATAATAAGTAGCTAGCAAGGCCTGCAAAAATAAGTAAGAGCAACATGCTTTTGCTGCTAGCCACGTTGTTACGCAGTAAATTTTCGTAGCCGCTCTCAAATTTGCTAAATAGTGCATCAATTTTATGACTAAACTTGGACGCTTTCTCGCTTGGTTTTAAAATTTTAGAGCACAGCGCTGGCGATAATGTGAGAGCGGTTAAACTTGAGAAAATCACCGCAGCGCTGGTGGCCATAGCAAACTCAGTAAATAAGCTACCAATTCGGCCTTCCATAAAGACTAACGGCACAAATACCGACACCAATACTAATGTTGTAGCAACAATCGCAAAGCCGACTTCACGTGCACCGCGATAGGCTGCAAGCAGTGGCGGTTCGCCAAGTTCTACTCGGCGGTGAATGTTTTCAAGCATTACAATGGCATCATCTACCACTAAACCAATTGCCAGTACTAAAGCGAGTAAGGTAAGTAAGTTAATTGAGTAACCCATGCCGTAAAGAAAAGTAAAGCTACCAATCAGTGCAACGGGTACGGTAATTGCCGGAATAAGGGTTGCGCGCACGCTGCCTAAGAATAAAAAGATAACGGCAACTACTAACGCCATTGCAATAGCGAGTGTGCGATACACCTCGGAAATCGATTCACGGATGAAAATAGATGAATCGTAACTGTCTTGAATGGTGGTGCCTTCAGGTAATGAACGCTTAATTTTTTCTATTTCTTCGCGTGCTTTTTCAACTACGGTTAAGGTGTTAGCTTTGGCTTGCTTAACAATACCAAGGCCTATCATGTCTTTGCCGTTACCGCGGAATAAGTTTTCTTCATCAACCGCTTCAAGCTTTACATCGGCCACTTCTTTTAAACGCACTAAGTAACCACTGTCGCCGCGTTTAATGACTAAGTTTTGAAAGTCACTTTGCGATTTATAGCTACGCGCAATACGTACGGTGAAATCGCGATCTACCGATTCAATTTCACCGGCTGGTAATTCAACGTTCTCTTGACGTAATACGCGCTCAACTTCATCAGCAGTAACCCCTTTAGCAGCCATTGCATCACGGTTTAACCATACTTTCATCGAGTATTCGCGTTGGCCACCAAGGCGCACATTAGCTACGCCATCTACTACCGCAAGCCTATCAACAATATAACGCTGGGCGTAATCAGACAGCTGCAATGAATTCATTGATGTACTGTTTAATACAAACCATGCAATAGGGCTTTCATCGCTGTCGGATTTTGACACTTCTGGCGGGCGTACTTGCTCGGGTAAGCTATCAAGTGCGCGTGAAACACGTTCGCGTACATCGTTGGCAGCGGCATCAATATCGCGGTCAATATTAAATTCAATGGTAATATTTGAGCGACCATTTCGGCTTGACGAGTTAATGCTTTTAACACCTTCAATACCTGAAATACGGTTTTCTAATACTTGGGTAATTTTGGTTTCGATAACCTCAGAAGACGCACCTGTGTAGCTAGTGCTTACTGACACAATTGGTGTATCAATATCTGGGTACTCTCTTAGTGGAAGCATTGAAAATGCAACTAAACCAAAAGTAAGTAGCAGTAAGTTTATTACGGTTGCAAAGACCGGACGTTTAACTGAAATGTCGGTTAAAATCATTTCAGCATCTCCTTAATTGTCACTTGGCTATTTGGTCTGACTTTAATAATACCTTCAGTCACAATCTGTTCGCCTTCGCTTAAACCGCTGCCAATGGCAACCCAACCACCGCGGCGCAGGCCAATAGTAACTTGGCGCTTTTCGATCACGTTATCGTTAATGACATAAACAAAGTGTTTGTCTTGCTGCGGAATAAGTGATTTTTCAGGCACCATCAAGGTGTTTTGTGCGCTTAGTTCTAATTGCGTGTATAGCAGCATGCCAGTACGTAGCATGTTATCTTTATTATCAAAGTTTGCGGTGATTTTTACACTGCGTGTTGCCGCATCAATACGACTGGCAATGTGTGACACTGTACCGTTGAAGGTTTTTGTTGGGTAAGCAGGGCTTGTTGCGGTTACTGTCATACCAATGGCGATTTGCGCGAGGTATTTCTCTGGCACATTAAAATCGGTTTTAATCACGCTGGTATCATCCAAAGTGGTGATTTCTGTACTGGTATTAACAAAGGTACCTGTAGATACTTCTCGCAAGCCAAGTTTGCCGCTAAATGGGGCATATAGCTTCATTTCAGCAAGTTTAATTTTAGCGCTAGCCAGTTGTGTTTTGGTTGCCTCATAGCTTGCTTCTTGCTCATCAAGTGCAGAGCGCGCGGTTGCTTGTGTTTTTGCCAGTTGTTGTAAGCGCTTTAATTTACGGTTCTCTTCTTTTAATAGAATTTCAAGTTCTTCAACGCGGGTTTTCTCTTCGGCATCTTGAAGTTCAACCAGCAACTGGCCTTTTTTAACGGTGTCGCCATCATCAAAAAAGATATTTTTAATATAGTCGGATTGTGCGCTAACGAGTGTTACCGCTTGATTTGCACGCGCAGTACCAAGCGATTCGATAATATTTGCTTGGCGGCTAATTGCCACTTGATGCGCCTGTACTGGTGTTGCGTTTGCATTTCGCTTGTTTTGTTGTCCTTGCGATTCAGGTAAATACAAATAAATGCATAAACCGAATAAAACAAAACAGATGAGGGGGAATAATGCTTTACCAGATTGTTTTGCGTGCATAAAAGTTTCTCGTAAGTGTTCAGGGCTCACTATTCTACTAGACAGTTTAGAACTTGTGCGTGCTAGGCATCGTATAATATTGTGAATTAAACGTGTTTTTTTCCGTGAGTACGTAGAATTTATGAAAAATAAAAGTAAAAATTGCCCATATTGCAAACAGCTAAGAGCAGCATTAATTTGGGGTGTTTTAATGGCATGTTTATATTTTAGTGTGTGGGGCTAATGGCAAAACGTTTAAAAATAGCTGCGTCGGCGCATAAGTTCGGTGGCGAGTTTTTGGTTGCCGGTAGCATTGTGCTGGTGCTGGTACTATTGTTCGTTAAATTAAAGCCAGAACCCATCTCTATTTTTGATGTGGCGGTAGTGATTGGCGCCTTGTTTGCAATGTTTATCGGATATTTTAAATTATCAGAACCACGCTATAATTTAGTATTGAGCAACAATGGTTTAGTGTTTTATCATCGCTACGGCAAAGTGCGTATTTCTCGCGATAATATCGCTGAAGTAGGGCAAGTCAGCATTGCAAATGATAACCAGTTCATTGAGCTTTCGTGCTTGGGGTTACGGCTTAAGTCGATCGCGCCACTAATTAAGCGTATGCCACCAAGGTTGGCACTTAAGCTAATTATGGAGCAGCGCAACTGGCTAATTGCAGGCATTAAAGTTAAATGGCCGTTAGGTAATGTGCCGGATGATTGGCTAATTGAGGCGAATCAGTATCAAGATAAGTTTGAATCCAATGGTTTACTCGCCATGATGAGCCATCGTCTTGAGCATTTTAACGAGCTTTATGGCTATCATTTTTTGATATCCTATAATTACTTTGATCGCCCAGCAGATGAA
This sequence comes from Pseudoalteromonas sp. MMG024, assembly GCF_021654175.1. Classification (NCBI taxonomy): domain Bacteria; kingdom Pseudomonadati; phylum Pseudomonadota; class Gammaproteobacteria; order Alteromonadales; family Pseudoalteromonadaceae; genus Pseudoalteromonas; species Pseudoalteromonas sp. MMG024. The sequence goes on from NZ_JAKFZO010000025.1 coordinate 24,643, forward strand.
TTTGTGAATTTATTGCAACACTGGTTGCGAGATCCCGAGAAAACGATAGAAAAATATAGTAACATCAAGTAGAAAGATAGTTATAAGCGCAAATTTTTGAATTTAAAGTCATTAAGGTTTGCGTTGTGTAAATCGGAAAGGCTGAACATGACAGATGACAGAGCATATGTGAAAAGTGGTCGCAACACCATAATTCATAAAGAAAAAAAATTTGATTTAGTGATTGTTAATGGGGATGGCCATCCTAAGATTAGAGTGACAGCTTTTGGTTTACAGCCTTTCAAAGAAAGCCTGCCGCGCAACCGCCGAGAAGCTAAAGAGCGTTATTTAGAGGTTGTTCAAATAGGCTCGCAAGATGTATTTGGTGAGGAAAAACAGCTCCTTTTTTTACAAGCACTGGATGGCCGAGAGTATAAAGTTGATTACTCAAAGGTAGGTACAAAACTGTTTGTGCGTGTTCATCAAGAAAGTTACATGTAGCTCAGAACGATTATTTTATTTCTAAAAAAGCAGTCATAGTTGAAAAATTATGGCTGCTTTTTTGCATTAAATTTTTATATTTTAGAAAACGACTTTTGATTAGGTGTTATTTATGACCATAGGAAAACAGCGTTCCGTGTTGCTCACTTGCTTAAGTGCCATGTTAGTATTGGGGTGCGGTGGCGGCTCAGATTCATCTAACGATGACAATACCAGCGCGCCTTTGTCTGTTAATGCCGGAAGTGATATTGCACTCGATGAAAAACTTACGTTTTCAGTTAATGCGGTTGCAAGCCCTGAAGGTGGTACGTTTACTTGGCGACAGTTAAGTGGGCCGCAAATAGAAGGTTTTCCACTGGAGGGAGCAAAGCAAGAAATTATCGCGCCCGATGTAAAGCAAGATCAAACAATTGAGTTATCTGTTGAATATGTTGCCCCAGATAACCGTACGGTAAGTGATAACTTGGTGGTGTCGATTAACTCAGTTAATTTATTACCCGTTGTTTCAATTAAGCAAACTGCGCCAACAAGCTTACCGTCACAATATGGCGATACCATTGTATTGTCTAGCAGTAGCTCATTTGATCCAGATGAAAATGGTCAATTAGTCAGTTATTTGTGGCAACAAGTTGCAGGAACGGCAATTACCATTGCCGATAAATCATCTGCTGATTTAACATTTACACATCCATTACTTGAACAAAATGACGAGGTAACGTTTAGTTTAACCATCACTGACGATGAAGACGGTCAGCAATCTAACGAGTTAGCGCTAACCTTACAAAAAAGTAATCAGCTAATTTTTGCCAATGCCGGCGCAAACCAAAGCGCGCAAGAATTTTCCACTGTTACCTTAGATGCAAGTGCTTCAACCAGTGTTGACGCCAGCTTTCGCTGTAATTGGGTTCAGCAATCAGGAGTAACAGTTACACTCGATAATAGCGATGTGTGCAAAACTCAATTTATAGTGCCAGATGTTGATGCTCCTGAAAGCCTTATATTTGAGCTAACGGTAACTGATAGTGCCAATCGCACTGACAGTGCACAAACACAGGTACTTGCAGAGCCAAAAGCTCTTGGCTTAATTAACGATAGCGGAATGAATCGCTGTTTTGATAACAGCAAAGAGTTAATTAACTGCGTTTCAACTGAATTCCCAAGGCAGGACGCAGCGCTTGGCCGCGATATTCACGCCGGCTTACTTGATAAAGTTGGCAGCGGCCCTGAGGCATTTGATTTCACCAAGCTTGATCAGTTTGCTGGAGAGTTGGCAGACAATGCCATTAACTTTAGCTGTGTAAGAGATAATATTTCAGGGCTAATTTGGGAAGTTAAGCAGCCCAGTAGTGGTACATTGCCTAATACGCAACTGCGCGAGGCACAAAATACTTATAGTTGGTATTTAACAACGGTTAATAATGGTGGTTTTGCTGGGGTAGAGGCGCCCGCACAAGTTTCTTGCCCAAGTACGGTTAATTGTGGTCTTGACCAGTATGTAACAGAGGTTAATGAGATTAATTATTGTGGCGGTAATAATTGGCGAGTGCCAACCCATAGTGAGCTAAGCTCGCTACTGCATTTCGGTCAGCAGGGCTCGGGCAGTGTGCTGATCTCTGATTTTTTCCCGCACTCGGCAACACTCGCAATTGATGGTGTACTTCCGTATTGGACAATGCAAACCAGCGCTGAAGGTGGGCAAAGCGCATTTGCTTGGGCGATTGATATGTTTTCAGGTAAAGACATTGGTTATCCTAAACAAAATCTTGGCTACATACGTTTAGTGCGAGACACCAGTAATGATGATTAATAAAGAGGGTACTATGCGTATTTTTAGTAAATTATCGATTATTGTAGCTACGACTGTTTTTGCATGCTCTGCTAATGCGCAAGTATGTGTTGGCAATATTCCTAGTACGTCACCAACAGCACAATTTACGGTAAATGCAGATGGCACCGCGGTTGATAATTTAACTGGCCTGATGTGGATGCGTTGCAGCATTGGCCAAGCGTGGGATGCGACTAATAACACCTGCACCGGTGGCACTGAGCAGTTAACTTGGCAACAAGCCTTGCTAGTTGCAGCAGATTACCAATACGCTGGCTTTGACGATTGGCAGTTGCCGAATGTTAAAGAGTTAAGTTCGCTTGTTGAACGCCAGTGCGTTGATGCGGCAATTAATAACGTTGTATTCCCAGCAACGTTGGCGCAAAACTATTGGACCAATACAAGCGGTGTTGGCAGTATTACTCAAGCATGGGCCGTGGCTTTTTATAGCGGTAAAACAAACCTAAGAAGCAAAACCTCAGATGTGCACTTACGTTTAATGCGCTATGCGAAATGATTTGGTATCTACCTCGTTAGTTTGATAATCTTGTTGGGTTATCTTTGGGGTAGAATTGTTATGAAGTTGGTGCGATTTTGGGTCTTTTTGATTACAAGCTTACTGTTTTCAAATGCATCGTTGGCTGATGAATTATGTGATGTTGAGCTTGGACATGGCTTAATTATTACCGATGATGTCATTCGCATTGTTGATAAAGGGCAAACCAATGTGCAGATAAATAACGACACTCAGTTGTTTATTCGCGGCCGTTGGGTTGAGCTTAACGATGAAGAGATGCAAGTTTTAAAAGAATACAGTAAAGGGTTGCGCAGTACGGTACCTGAACTGGTTAAACTTGCTACCGACGGTGTTAATTTAGGCTTGTCAGCAATTGAACAAGTGGTTACAGGCTTTACCGATAAAGAGCCAGAAGTATTAAAAGACCAACTAAAGTACGTTGAAATTGCCCTAAAAGATAAGTTTAAAGCGGGTGATGACTTTTTCTATATCGCACCCCAATCCCTTTCTAAATTAGATGATTTTTTTGAAAAAGAAATCAGTCAAAAAATTCACTCTGCTGTGCATGGTTCGCTCGGCGCTATTTTAGTTGCGCTTGGTGATGCATTTGAATCAAATGAAGGCAATATCGAGCAGAAAATCACAGGCATGGGTGAGCGTATTGATATTATCGCCAGCGAAATTGATAAGTCATTACAAAAGAAAGTTGTGCAACTCGAACAAAAAGCGAATCAATATTGCGGTTGTTTACGCACTTTAAATGAAACTGAAGACAAGCTACAGCAGCTAGTACCAGAACTTGCTGATTTTGATTTAGTACAAGTAAAAGGGTTGAGTTTGTAATGACTAATTCAGTATTTGATAACACTGATTTTCAAGTGGATTGTACTTGGTTAAAGCAACACCTCGATGACACTAACTTAGTTGTTCTTGATGCCAGTATGGATAACCCGGTAAATAAATCAAAAGATCAAAGTTGTGGCGTGATCCCAGGAACAATACGTTTTGATTTTAGTAAATGTATTGCAGATGTAACCTCAGCATCACCTAATACCATGCCGAGTGCGCACGTTTTTGAAGATAAAATACAGCAGTTAGGAATTAATCAAGATTCGCATTTGGTTGTATATGATAAGCAAGGTTTGTTCTCTGCGGCGCGCGCTTGGTTTATGTTTAAAACCATGGGCTTTGATAATGTTGCTATTTTACGTGGCGGCTTACCTGCATGGCAGCAACAGGGTTTTGACGTTGTTGAAAGTTACGCGATACCAGCAGTGAAAGGTAATTTTAAAGTTCAGCAAGATAAGCAACTATTTGTTGATAAGCACTATGTATTGAATGCAATTAACAATGACGATATTCAAATTGTTGATGCGAGAGGTTATGGCCGTTTTAGCGGACAAGAAGCAGAGCCGCGTGAAGGGATGCGTAGTGGACACATTCCAAACTCGCTTAACTTGCATTACGCCAGCTTGCTCGAACAAGGTGGGTTGTTAGATAAAGCGACACTCAAACAAGTTTTTAACGAACTTGTTCCTGCACCCAAAGAGTTTATATTTAGTTGTGGATCCGGTGTAACCGCGTGTATTTTAGCATTAGCCGCCGAGGTTGCGGGGTTTGATAATGTGAAAGTGTACGATGGCAGTTGGAGCGAATGGGGTAAAGATAAGCTATTACCAATCGATACTGTGTCAAACTAAATCATATAATAAAACGAATTTTTAGATGATTTAGTTTGTTACTATGTCATTTATCTTGGCTCTTTGTGTGTTCAACTTTTCGAAATATTTAAACACAATTTACAACTAGCAATGATGGTACAAACAACTAGACTACACCTAGTTATACCCCTGTATTATCATTATGAATATCACACGAAGTTCCTTAAAAAACCCAGCCTGCGTGCTGGTGATTTTAGTGCTAATTATGCTGTTTGGCACAATTAGTATCTTTAAACTACCTATCCAATTAACCCCCGACATCGAGCAACCACAAATCACGATTATTTCAGGTTGGCGCCAAGCTGCCCCAGAAGAAATCGAGTCTGTGATCATCGAGCCGTTAGAAAATGCGGTAAAAAACACGCCTGGTGCGCTTGAGGTAAATACGCAAATTAACCAAGGGCAGGGTTTTATTAATTTAACCTTTGCTGTTGGTAGCGATATGCAAGAGGCGATGCTAAATGTGCTAAACAGCTTAAACCAAGCACCGCCTTTGCCTTTAGATGCCATGGACCCAATTGTTACTGCAGGTGGTAATGCAGGGCCTGGCTCCGGTGGGCCTACAGCGGCAACCTTGTTGGTGGTACCAACACAAAGTAGTGGCCATCTCGATATGGCGCGTTATCAAAAACAAATTGATGAATTAATTCAACCGCGTTTGGCTAAAATCCCTGGAGTTGCGTTTGTTAACTTGGCGAGTGAAAGGCCACGTGAATTACGCGTTACTTTTGATCCCCATAAAGCAGCCGCATTGGGTATTAGTTTAAGCCAAATTAGCCAAACCTTAGCGTCGTCAACTGACACTTCAGGAGGTGTTGCCGATGTTGGCCGTCGCCAATATACCGTACGCTTCACTGGGCAATATGATTTAGATAATATGGCGCAGATGCGCATTGGCTATTCAGGTGAGCGTGCTATTTTCTTAGGCGATGTAGCGAAAATTGAAAATACCGTAACAGACCGCCGTGCAATGACGCTGCGAAATGGTAAACCTGCTTATTACATTACGCTTACCCGTGCCAATGAATCGAATACTGTTGCAGTACTTGATGAGCTGAATGCCACAATTAAAGAGTTAAACGAAGGTATATTAGCCCGAGAAGGCTTAGCGATTGAATTAAGCTACGACGCATCTGTGCATATTCGTAACGCATTACAGTTGGTAAAAAGTAACCTTGGCCTAGGCGTGCTATTGGCCTGCGGCATTTTGTGGTTGTTTTTCAGAGGTTGGCGTACAACGTTAATTATTGCATCGACAATTCCGGTGTCGTTAATGGTGGCTTTTTTAGCGCTAAGTATTTTTAACCGCAGTTTAAATGTGGTGTCGTTGGCAGGATTGGCGTTTGCTGTAGGTTTAGTGCTTGATGCTGCGATTATTGTGCAAGAAAATATCACGCGATTAATGCAAGCAGGTATGGCACGAAAGCAAGCCGTGTTAAAAGGCGCAGTGCAAGTAAGTGGTGCGCTATTTGCCTCAACCGCAACCAGTGTGGCGATTTTCCTACCAATTTTATTTATGGCGGGTATTGAAGGTCAGCTCTTTTCAGATTTAGCGTTAACGCTTTCTATTGCGGTAATTGCCTCATTAATTAGTGCTATCAGTATTATTCCTATTGCCAGTAAATATTTACTCAGCAATGAAAATAACGACGATCAATTTCACGCCTACTGGCGTAGATTAACTAATTTAATTATGCGACTGACTAGCACTCGTACTAAGCAAGTTTCTTGGGTGGTAGGATTGTTAGGTGGCGCGTTGCTGGTGACATATACCTTAGTGCCGCAAACTGACTTTATGCCGCGCGCACCAACTGATGGCTTCTTTTATAGTTTAGTAACACCAGCTGGTGCCAATATTGACTACATGGAAGAGGAGCTGGCTGAGAAAGTAAAACAGCGCTTAATGCCTTATTACTTAGGTGAGAAATCACCTGCAATTAAAGATTTTAATTTCTATGTGTTTGGTTCAAATGCGGGTGGCTTTATTTATTCTGCCGACGCTCAGCGCGTAGAAGAGTTAATGCAAGTTGCTCGTGAGGAAATATTTGTAGAGCTACCCGATACCCAAGTCTTTTTATTTAGAGGCTCGATGATCCAAGTAGCAAATGGGGGCAACGGCCGCACTTTAAGCATCGACTTGCAGGGCTCTGATATGGAGCAATTGATGTCTACTGCGCAACTAGCACTGGCTGAAGTGAAAAAAGCTATGCCAGAAGCAATGGCGCAGCCGCAACCTTCTCTTAATATGGCTGAGCCTGAATTGCGACTCACGCCAAATGATAGACGCATTACGCAAGCGGGTTTAACACGCCGTGATGTTGCAAGTGCGGTGCAAGCCTTTACCAGCGGTATGTTTATTAGCGAATACTTTGACGGTAACGAACGCATGAACGTAATTTTACGCGCTAATCCATGGCAAAGCCCCGAAGAGCTAGCGAGTTTACCTATCACAACACCATTGGCTGGTGTGCAAACGCTGGGTGAGCTAGCCACTATTGAGCGAACCGTTGGACCATCTCAATTACGCCGTGTAAATGGCTACCGTACTGTTAGTATTCAAATTACACCGCCAAACGATATGAGTTTACAGCAGGCGCAAAAAATACTTACTGAACAAGTGATGCCTGTTGTGCGTGAAAATTTACCTCGTTCAGCGAACGCGATTTTGGCGGGTAATGCGCAAAAAATGAATTCAGCAATTGAAGAAATGGCCTACAACTTTGTGCTGGCGCTATTTATTTTATTTTTGTTGATGACGGCGCTGTTTAAATCGGCTCGCGATAGCCTGTTGGTGTTGTTAGTTATGCCTCTGGCCGCAGCAGGCGGCATATTGGCGCTAGCGGCACTTAACGTTGTGAGTTTTCAGTCACTCGATTTATTGACCATGATTGGCTTTATTATTTTACTCGGGCTGGTTGTAAACAATGCGATTTTATTAGTAGATCAAACTCGCCAAGGCGAACGTGGTGGTTTATCACGTCGTGAAGCGGTTGAAAATGCAGTACTTATTCGTGCAAGACCGGTTTACTTAAGTACCTTAACCAGTTTATTTGGCATGTTGCCACTGATGATAATGCCGGGTGTTGGCTCGGAGATTTATCGTGGACTGGCGACAGTAATTGTTGGCGGCATGGCAATTAGTGCCATGTTTACCTTAATTTTAATGCCAAGTTTATTACTACTAGGTAAACAAACGCCACCGCAATTAAAACAAGCAAATACTAAAAACGACAAAACACAATTAGACCTGGTTGCTAATAAATAAGGGATACCAAGATGAATAAACCATTAAATACGCTGTTAGTTGCTTCATCGCTGTTGGTTGCACCTTTATATGCCTTGCCAACGGTTGCGGTTAAATTGGTTGAGCAAGCGCCACTTGTTCAAACCGTGGCTTTGAACGGTACCTTAAGAGGTAAAGGCGATGTTGATTTAACCGTTGGCACCGCGGGTAAGCTTAGTTTTGTTGCAGAGCCAGGCGCCATGATAAAGCAAGGTGATGTGATAGCGCGAATTGAAATGCTACCGCTTGAATTAGAAGCGGCAGAGCAGCGCATTATGATTAAGCGTGCTGAAGTTAATTTAACTTATCAACGCCAAGAGCTTGAGCGGCTAAAAAAATTAGCTAAGACCAGCAGTGCTGCGGCAAACCAAGTTGATTTAGTACAAAGTCAGCATGACTTAGCACTCACCGATATTGAGCTGGCAAAAGTGAAGCTGAAACAAATTGAAGACCGCATGGCGCGAGCAACTGTAGTTGCACCATTTGACGGCATAGTCAGCAAACGCTTTTTATTAGCTGGCAGTGATGCAAGCCGTGCCGATAAGTTGGTGCATTTTATTGATATCAATAACTTGGAAGTACGTTTTTATGCACCGGTAAAGTACTTGGCATATGCAGCGGTTGGCCAAAACGTTAGCTTAAGTAGCGGCAGCTTTGATAATTTGCAAACCGGTAAGGCAACGGTAAGCGCAGTTATTCCAGCCACAGATTCGCGCTCGCAGACATTTGAAGTGCGCGCTAAGCTGAGTGCAAACAATAAAATGAGTTGGGCCAGTGGCCAACTTGTTGATGTTGATTTTAATATTGAAAAAACACAACCAAGCTTATTAGTTGAGCGTGATGCGCTTATTTTACGAAAAGCAGGTGTTCATGTTGTAAAAATACAAGATGACAATAAAGCACAACAAGTTGCCGTGGAAGTTGGCCAAGGGCAAGGCAGTAAAGTTGAAGTGCGTCCTGTAACATTGGAGCAATTAAAATTAGGCGATAAAGTTGCGACCAGAGGCGCCGAAAGACTCACATCAGGACAAGAAGTGTTAGTGCAAGAGTAAGCTTAATTAAAAACTTTGACACAAAGTGAGAAAATTTATCGTCACTTTGTGCTTTTGCTTATGAAATTAGTTGGCTAATTTAGCTCTATTTGTAAAAAGAAAACTCGAAAAAACAGGCTGTTTTGCTTAATTCGCGGAAATAGTGAAAATAAAAGCAAGTTTTACTTTCCCTCGGGGCAAGAGATCACTATAATTAGCCGCTATAAAATTTACACATGAGCTGAACTAAAGATCGGGTTTCTTGATCTTAGCCTGTATTTGCTGTATAAAGAGCGCCCTTTGATTAATTCCGGGGCAGAAACGTACACAAACCTCGGAAGAAATGATTTAGCTCGAGCGAAGTTATTGGAGATAAATAGACATGTCTAAAGTCTGTCAAGTTACAGGTAAGCGTCCAGCGGTAGGTAACCACCGTTCACACGCTCGCAATGCGACTAAGCGTCGTTTTTTACCTAACCTACAAACTCACCGTTTTTGGGTTGAAAGCGAAAAGCGTTTCGTTACATTACGTACTACTACTAAAGGTATGCGTATTATCGATAAGAAAGGCATCGACGCGGTATTAGTTGATATCCGTGCTCGCGGCGAAAAAGTATAAGGAGCTTGAGTCATGCGTGATAAGATCCGTTTAGTTTCTACTGCTGGTACTGGTTATTTCTACACTACCGACAAAAACAAGCGTAACATGCCTGAAAAAATGGAAATCAAAAAGTACGATCCAAAAGTACGTAAACACGTGATTTTCAAAGAAGCAAAAATCAAGTAATTGTGATTTGCTGAAAGAATTAAAAAAACCCGAGTTTATCTCGGGTTTTTTATTGTCTGAATTTTAAGTCAACTTAATTTAGTAATACCCATTCACTTACGTAAGCGTTTTATTTTTAAGTTGTAAAGCTGCGTTGATGACAGGACAAAAGTTTTGCTGTTTAGTGGTTCTAATTGTAAATAGGCATCATCAAGTATTTACTTGAATGTTGCTTGAGATTTAAGTAGCTTTCAGCTCATTTTTTATTATTGTGGGCGACGGGTAACCGTCTTACTAACAATCATATCGTAGTTATTAATCACACTTGCTAGGTTGATTTGATACAAATCTAATAGTTCCCCTTGATTTCGTCCCGCCTGCTTTGCTTTGTATAACGCTTGATCTGCAAGTTCTAGGGCAAAGTCTAATGTTGTCTCATCATAAATATTGACGTTAGAAGCAGCGCCAATCGATACCGAAATTGAAATGTTATGTAGCTCAAATGTAATGGGTTCTGAATTAGTAATAGTGAGTAATTTTTTTATGAGTTGAGCATCAGCTTCTAGGTTGCTATTTTCAATCACCAGTAAAAACTCTTCACCACCCATGCGAATCAGATTATCTTGCTGGCGAATGGATTGCCGAATGCGCTGGCAAAATTGTTTCAGTACCTGGTCGCCACAGGCGTGGCCATAGGTATCGTTGAGTGACTTAAAGTGGTCAATATCAAGGGCGAATAAGCTAAAGCTAACTTCAGGTACATTTAGCATACGCTCGCGCTGTTGTACTTCAAAAAAGCGACGGTTTAAACCTTGGGTAAGCGGATCGATAAAGCGTTCTTCATTGAGCTTAGTATTGTGTTTGGTTAGCTTTTTATTGGATGTATTTAGCTTGCGATAAAAAAACGACAAAATAATAAAGGCCAACAAAGTGATAACAGCACTTAATACCCATATTCGTTTTTGCAATGACTTGTTTTCAATTTCAGTATTTTTGCGCTGATTATCAAACGCTAGTTGCTCAATTTCTTGATCTTTTTGGGCCACCTCGTAAAGCTCTTTAATGCGTAGCATGCGGCTTTCGCGTTCGGTGTTAAATATTTTATCACTCAGTTCTTTGTAGCGCAGCTGTGCTTTATATGCCGCTTCAAAATTTTCAATGCTGGCCATCGCTTCCGACCAAGATTTATAGTTATCTGCCAACAAGCTAATCATTTTATACTCTTCAAAATAGCTATTGCCTTTATCGAAGTACTCTTGAGCTAGGTCGAGCTGATTTAAATAAACATTATTAATCGCCATAATTGAGTAGGCGTGCGCAGCGAGGGTTTGATAGTCACTTTGTTGTGCATATTGCAGTGTCTTTTCTGCGTAGTCATTTGAAAGCGCAAGGTCGCCTTCAGTAAAGGCAATTGCAGCTAAATTGCTGTAAATTTCGTGAATTGCATCTTGGTTGTCCAGCTTTTTAGCCTGTTCAATAGCGTCTAGGTAAATGGCTTTTGCTTGTGCTGTATTACCTTGGCTATTCAGAATAAACCCTCTATTTTGATACAGACCTAAAATGGCATTTTGTTGGTCAACACTTTTATACCAATCAATCGCCCATTGGTTATTTATCAGAGCGTCGTCAAAAAAACCTAGCTCTGCTTCTGAAATTGCGATAATTGCTCTACTGGTGGCTTCTCGGTAATTGTCTTTATTAACGTTAGCAATGGTCATTGCTAATTTTGCTGCCTCAATTGCCGCCGAGTGCCTGCCTGTATCTTGCGCCATCATGGCAAAGCTGATGGCAATCCAGTATTTAAGCACAGGTGTTGGTGCATTGAGTGCATAGTTAAATGATTGCTCAATGTAGAGATCGTATTGCTTAGCATCTTTTTCAAAATAATAGCGCCAAGATTTACAAAAGCTGGTCGCTGCAGAAATAGCGGGTTCTGAGGCTGAGCTGATAGTCAGTGCCAGTAAACTTTGTTCTGTTTGTTGGTAGGCATCTTGTTGGTTATTCACCAGTTCAAGATAGCAGCGGTAACTTAATAAGTAGGCGAGTTCGTTTAAATTATTTGTTGGATTTTGTTCATTGAACTGATTCAGCGCGGCCAGCATCTCAAGGTTGTCTTGATTGTGTTTAAGCGAAAGCTGTTCAATGCGATTTTCGTAATTGGAGAATGTTAAGTTACTTTGCTTTTGAATGTGAGCGCTAATATTTTGCTGTGTTGCTTGCTCTGTCTCTGTCGCATCAAGCGCAGCTGCAAATAAAACACAAAACAAAAATACTATTAATGGCATCACAAACTTAACTAATTGAATTTATATAAGCATAGAGCTTAAATGAGGGCTTGCATAGCGAAATGGCGCTTTATCTTAAGCATTAAAAAAGGCGCTAAACGCGCCTTTTTTTGCTAAAGCTTAAATTAAGCAAATGCATCTTGTAGCGGTGGCACTACTTGCTTCTTACGGCTTAGTACACCATCTAACCAAACGCGGCTTTGCTCTGGCGCAACACCGTAAGCACGCTCAACAATGCCTTCGTCATCAGACGCGATTAGCATTTGTGAACCTTCTTTCATGATGTCTGTAAGTAGTAAGAATACAGAATGACGACCACCTTCTTCTTTTAGCTTTGCAATGTCAGCTTCAAGATCTGCTTTGATGCCGTCGAATACCGCTAGGTCGATAACTTCTAACTGACCGATACCTACAAGGTTACCGTTCATGTTGAAGTCTTTAAAATCACGCATAACTAGGTCACGAGCTGGTGTGCCTTCAACCGCTGATTTTACTTTAAACATTTCCATGCCGAATGCTTTGTAGTCTTCGATACCTGCGATTTCAGCAAGTACTTCAACACACTTGATATCAGCAGTAGTACAAGTTGGTGACTTAAAGATAACAGTATCAGATAGGATTGCACCTAACATAAGACCTGCGATGTTCTTTGGAATTTCAACACCATAGAAATCATACATCATCTTAATGATGGTATTTGAACAGCCTACAGGGCGGATCCAACACTCAAGAGGTGTAGACGTTGTTAAATCGCCCAGTTTGTGGTGGTCAACAACACCAACAACCGTTGCTTCATCAATGTCATCTGGTGCTTGGGTTTTTTCAGTGTGGTCTACAATGTAAACCTCTTCACCTGCGTAGCTCATTTTAAGCTCAGGTGCTTCAAAACCAAATGTGTCTAAAATGAACTGAGTTTCAGGTGATACATCGCCTAAACGTGTTGCGATTGCTGCTTCACCAATTTGATTCTTTAAATATGCAAGTGCAATTGCACCGCAGATAGAATCTGAATCAGGGATCTTATGACCCACTACATACATTGCCATGGACGGAACTCCTTAAATTTTGGCGCATAGTTTAGCAAAAAAATAACCTTTTAACAGCGACAGAAATTACTCATTTGGTATTACTTATAAGCATGCTAAAACTGCTTGTTTCAGATAAACTTAGTAATACTGAAATAGACTCGTTTTGGATCGAAATGATTAGGCTTGGACGAACCGGCTGGAATAATGTCATTATTTTTGCCATGTTAATTATGATTTTTTTGTTTAATGGACTGCATCATAAGATTATCTCGACGTCTGATGATGAGGCTACGCAATCACTGTTACCACCCAATAGCGCAGTGCTGACCTATCAATACAGCGACTTTAAAATTGAGCGAATTGGTACGAGTTGGCGCACTAATAAGCAGTTAAATATTGATGTTGAATTGCTTGATTTAAATTGGCGACAAGCAAGCGGTGAGATGATGCCGATAGTTGATGAAAAGTCCTCGGCGCTCGCAAGCGTGGAACTTTTCATTGCAGGTTATGATCGCAGTTTGGTGTTTGACGTATTTACTACGCCAGGTGGGTGTTTTGTTGATGATAATCAAGCGCGTCGTTTAAAATTAGATAAACAAACCTGCAATCAGTTATTTCCTACCACGGAGTTTTAGAGTTTTTTATGCCTGAATTACCAGAAGTTGAAGTAAGCCGTTTAGGCATTTCGCCACATATGCTCAAGCAAACGGTGAAACAAGTGCGCGTGCATCAAGCGCAATTGCGTTGGCCGGTACCAGACGACGTTTATCAACTTGAAGGTAACGTAATAATAGACATTAGCCGCCGTGCAAAATACCTAATGATTAGTGTGGATGCAGGTAGTGTGATTTTGCACTTAGGCATGTCGGGGAATCTGCGGGTAGTCGATAATTCTGTACCACTCAAAAAGCATGATCATATCGAAATAGAGCTCGAAAATGGCAAAGTACTCCGTCTGAATGATCCACGTCGTTTTGGCGCTTGTTTGTGGCAAGCAGCGGGTGAAATTCATAGCAGCTTACTAAAATTGGGTCCTGAGCCATTAAAAGACGAATTTGATGCTGACTACCTCTATGAAAAATCACGACAAAAGCAAACTGCAATAAAACAGTTTTTAATGGATAACAGCGTGGTTGTAGGAGTGGGTAATATTTATGCCAATGAATCTTTATTTAAAGCGGGTATTCACCCTAAGCGCGCGGCAGGTAAGATCTCTAAAAAGCGTTACCAACAATTAGTGCCTATCGTAAAGCAAACATTAGCGGATGCCATTGAACAGGGTGGCACAACACTCAAAGACTTTGCCCAAACCGATGGAAAGCCAGGCTATTTTGCACAGAAGTTATTGGTGTATGGGCGTAAAGGTGAGCCGTGTGTAACCTGCAAAGAGCCACTAATGGAAATTCGTCAAGGACAACGCAGTACAGTGTATTGTAAAAATTGTCAGAAATAGAAGGCGCCGCAGCGCCTTTTTTGTTTAGATGTATTTAAAGGTCAAATGGCGCAACGCCTACACCTTCGATACGATAACCTACCTTTGCTAGCTCGCCTTCCCAGCTTTCGGTTTTCATTTTACCTGTAACAGAAATGGCATCGTAAAGGCTTTCAATCGGTACGCCATCTTTAAAGGTTACGTGCACTATCTGATTTGGTGGCGGTGGTGGTACATGAATACAGGCACCAAAATATGGTACTAATAAAAACTCGGTGATCACTTCATCATCACCCTCAAGTGGCACCACAAAACCAGGTAATGTCACCATGGTATTATTCAGCTCTTTTACAATAGGCGCGTTTAAATCGGGTTGCACCCAGTTGGCTTCAGAGTTTTCATTGTGTGAAGCTTGCCCTTCAACTGGTGATGATGAATAGCCTTTAGGAATGAGGTCTTCCCAGTAAAGCTCTTTTGCTTTTCCATTGGCAAACAGCTGATTACTTAATAACGTTATTAAGGCGAAAAAAGTAAACAATAGCGAATGTCGTTTCATATAATTCTCAAACTTTTATGGTTAAGCCATCGCTCAATGCGTAACGATATGCTTTGTAAGCAGGTAAACAACCAAATAAGGTGCCAAGCAAAATAATACCAGCCAATAAACTCATTTGATATTGGCTAAGTGCCATAAGTTGCAAGTGAATACCGCTGATGCTGCCAAGCATGTTAGCAAGCAACACAATAACAAGGTAATAAAATGCGATAGCCAGCAAGGTGGCGCATACTGTGATTAAAAAAGCTTCTAAGCCAAGCAGAGTGAATATAGTACGCGGCGAAGCACCCACTGAGCGTAAAATCGCAAGTTCGCGGCGACGTTGACTGAGACTTGCCAATAAATTAGTCAACATGCCAAGTAAAGCAATAACGACAACAGCACCCGAGATAACCAATAAGGCTTTTTCAAATAGACCGACTACTTCCCATAACTGGCGTAGGGTGAATTTGGGCATAATCGCCAGCAATGGCTCTTGCTTATATTGGCTGATATTACGTTGTAGCTGGAGTGCAAAAATTGGACTTTTTAGGCCTAATAAAAATGCGCTGATCTGTTTTGGTTGGCCGGTTAGTTCCGCATTTGATAGGGCTGGCAACTTGTTATGTTTATCACTTTGTTCGTTGTGGTGCTGATGGTTCTTATCATCATGTTCATGATTATGTTCATGATGCTCATCTGCTTGGTGATTTTTGCTAATATTAGGCGTTGTTGAACCATGAATATTATCAATTGCAACTAGTGGCACATGCACGCTGTTATCTACCGCTGTGCCTGTTGCCGCTAATATACCCACGACTTTGAATGGGTGATCGTCATGATGGTGAAAGCTGGTATTGCCAGCGCCATGCGACAGTACAATCAAGTCACCTAAATGGTAATGCAGTTTTTTAGCTACATTACTGCCAAGCACTACATGATTTACTTGTTCAAAAGCGTGCCCTTTTGTGAATACAAGATTTTGCTTATTGGCATAACGGTAATGAGCAAAGTAGTCATTATTGGTACCAATAACGCTAAAACCTTTGTGGCTATCACCAAGTGACAGTGGAATCGCCCATTTTACAGAGCGCTTGCTAGTAATATCTTGATAGCTTTTGAAGCTTAAATTGTTAGTTGGGTGACCGATACGAAATACCGAAAAAAGTAATAATTCGGTATTGCCAGTGCGAGCACCGACAATTAAGTCGGTGCCTGATACCGTATTATGAAAGCTTGCTTTGGCATCAACACGGGCGCGTTCAATAAGTAGTAACAAGGTAATACTTAGCGCTATAGCTATGGTTGTTATCGCAATACTAGAAAAACGATTCAGTAAGCTTTTGCGTGAGAGGGTTAATAAGCTCATAGTGCTTTCTCCTGCATAAAGCTTGAAAGTGCTAATTGCCTATCAAATAAATTTGCGAGCGTTTGGTCGTGGCTGACAAATAAAATACTGGTTTGATTATTGTTAGCTTGCTCAAAAAGCTGGTTAATAAATTCTTCTCGGGCGTCGTTATCAAGGGCTGACGTTGGCTCATCGGCAATGATAAGTTCTGGTTCACCAAGTAATGCTCTGGCAGCGGCAACGCGTTGTTGTTGCCCTATGCTTAGTTGATTGACTGGTTTAGCAATATTTTGTTCGCTTAATCCAAGCGCCATTAATAATGTCGTCGCTCCTTTTTCAACACTGCCGTATTTGGTTATGGCTTTTTCAGTACGTATTTTTGAGAACTCACACCCTAGCGCTACATTTTCAGTAGCTGATAAAAAAGGAATTAAATTAAATTGCTGAAAAATATAACCTATGTGATCTGCGCGAAAGCGATCTTTTTGTTTTTGTGAAAGAGTCGAAAAAGCCGTGTCTAAAATCGAAATTGAGCCGCTGTTTTGCTGTTGCACCCCGGTAATTAGTGAGAGCAATGTTGATTTACCACTGCCGCTTGGGCCGTAAATAAACACATGCTCGCCTTTTGCTAAGGCAAAATCATGCAGCACAAATTGACTGCGAGCACCTGGGTATGAAAAAGTGAGATTGTTTATCGCTAACATGACTGCACAAAATTAGTTTATATTGGTGTGATACTATAACAACAACACCTTGAAACCAATCTTTTGCGATAGCAATTCATACCCTTGCTTTTTTTGTTCAATTATTGAGTTTACAGTGACTTTTCACTAAAATTGGCGCACCCCAATTTAGAGTGCATAACGCGCTTTTCTAGTATCAAAAATATCTTTTGGAGTTTCCATGAGTTCATATAAGGTTTTGGACGTAAATGACGATTTACCGATCCGTACCAAAGGTAAGGTTCACAGCGGTAAAGTTCGCAGTGTTTATTGGTTAACCGAGCAAGACAGCGTTCGCTTAATCGAAGAAAAGGGATATAACATTCCAAAAGATACACCACTTGCACTGATGGTTATTTCAGACCGTATTTCAGCGTTTGACTGTATTTGGCAAGGTGAAAACGGCCTTAACGGTGTACCAGGTAAAGGTATTGCGCTTAACTCAGTGGCGTCTCACTGGTTTAAATTATTTGATGAAGCAGGCCTTGCGGGTAACCACATTGTTGATATTCCACACCCTTATGTATGGATTGTACGTAAAGCTGAAACTGTTCGCGTTGAAGCAATTGCACGCCAATACATTACGGGTAGTATGTGGCGCGATTACGCAAAAGGCGTTCGCAACTTCTGTGGTATTGATTTACCAGAAGGGTTAGAAGCTCACCAAAAATTAGACAATGTATTAATTACACCATCGACTAAAGGCATTATTACTGGCGTAGCAGAAGTGCCAGAAGTAGATGATGTAAACATTACGCGCGAAAACATCGAAAACAATTTAGCGGCATTTAACTTTAAGTCGGCAAGCGATATCGATTTATACGAAAAGCTATTAACTGAAGGCTTTAAGCTAATTAGCGAGCAACTTGCAGAGCTTGACCAAATTTTTGTGGATACGAAGTTTGAGTTTGGCTACGTTGAAGAAGTTGATGGTTCGCATAAGCTTATTTATATCGATGAAGTTGGTACACCAGATTCATCACGTATTTGGGATGGCCCAGCTTATCGCGATGGTAAGATTGTTGAAAACTCGAAAGAGGGTTTCCGCCAGTTATTAATTAATAACGTGCCTGATAGCGATGTATTACTTAATAAAGATCGCATGGATGAACGTGAAGAACTTGCCAAGGGTTACAAACTACCGGTAGATGTGATGATGCAAGTGTCAGACACTTACGTAGGTATTGCGAGCAAAATTGTTGGTAAACAGTTAGAAATTCCAAGCGATCCACGTCAAGAAGTGATCGATATTCTTGATAAAGAGTATGGTCTTATCGACTAAGCTTTAATGCGCCTTAAATAACCCTTATTTAGGGCGCTTTTTTGTTCCACCTTAATTATCTACCCAACTATTTCCTACTTTCTATTTCTCCTAGCGCTTTAGCCTAGTGATAAGGCTTCCATCAAGCGTATTTTTGCCGTGTGTGTGACATTTTTATGTGATGTTAACTTTGTTTACAAAGACAATGTAAACAAATGTAACGAGGTTTTTGCGGTTATATAAAATAGAGTTAAAAACGGGACTTATTTTCATTTAGATATTGAAAGTCAGGTCTGATGAGTTTTACTGGTTATTTGGAAATATTATCCCTTTTTTTCGATTAATTGGGGGAGTTATTGCAAAGAGTGATTTAGAAGTTTAGCTCTTAAGGTGTTTGGATGTCTGCTTATATTTAAAAGTATGTATTGTTTTGTTGATTTGGAATATGTGAATTTTGTTGTTGAAATGTTAAATATTAGTTAACTTTATTCCCGAATACAGATACGGCTTGCAAAGCATGTGTCTTACTTTATGTAATCTGGGAAAGCTATATGAAATTAAAAACATTAACTACATCAGTACTACTAGCGTTAAGCACAGTAGCTACTGCGCAAGCAGCAGATGAAAACCGTTTTATCATCCAAGTTGATAACAACAACAAAGGCGTAGTAAAAGCGCTCGCTAAAAAACTTGGTGGTGATATTAAACTAGATTCAAATGGATTTTTTGCTGCAAGCTTCTCAGGGAAAGATTTATCAGAAGTGAAAGGACTTCTTAACAACCCACATATTAAACTAATTGAGCAAGATTTTGTGCGTAAGCCAATGTCACTTTACAGTGATGACATTGGTGATGCGATGACACAGCAATTAACACCGTATGCTGTATACCAATCACAGGCAGATCAACTGGCGTTTGATGCATCTTCAGATATGAAAGTATGCGTAATTGATTCAGGTCTTGATCAATCTAACCCAGATTTTGTTTGGGGTAACATCACTGGTGATAACGATTCTGGTACAGGTAACTGGAATGAGCACGGTGGTCCTCACGGTACTCACGTAGCGGGTACAATTGGTGCAGCTGATAACGGTTTTGGTGTAGTAGGTATGGCACCAGGCGTACCTATGCACATTATTAAAGTATTTAATGCTGAAGGTTGGGGCTATTCATCAGATTTAGCACATGCAGCAAACCTATGTAGTCAAGCTGGCGCTAACATTATCAGCATGAGCTTAGGTGGCGGTGGTTCTAATAGCACTGAATCAAATGCATTCGCTGACTTTACAGCGGCAGGTGGTTTAGTGGTTGCTGCTGCAGGTAACGACGGTAACAATGTGCGTTCATACCCAGCGGGTTACCCTTCAGTAATGATGATTGGTGCAAATGACAATAACGACCAAATTGCAGACTTCTCACAATTCCCGAGCTGTACATCAGGCCGAGGTAAACGTGCAACTGAAGATGAAACTATTTGTGTTGAAGTGACAGCTGGTGGTGTAGATACACTTTCTACTTACCCTGCAGATATGGCAACAAGCGCATCACTTTCTGCGGATGGTGTGGCAATGAATACATCGTCAATGGAAAATGCGGGTGAAGCGACTGCGTCTACCTTCTTTATGGGTACAGCTGAGGCGGTTGATTCAGGTGCGGCTGGTAAAATTTGTGTGATTGACCGTGGTAATATTTCATTCCACGATAAAGTACTAAACTGTGAAAACTCAGGCGGTGTTGGTGCGGTAATTATTAATAACGAAGCAGGCATGCTTTACGGAACATTAGGCGACACTAATGCGACGACAATTCCTGCAGTTGGCGGTGCATTTGAAGACCGTGCTACGCTTCTTAATGCGGCATCAATGACAGTTAAAATTGGTACGAGCGATTATGGCTTTATGAGCGGTACGTCAATGGCAACACCAGCGGTTTCTGGTATTGCAGCACTAGTTTGGTCAAACCACCCAACGTGTACAGGTACTGAAATCCGTAATGCACTTAAAGCGACTGCTTATGATGCTGGTGCAGCAGGTAAAGATGTTTACTTTGGTTACGGTATCGTAAAAGCAAAAGCAGCTGATGATTACCTAACAGCGAATGGCTGTGCTGGTGGTGACAATGGCGGCGGTGATAACGGTGGTGGTGAAGGTGATATCACGTTATCGGCACAAGGTTACAAAGTGAAAGGTTCTAAACGTGTAGACCTAACTTGGTCAGGTACAAGTGTATCTTCAATGGACGTTTTCCGAAATGGCTCTATGATTGCTACAGTATCAAATACGGGTAGCTACACAGATGCAGTTGGTGGGAAAGGTGGCGGTAGCTATACTTACCAAGTATGTGAAGCAGGTACATCTACTTGTTCAGCTGAAAAGACAGTAGTTTTTTAATTGATTTTCTAATCAACCCTAAACAAAGCCGCGTAAGCGGCTTTTTTTATGTTCTTTAGTATAGAGTCGTACTGGCGATTCCCCCTAAATTGACTATTCTAAAAATTGCAATAGTTGTGTTTGGGGCATAAACCAATGAAACTCTCTTCTCTTACTGTATGCATCGCCTTCTCTATTAGCGCGGGTGTATATGCCGAACCTGATAATCATCGATACATTATTCAAGTCGACAATGCCAATAAAGGTGTCGTGAAAGCACTTGCAAAACGTTTTGGAGGTGACATAAAGCTCGATAGTGATGGCTTTTTTGCTGCGTCGTTTGCTGGGAAGGATCTCCAAACCTTAAGAGGATTGTTAAATAACCCTCACATTAAATTAATTGAACAAGATTACCCGCGTACAGCTTTTAATTTGTTTAATGATGATATTGGCGATGCTATGACACAACAATTAACCCCGTATGTTGTCTATCAAGCGCAAGCAGACAAGGTATTGTTTGATGGCAACAGTGGTATCAAGGTGTGTGTGATTGACTCAGGCTTAGATCAATCTAACAGCGATTTTGTGTGGGGCAATATAGATGGTACTAACGATTCCGGTACAGGGAATTGGTATGAGCAAGGTGGACCCCATGGCACCCATGTCGCTGGCACAATTGGTGCTGCTGATAACAATGTGGGTGTTATAGGCATGGCTCCTGGCGTATTAATGCATATTGTTAAAGTGTTTAATGCAAGTGGTTGGGGGTATTCGTCAAGCCTTGCTCATGCAGCGAATGTTTGTGCTGCAGCAGGCGCAAACATTATTAATATGAGTTTAGGTGGTGGTGGTGCCAGTTCAACTGAATCAGCAGCTTTTGAAAACTTCGCAAGCGCTGGTGGACTTTCAATTGCCGCAGCGGGTAACGATGGCAATAGCGTTCGCAGTTATCCTGCAGGCTATTCGTCAGTAATGATGGTTGGTGCAAATGATGCAAATAATCAAATCGCTAGCTTTTCACAATTTCCGAGCTGTGAAACAGGACGCGGCAAAAAACGTAAACAAGATGAAACCATTTGCGTAGAAGTCACCGCTGGTGGTGTAGATACCTTATCAACCTATCCTGCAGGAACTGCAAGTACTGCGGCTGTGCTAGCTGATGGTTTTGGGGTCGCTTCGAGCGCGATGGAAAATACCGGGGACGAAACCGCTTCACCTCACTTTATGGGGCTTGGGGATACGGTCGATAGTGGTGCAAACGGAAAAGTGTGTGTCATCGATAGAGGGAGTATTAGCTTTCATGATAAAGCGCTTAATTGCCAAAACTCGGGAGGCATTGCTGCAGTTATTGTGAATAATGAAGCCGGGCTCTTTAGCGGCACATTGGGCTCTCCAAATAACACAAGTATTCCTACTGTTAGCGTAGCATTAGAAGATAGAAGTCAAATGTTGAACGCACTTTCCATAAGAGTAAAAGTAGGTGCCAGCGATTATGGCTATATGAGTGGCACATCTATGGCAACGCCAGCCGTTGCAGGCATAGCAGCACTGGTTTGGTCAAATCATCCTGATTGTAGCGGCGAAGAGATTCGTAGTGCATTAAAAGCAAGCGCGCTTGATGGGGGAGCCGCTGGTAAAGATGTGTACTTTGGTTATGGCATAGTACAAGCAAAAGCCGCTGATGATTACTTAATTGCTAACCCATGCGGTGGTGATGGCGGTGGCGACCCAGGTAATACAGACCTTAACATAACCGGCTATAAAGTAAGAGGCGTGCAACATGTCGACCTTGTTTGGTCGGGCATATCGGGCAGTTTGGTCGACATTTACCGTAATGGCACTGTTGTTAACTCAGTAAGTAATAATGGCGAATACACAGATAACATCGGCGTAAAAGGCGGTGGTAGCTATACCTATAAAGTATGTGAAGCGGGCACCAATCAATGCACTTCAGAGCAATCGGTGGTGTTTTAGCTAAGTTGATTACTTCACATTAAATTCATTAAATTCTTAACGTGCCTTTCTATACTGTAATAGGAGGGCATGCTATTGAAACTCGATCCTACCCGTTGGGCACCTAAGCATTATTACAAACGCATTTTGATTTGCGAATTTGTATTTTTATTCTTTTGTTTACCCGTATTTTTGTATTTCGTACGCGATGTGATCGCGCCTTATTTACTGCTTTTTTTGGTATCGGTAGTAGGGTGGTGTGTTTTACTGTTGTTAAGTGATCCGCGTTTTAAGCGTTTTCGCCTTTGGAATCCGGTGCAGCTTAAATTATCGCTCGATAGAGTGGTTGCTACTTTTTTAGTCGCAGCGCTATTGATGATGATAGCTAGTTGGTATTTTACGCCCCAATGGTTCTTTACTTTACCCACGCAACAAACTAAGTGGTGGTTCTTACTGTTAATTCTTTACCCTATTTTTTCAGCCTGGCCGCAGGAAGTGATTTTTCGTACCTTTATGTTTCATCGTTATAAACGAGTCTTTAAAAGTAAGCAGCTACGTGCATATTTAAGTGCGACAAGTTTTGCATTAGCGCATCTATTATTTGCAAATTGGATTGCGGTAGTGGGGGCCTTTATTGCAGGTTTAGTATTTTCATTTACCTATATTCATTCACGTAGCACCTTGTTAGTGGCTGTTGAGCACAGTTTATGGGGATGTTGGTTATTTACCGCTGGGCTCGGCATGTATTTTGATAGCACGATGCGTTTATACAGCGAGTAATTCACGTTTAATGTTTGAAGTAATAGCGGTAACCAATTTGATATTGGCTTTCTTTTTTATCTACTGCTTGGTTTACGTACCAGCGCGAAGGGCGTGTTGAATCGATATAGTTATATTCAGTTAGAATAAATGATTGTTTAGAGAGCTTATAGCGATAAGCAAATGAAAAGGCATTACCTTGCTCGTTGTTGTTATCACCCCAAATGTTATCTAAATCATCCACATTAAAGTGCTCAAAACGCGCTGCAATATGATGGTTAGACCAAAAATGACGTAGCATTATAAATGCGTTGTCGAAATCATTATCGACCACTTTTTCTTGGTATGGTGATGTCATGTAAGTATTGCCTTTCATGTACTGGGCAATGACTTCCCATTCTTTCGCAAAACGGTATTTCAACGCTGAATGAATAAATTCTGTTGTCCATGTGTACTGACCATTTTCAACAATCCCTTCTTTAGCAAAGTTATCGTAATAGCCTAAGTTGAATCTAAGTTTATTTGCGTACTTCCAATTGGCTGAAACATGCAAACCAAAGCGGTCATCAAGTTCTAAAAAAGGGTCTGATTCAGCGGCTTGTGCAGCGAGTTTCTGTTGGCGTGCGGGGAAATCTTGTACAATTAATTTTTCATGTAGCAAGGTTTGGCGACTACCAATAGTCCAACCGTGCCACGCTAGCATTGCACCCGCAGGATCGTTGTTTTTAAACAGCGAAATATCGCCTGAAAAACTATGCTTTGAGCCTGAGAATTTCCCCAACTTTTCAAGTGATAAGTTTATGCCGGTATTTCGAAGTTCCTCACCAACCCAATTGTTTAAACTGCTAGAGGTTAATGTATATGGGGTAGACCAAGCAGTAGCTACATTTTCAAAACTAATCGTTGGATAGAAAACACCGAGTTTTGATTTTATTCGCCAGCCATTACTTGAGGGCAGGCCTTTGTAACTAATAAAGCTTTCGGTTATACCAATGGCACTATTACCTTTGTTAGCAAATGCGTTAGCGACTAATGTTGCAGACCATGTTGAATTAAATTCCAAATTAAGATGGGCACCTAACTGTCCGAGTGCTATTCCAAAGCCATCGTCAAAGCGAAATTTTCCATAATCACCGGTTAAATAGCTATTACTATCATCGCTTGTTACATGATAAGCCCTTAAATCAATTAGCCCTTTTATATTTGCATCTACGGCCAATAACTGACTGCTTGTGCATAAAAGAGAAATAGGTAGAAGGCTTTTAATCAAGTACTTTCGCATGTGTTTTTGTCTGTTTTTTATAGTTAGATTGAGATAACCATGCCTCAAATTCATGAGCGGGTAATGGTTTACTAATAAAGTATCCTTGTGCTAATTCACATCCTTGAGATTGAAGAAATAGTAATGTGGCTTCGTCTTCAATACCTTCCGCAACAACCGACAACCCCATATTGTGCGCAAGTTCAATGGTTGATTTAACAATGATTTGATCATTTTCATTATCGAGCAAATGCTGTACGAAGGAGCGATCTATTTTTAGCTCTTGCACTGGTAGTTGTTTTAATTGCGCGAGTGAAGAATATCCTGTGCCGTAATCATCTATCGATAATTTAAAGCCGCTTTGATTTAGGTAGTTCAATACCTCGGTTGCCTTTTCAGGATCATCCACAACGGCATCTTCGGTAACTTCTAAAGTAATCGCGCAATCGGTTAATTGATGTTGTTGTTTTAACGAGATTACATAATCTGGATAGGACTTATCTAATATATTTTCGGCAGAAATATTTATTGCAATGTTGATGTGGATTCCATTTGATTGCCATGCCAAATATTGATTAATTGCCGCATTCGTTACCCAGCGAGTTAATGCATCCATTTGCCCGGTTTTTTCTGCAATGCTAATAAAACTATCTGGTGGAATTAAGCCTTTTTCAGGATGTTGCCATCTTACCAAGGCTTCAACGTGGCTTATCTCCATTGTTTTTAACGAAAGCTTTGGCTGAAAAAACAAGGTGAGCTGATCTTGTTCGATGGCTGTTCGCAAATTATTGGTTAAAAACAGACGCTCAATGGCATTTTGGTCAAAAATTGGGTCATAAATTTGGAATGCTTTTTTGTTGTTTTTGGCGCGTTGAATTGCCACATTGGATTTTTGTAATAATTCGGCCACAGAACAGTTAGGGTGTTGTGACGCAACAACGACACCAAAGGTAAATTGCAGGTGCAGGTGAATGTTTTGAAATTGGCATTGCATTGTTAATGCTGATTGCAATGTGTCGATTAGTGCGTCGATGTTTTGGTTTTCAATTAGGAGTATAAAATTTTCGTTACCTAAGTGATAACAATCAAAGTCATGTGGTGTGTTTTCAATACGATTCGCAACCTCATTGATGACATAGTCACTCGCCTGATAACCGAGGGTTTCGGCTATTTCCTCCGCTCTTAAAATACTCAGTTGTACAATTAAAAAGTCATGCTTGGATATTTGACGTTTTTCAATTGCACTAACAAGAGCATTTCGATTAGGTAAATGTGTTAGTTGGTCATGAAAGGCTTGAAAGCTAATTGTTTTCTCACGTGAAATAATCGCTTTTGTCATGTCATTAAATTCATTCGAAAGTTGTTTTAACTCTCGGCTACCCGATACATTTACGATACCGTCGTAATTACCTTTGGAAATTGATTTTACTTGGCTTATCAGGCTTTTGATTGGGCGGGTAATACCTCGTGCAATGGCAATTGCGCCAAACGTCGATAAAAGTACCGTAATAAAAACTAGCAAAGCTAATCGCGGCCATTGGATATCAATGCTTTTTAATAAATCTGCACGAGACTCAAAAAGCACCGCTGAAATATACCCATTGTCGGTGTTGCCAAGTTCTATACGGTTATACAAATATTGGTGTTCTGTATTGGCAATTATGCGTTTGAATACATCGGCTTTTATTGGGTAATTATCTTCATCTGAGCTGGCAATAACTTGGTAGTGCTTACCATCAAAGCTGGCAAACCCAATGTTTACATCGGTCAATGTCGCGAGTTCATTAGCAAGTGCGTTATTAATCAAATAACCAAACCCCACCCAACCAACAATGCGAGAGCCACTTTTAATAGGTGCAAAGCTCAGTTGATAAAGTAAATTGTCAATAAAGACCAGTTGCGCCGTTTCTTGCTGTAAAAAGCTGGTGGGTTGGCTAAAAGGTTCGCCTTGTCCTTTGCCTACTCGCACTTTTACTATTCCATCATCGTTTGTGTAAGTAACTAGCTGCGCAAAAACGATTCCTTTGTTATTGATTGCCATTGCAAGGTCGCTATCAATGCGTTTTCGGTGATTATTTAAAGCAACTAAAAAGCTCTTTGTATCTTCGTCTAATACAGATTTTAGGCCGTAGTCTTTTGCTGCTGTTTCAGCAAATGCAGAGAGGTAATAGCGGCGATTATTAAACTGTGTTTCAAATATATTAGATGCATTGCTTAAGCGATTGTTTAATTGGGTATTCTCAAGCTTTACATTGGTGTGATAGGTGAAATAGAAGCTAACCAGTTGCACGAGCAATAGTAAAAATAAGAACAATATTAAAATTTTACTTTGTAAACTGCGCACTTTGAAAAGTCTCATAGTTGATTAGTACTCTTCTAAAAATTCAAATTCTTCTTGCCCAACTTGTTTGGGAATAGGTAATAGCGGTTTGGTTAGGGTTAATGTCAGTGTTTTTTTATCTGTGCTTAGCAAATGGCTTTCGGTTATTTGATGTGATGGTGTATCAAGTTGAGGGTGCCAAACTGAAATATTATATTGGCCTGGGTCTTTTATTGTAAATACGGCGCTACCGTTTGTGTTTGTTTTAGTAAAATATGGTGTGTCGACAACTAATATGTAACCACTCATCCAATCATGAATGTTGCATCCCATAGCAACTTCTTCGGCTGCATTCATATCAGAGATATGTTTTGAATCACCTGCTTTTAACTTAAATTCAAATCGATTTTTACCTGACACAGAGTAAATATGATGGGTAATATCATCCTTATTTGAGAAAACAACATTTTGCCCTTTTTGCATCACGGTAATATATGGCGTAAATTTTTTACCTTGTTGACCAATGACCAGCGTTTGGTTGTTGCGTTGTAAATCGGCGACCCCAGCTTTTGGCGTTACAAATACGACGACTTTGTTTACAGCGTTATTATTTTTATCAACGACGT
Organism: Pseudoalteromonas sp. MMG024; assembly: GCF_021654175.1. Classification (NCBI taxonomy): domain Bacteria; kingdom Pseudomonadati; phylum Pseudomonadota; class Gammaproteobacteria; order Alteromonadales; family Pseudoalteromonadaceae; genus Pseudoalteromonas; species Pseudoalteromonas sp. MMG024. The sequence continues at coordinate 52,165 of NZ_JAKFZO010000025.1, forward strand.
TCACCATCAGCTCGAGTGCATTAGCTTCACTAAATGCAGTAACCGCTGATAATAAAAGTAATAAGTACCTCAAAAGATTTTCCCCATGTAATGCCAAACTCATTTCAAATTAATTGTTAATGTTGAAAAGTGATTTTATGAGCTAAAAGTAAGTTTAGACCCGTTTATAGCTAGAGCGAGGTTTTAAGGAAAAAATTGCAAGATTTATTAATAATATAAAAAAAGCCAATCGGTGTTCGATTGGCTTTTTCGATATAGTAAATGTAAAAAGAGCTTACTCGATATTCTGAATTTGCTCGCGCATTTGTTCGATCAATACTTTTAACTCAACTGCTGCGTTGGTTACTTCTGTATTAATAGACTTTGATGCGAGTGTATTTGCTTCACGGTTAAACTCTTGCATCATAAAATCTAAACGGCGGCCGCATGCGCCACCTTTTTTCAGGATTTTACGGGTTTCTTTAACGTGCGATTGTAGACGATCAAGTTCTTCAGCAACATCTTGCTTTTGTGCAAGGTAAATTAGCTCTTGCTCAAGACGGTTTTGGTCAATCTCTGCTTTTAACTCTTCTAAACGGTTCGTTAATTTTTCACGCTGCCATTTCATTACTTCAGGCATTTGACCGTTTACAATTTCAACTTGCTCAATAATCGCGGTTAAACGGGTATCTATCATGGTTTCAAGGTTTGCACCTTCCGAACCACGCGCATCAATAAAATCAGAAACAGTTTTATCAAAACCACTCAGCAATTCTGTTTGCACTGAATCCATATCCATTTCTTCAGCTTCCATAACACCAGGCCAACGCAGAATGTCCATCGGACTGATTTCGCCATCAATTTGTTCTTGTAGCCAAGTTGCATTTTTCATAATTTGCTTAGCTAACGCTTGGTTGATTTTCATCTCGCCTACATGCACAGGGTTGGCATTAAACTTAAGTGACACTTCTACTTTACCGCGCTGCAATTGCTTGCGTAGTTTTTCACGGATAACAGGCTCTAGTGCTCTAAATTGTTCCGGTAGACGAATAAAGGTTTCTAAGTATCTTTGGTTAACAGAGCGAATTTCCCAAACGCCGTTACCCCAGTCACCTTTAACTTCATGGCGAGCGTAGGCTGTCATACTATGGATCATGTGCGGTTTCCTAAGTTTTTAGAAATGATAATTTATGCTTGGTCGCATTATAGCGGAAGTTGTTAAGCAGCTTACAGTAAATTTTATCTGATAAAAATATAAAGACTGTGCCTTTTATGACTTTTCCCATAGCGATTCGAACAATTAGTTCTTATAATATGCCAAATCTTGAATAGTGAGGATATCCAATGCGTCCTAGTGAACGAACGCCTAACCAAATTCGCCCAGTTTCTTTTACTCGTAATTATACAATGCATGCTGAAGGTTCAGTATTAGTTGAGTTCGGCAATACCAAGGTATTGTGTACTGCAACAGTTGAAGCAGGCGTGCCGCGCTTTATGAAAGGGCAAGGTAAAGGTTGGATCACGGCTGAATACGGTATGCTACCGCGTTCAACTCACAGCCGTTGTGGTCGTGAAGCTGCAAAAGGTAAGCAAGGTGGCCGCACTATGGAAATCCAACGTCTGATTGCACGTTCGTTACGTGCAGCTGTCGACTTATCAGCGCTCGGAGAAAATACAATTACGATTGATTGTGATGTTATTCAAGCTGATGGTGGTACACGTACTGCTTCAATTAGTGGTGCATGTGTTGCATTAGTTGATGCACTTACCTATATGCGTACCAAAGGCATGATCAACGCTAATCCACTTAAGCATATGATTGCTGCAATTTCGGTAGGTATTTATAACGGTGAAGCGGTAACGGATCTTGAATATTTAGAAGACTCAGAAGCTGAAACGGATATGAATGTAATTATGACCGAAACAGGTAAGTTTATTGAAGTGCAAGGTACTGCTGAAGGCGAACCGTTCTCTTATGACGAATTAACTGACTTACTTGAATTAGCTAAGCATTCAATTCGCGAAATCATCGATATGCAAAAGCAAGCGTTAGCGTAATAGGGGACAACATGAAAGATTATCAAAAAGAGTTTATTGAATTTGCACTTGAGAAGCAGGTGCTTAAGTTTGGTGAGTTTACACTTAAGTCTGGCCGTACTAGCCCTTACTTCTTTAATGCGGGTTTATTTAATACTGGTCGTGACCTTGCACGTTTAGGCCGCTTTTATGCAGCTGCATTACAAGATTCTGGTATTGATTTCGATGTATTATTTGGCCCTGCTTATAAAGGTATTCCAATTGCGACTACAACAGCAGTTGCATTAGCTGACCATCATGACCGTGATGTGCCTTACTGCTTTAACCGTAAAGAGAAAAAAGATCACGGTGAAGGCGGTACATTAGTAGGGTCTGCACTTGAAGGTAAAATCATGCTTGTGGATGACGTGATCACGGCAGGTACTGCAATTCGCGAATCAATGGAAATCATTGCTGCAAATGGTGCCGATTTATCAGGTGTACTGATTGCGCTTGATCGCCAAGAAAAAGGTAAAGCCGAGCTATCTGCTATTCAAGAAGTTGAGCGTGACTTTAATACACAGGTAATTTCAATTGTTAAGCTAGCTGACCTTATTACTTATCTTGAGCAAAAAGGTGATATGTCTGAGCACTTAGCTTCGGTCAAAGCGTACCGTGATCAATACGGTGTAGCGTAATTACCTAAAAGTTTGATATAAAACCCCGGTTATCGGGGTTTTTTTATGGATAAATAAAATGAGCGAAATAAATAAACCAAATGGCGGCGGGTTACAGCGTGTATTTAAAGCCAGCTACTGTTCTTACTTAGGTATTAAAGCTGCTATAAAAGAAGAAGCAGCATTTCGCCAAGAACTGCTTTTGGCAATTGTGATGTTTCCGGCATCATTTTGGTTGGCTCAAGATTTGATTCATTGGGCTGTGTTAGTTTCAGTGCTGTTATTAGTACTAATAGTAGAATTATTAAATTCAGCAATTGAAGCATTAACTGATCGCGTAAGCACAGAAAGACATGTTTTATCCGGTCGAGCAAAAGATATGGGCTCAGCTGCGGTTACGTTTTCACTATTAATCGTCGGTATCGTCTGGGGCGTAAGTCTCTATATAAAGATCTTTGCTTAATTTACTGTGGTGTAAAATTAGACATTTTTTAAGTTATCTGGCTTTAAAAGTGATAAATATGTAACGGAAGTTGCAAATTATGGCGGTTTTGTACGTATTTTACCCAAACGATCCAAAAAACTAAAAAAAGTTTGAAATAGGGGTTGATCCAAATTCGGATCTCTCTATAATGCGCCTCCACCAACACGGGGAACGACGCAGAATAGCAGCGAATCACGAGTTGGTTGAGTCAAGTAAAACTGAGTTTTGAAACTTTCTTAAAATAAAAAGAAAATAATCAAAATTAAGTGTTGACAAAAAAATAGGAAAGCGTAATATGCGCAGCCCTAACAGCGACG
>NZ_JAKFZO010000026.1:0-54386 GCF_021654175.1 Pseudoalteromonas sp. MMG024
ACATTCTAAAGCAATTTATAACACTAATAATTAGTTGTTACTAGTCAGATAGTTATTTGAAAATTAACATTTTGTAAGTTGCAGAAAACAGGCAAATTGCCTGTTAATATTATTAAGGGGGAAATAATCATTAAGAAATCGAATAGGCATGATTTTTACTTCTAACAACGAAAAATTTGATATGGAAATGGAATAGTTTATTCAAAGGCTGCAATTCGCTCTTTTGCGGCATTCCATAAACACGTTTTGTGGGAAAACGTGTTAGTTGAAACATCTGTTTTTGAGAACTTGGTTAATAGCGATAGGTGAGAATCTTTTGAACGCTCAAAACCGTCATTCTCAACAAATCTAAGCCTCAAATATACTGAAAAAATAATCGATAAAAATAACGCTAATTTAGAAAAAGAAGCTGCCATTTTTTCGGTTTAATTAGCCTAATTAACTGTTTTAATCAATTTAATCTAAGTTCAGATTCTGGAGTTAGCTGAGTTTATACATACCTGATTTCGACAAAAACAAGTTCATTATTCAAGCTATTGAAACTCGATTAAATCTTAAAATTGGAATTCTGGAGTTAGGTGAGTTTATATACTCAGATATTACAAAGTGAACTCCAATTATTTTCTTAAACTCCCAAGTAGAAGATTTTTTTCAAACCAAACCCATCAAAATTTTTTAAAAATAATCCTATGTGAAAAACGCTGTTTTAATAGCTGGTTTATCAAGCGTTTAAAGTTTTAACTTGTTGTTTTATTTGGTTTTAAACTCATAAAAGGCATGTGTTAGCAGCTAGGGGAAAAGAGTGCTCGCTTAGGTTTCTAAAGTAAAAACTCTATTTTTACCTGTTGAGGGGCTTGAAAAAAAACACCTGTTCAGCGTACACTTGTGCGCTGATTGAGCGTACATGTGTAAGCCTAAAATATGAATGTTTTGTTAAACCCACTTTCTAATTGGTTCAGTAAACAGTTTTTCCATCACACATCGATGGCGGGATATATTGAGCCTGTAATTCAATTATTTAAGCCAAGCTGGCGCGATGGTTATTATCGAGCCAAAGTGGTTGCAGTTCAGGCTATTGCTAATCGAACACTTGCGATTGAGTTAAAAACAGAGTCCCGTTGGCCAACTCATAAAGCGGGGCAGCACATTGAACTAACGTTAGAGATAAACGGCCGATTAGTAACGCGTGTATTTACTATTGCTTCAAGTCCAAATCAGGCGATGCACGAAGGGGTAATTCGTTTAGTGGTGAAGCAGCAAGGTGCAGGCGCATTTACCCCTTATTTATCGCGCTTACAGGTTAATTCGTGGGTTAATATTTCAAAACCAAAGGGAACGTTTTTATTACCGCAGAGCGGTGCGGTTACTCTGTTTGCTGCTGGCTCAGGCATTACGCCATTTATTGCGATGTTGCATCAAAATTTACACGAACAAGTAAATCCTATTCATTTGGTGTACTACGCAAAACCAAGTGAGCATTTACTGGTTGCAGAGCTTGAGAGCTTAAGCAATCGCTTACCCTATTTTACCTTTACCTTATTTAGTCGAAGTAGTGATGGCGATGTTATTGAAAAGCTATCCGAGTTTCATAATTCAAAGTGGCTGGTGTGTGGGCCAAATGATTTTTATAAAACTATTCAAAATTATGCAGAAGCCCATCAGTTATCCGTTTCAAGTGAACATTTCTCGTTAGTTAATTTGCACCTACTGAGTGATGAAAAAGCGCATTTTCAGGTGGATCATGGCGGCATTAAATTTACAGCCGACAACCAACAGCCGCTTTTAACGCAGTTTCAAGCAAACAAGATTAATGTGCCTTATGGCTGTGGCATGGGTATTTGCCATCAATGCCAATGCGTAAAGAAAAAAGGCGTAGTGCGAGATATGCGCACCGGTAAATTATCAGATTACGGTGAAGAGTTAATTCAATTATGTGTATCGCAAGTGGTGTCAGATGTGGAGTTTAAAGCGTGAACACAGTAGCAGAACCAAATTATGATTTATTAGCCAAGCAGCTAAATGATATTCAAGCATCAACCATGGCGAAAGTGGGTGAGCAAGACGCAAATTACATTCGCCGTGTAATCTTTATTCAGCGGATTTTAGAATGGTCGGGGCGCATTTTATTGGTGCTTGGCTTTGTTACGCCGTGGCTTTGGCTTGTTGGTGTGCTTGCCCTTGCAACGGCTAAAATACTCGACAATATGGAAATTGGTCATAACGTAATGCACGGCCAGTACGACTGGATGAACGACAAGCACATTAACTCTAAAGCGTACGAGTGGGATATTGCCTGCGATGGTAAAAGCTGGAACCGTGTACATAACTTTGAGCATCACACCTATACCAATATTATCGGTAAAGATCGCGACTTTGGTTATGGTTTATTACGCTTATCAAATGACTTTCGCTGGCGAGTAAAAAACCTTTGGCAATTTATCACTTACCTAAATTTAAGTGTGTTATTTCAGTGGGGCGTGTCGTATCACGAGCTTGCCGCTGAGCGTGTGTTTTTTGGTAAGAAAAATGAGAACCGCGATTATAAAGTGCCACACAGCGAACTAAAAACACGGTTTTTTAGTAAAGGCGCGCGCCAATTAATTAAAGACTATCTAATTTTCCCACTGTTAGCAGGGCCATTCTTTTTATGGGTATTAGTGGGTAATCTAATTGCCAATTTGCTACGTAACTTATGGACATCAACTATTATCTTTTGTGGCCACTTTACTGGCGATGTTAAAACATTCAGTGAAAAAGAATGCGAAAACGAGACAAAAGGGCAGTGGTATTACCGTCAAGCATTGGGTTCATCAAATATTAAAGGGAGTAAGTGGTTTCATGTTCTAACTGGGCACTTAAGCTTTCAAATAGAGCACCATTTATTTCCAGATATGCCTGCAAAACGTTACCGTGAAATTGCACCTAAAGTGCAAAAAGTATTTCGTGAACACGGTATTCAATACAACACAGGTAGTTTTTTCAAACAATATGGTTCGGTAGTTAAGCGCATTTTGCGCTACTCATTGCCATAATTGTTAAATCAGTTCCTTAACATAATGTGCCCGGTTATTGTCTGCCAACGATAGCGTGGGTGCATTATTTTCTAACCTAGTTACATAAACTTAGGTTCCCTTTTTAGCACGTCTTATTATTCACTACAGCTTGAGATAATAAATAGCGACGTTCAAACTTGCTTATACAAAACTGAAGGTTAAGTTCAACCTTCAGTCCGATTGCCGTTGAATGCTTATTGCTCGCCGTAAATAGGGTAGTCGGTGTACCCACGTTCATCACCACCAAACAAAGAGCTTGGATCTGAAATTTCGTTTAACGGTAGGTTGTTCTCTAAGCGATAAGGTAAATCGGGGTTTGCTAGAAACTTTCGACCAAATGCAACGTAATCAACTAAATTATCGTTTATAAGTTCGTTTGCTTTTTCGGGCGTGTAATTACCAGCGACAACAATTGCACCAGAAAAATTTTTACGAAGTTGCTGGCGAAACGTGTCTGTAACAGTCGGGGCGTCATCCCAATCAGCCTCGGCAAGGTGAATATAAGCAATGCCCAATTCGTCAAAATACTTTGCTAACAATAAAATAGCATCGATTGCTTCTGGGTCGTTCATGCCTCTTTGGGTTATAAATGGCGCTAACCTTATCGCTGTGCGCTCAGCACCTATTTCATCACTAATAGCCTTGATGATCTCTAATGCAAAGCGAATACGGTTTTCTAAGCTGCCACCATATTCGTCATCACGTTTATTAGATGTAGAGCGTAAAAACTGGTCAATTAAATAACCGTTTCCTGCATGCACTTCTACACCGTTAAATCCTGCTTCTATCGCGTTTGCTGCCGCTTTGCGGTAGTCGGCAACAATGTCTTTAATTTCTTGTGTGGATAATGCGCGTGGAGTAGGGCAGTCAAGCATACGGCCAACGCCATCATCACCGACTATCCATACTTGTGCATCAGGTGCTAAGGCGCTTGGAGCAACGGGTAATCCATCTTGATGAAACACAGAATGTGACATGCGGCCCACATGCCACAGCTGAGAAAAAATAATGCCTCCGTTGTTATGCACTGCATGGGTTACTTTTTTCCAACCGTCGATCTGGGCTTGTGTATAAATACCGGGCGTAAAAGAATATCCTTTGCCTTGTGCAGAAATTTGGGTGGCCTCCGAGACGATAAAGCCTGCACTTGCCCGTTGTGCATAGTAAGTTGCCATTAAGTCCGTTGGAATGTCACCAGGTTGCGCGGTACGAGAACGCGTCATAGGTGCCATCACCACTTTATTATTGGTATTAAGGTTGCCAAGTTTACCGGTGTTAAATAATGCGTTTTTCATATTCTTAACCTTATGAGTGAATGTCATTGCTCGAAAATAGAATTTCGATTTTTAGGCCATCAGGACCTTTAATAAATACTTGATGTTCGTTTGCTTCGGGGATTTCTCGTTCAACAAATGGCATGTTTAACCTTGTTAAACGTTCTTTTATCATTTGATAGTTATTTGAGGTAAACGCTAAATGATCTACCGTTGGCAAGCTCGGTATTGAACTATGCTTTTCGTTGTGCCCTAAATAAAAAGATTGCTCAGGGTTAATGTCATCTCTTTTTGCAATGTGGATACAAGGCACATTGAGCTCGTCATACAACCAAACACCTGCAAAACCAAATGGCGGACGTCGTCCTTTTTGCAAACCAAGTGCTCGTATTAAAAACTGAGACATTTCATCTAAATCCGATGCTAGCAATAGTGCGTGATTAAATTGCATATCAACCTCCTTAAAGCGATGTATTCAGTTTAACTATTTTGACTAAGTTGATAATTGTTCGTAGAGTTAAATCACTATTCAGAATAACTGAAGAATTATGGCTAAAATTGATGATATGGCGTTGTTTGTTCACGTTGTAAAAGCGGGAGGATTGGCGGCAGCTGGACGAAAATTAGGGCTTTCACCTGCAAGCATGACAGCACGCATTAACCAAATTGAAATGCGTTACGGCACGAGGTTATTGACGCGAAATACACGAAGTATCTCGTTAACTGATGTTGGTGAACGTTTTTATGCTGGCTGTTTACGTGTAATTGAAGAGGTAGAAAATACGGAAAACATGCTTCAAGAATCGCAAGACACCTTGCGAGGACATTTACGAATATCGGCAACATCTGATTTCGGCCGACAATATGTAGCCCCCGCCCTTGCAGAATTTAGCAGTATTCACCCAGATGTCTCACCTCATTTAATGTTAACTGACAGCTTAATTAACATCATCGATGAAGGGGTAGATATCGCTTTTAGGTTTGGTAATTTACCAGACAGTAACCTTATTAGTAGGCCGTTAGCTAAAAATCGACGAGTGCTATGTGCCTCGCCCGATTACATAAAAAATTATGGATTACCGCAACACCCGAAAGAGTTATTAAAGCATCGATGTTTGATTTTAGAGCGCTCAGGACAACCACTAAACGAGTGGTACTTTGAAATTAATAACAAACGGCAGTTAATAAAGGTAGCACCGCATTTATCGTGCTCTGATGGTGAAGTAATAAGGCATTGGGCAGTTCAAGGTCATGGCATAGCATTTAAATCGTTGATCGACATAAGAGAAGATCTCTCTAACAACAAGCTTGTATTGCTATTAGATGAATACGTACGAGGGTTTAACCACAGCGATACTGAAGTTGTGGGCGTACAAGCCATTTATGCAAGCAGGCAATATTTACCAATGCAGGTAAAAGTATTTTTAACTTATTTTGAACAGTGGTTGAATCATAAATCTATTAAAGTATGAAATATCAGAGAGTTATTTTTTAGATGTTATGGTTTGACGACGTGGTGTGGTTTAAATTTTAAAATAAAAAAAGCGACTATCAGGGGATGATGATAGTCGCTTAGGCCTACTCGTTGGGGTTTAAATCAGATTAATAAATTCTGTGGTTGCAAAGCTATTAGCAGTTTTGTTCTTCAGTGCCAATCTCTTCTTTCGCTTTTTCACACAGATCTTCTGCTTTGTTTTGCGCGTCAGTGATGGCTTCGTCAATACGCTCGCCGGCATCTTCTGCTGGGCCTTCAGAACAACCCGTTAATGTAAATACGGCACCAAGTGCAATTACTTTTGTCATTGTCATTAATGTTTTCATGATATTTTTCCTTATAAAATTAATTGAGTAATAGCGGTTTTACGGCCCGCTTAGGCCTTGGGCGCCCTTATTTTGGGTAAAATTAGCGACAGAACTAACAGAGCGACAAATACAAAGAACAAAATCTTCGCGATACTCGCTGCGGCGCCTGCAATGCCACCAAATCCTAAAAGAGCGGCAACAATGGCTAAAACAATAAATGTAAGTGACCAACCAAGCATACATCCTCCTTAATTTGGGTTAAGTTCAAAATATTAAGCGGTTACTTCTTGTAGTGCTTTCATCTCGTCGTGACACGCTTGCATGCTGTTTTGAATCAGCTTAAGCGTACTGAAGTAAGGCGCTGGCAGAGGCTCTTCTAGTGCTGCCTCAATTTTTTCAAGAACGCGGTCCTCTACTTCTTCAAGTTGTGAGATGTACGTGTGCTCTTTGTCTGTGCTTATCACCGAGAGCACTTTTGTGTATGTTTCACGTAATGACACCATGAAATCGTTATCCGTTTCGACTTCACCTTCATCAAGCACTACTAAAGGTTGTAATTCAGCCGCGGCACGCTCTTTCTCAGAAATCATGCGCTCGAAGATGATTTCAAGACTTTGGCTAGAAACTTTTGATTTGGCTTCTTTATAAAATTCGATACCGCCATTTAAAACTTTCACAAGCTCTTTTACCGGGGTTAAGTTGTAATTTGAGTTTGACATAAATGCTCCTTTTCAATTTTCTTAACGGTTCAATCTATTAATGCATGGCGTGTGCCAAAAATAAAATCAATTAAAATCAAGTGCTTGTCGGTTTTTATGGAAAAGTGCCTGCGACACATTTACAGGCACTATGAAGTTTTTACTTATCTTGACTCTGTATATCTTGCAAAGAGTGGCCACCCTTTGCGTTAAAGTCTAACGTACGGATTGGGAACGGAATAAGGATGTCGTTTTGCTCAAGTGTTTTATGAATAGTAGCAACCGCTTTGTGGCGCATTTCCATAAAGCCAACCTCGCCTGGGTAGTCTATCCAAAACCATACAAGCAGGTTTACTGAGCTGTCAGCAAACTCGCTGGCATACACTGCAGTTTCAGATTGTTTAATTACGCCATCAAGATCATTAATAGCATCGGTAAGCACGTCTCGTGCTTTATCTACATCGTCTGCGTAAGAAATCCCCACAGGTATTTCAATACGACGTTTGCGTAGGCGCGAGTAATTTAATAGCTCGTTCTTAAACAGGATTTTGTTGGGCACTATGGCCATTTGTCCATAAAAGTTCTCTATTAAGGTATTGCGCAGGTTAATACGCTCAACCGTGCCAAAGGTATCGCCTGCTTCTATTATGTCGCCAACGCGAAAGGGTTTACGAATACCCATTACAATGCCGGCAATTAGGTTCTCCGTCATATCTTGAAAAGCAAAGCCAATAGCAAGGCCAATAATACCTGCACCTGCAAGTAATGATGCTACCGCTTTTGAGAGCCCCATAATGTCGAGTGCGAAAAAGAAACCAATTACAATAATCACCATGCGACAAATGCCTGTAATAAGGCCAGCAATTTGCGATGATTCAAAAATACGGTTAAGTAACTTCTTTACCCAGCCCGATATCCATTTGGATAACATTAAAAATACGATAAAGATTACGAGTGCAATCACCAGGTTGGGCAAATTCTTTATGGTTATTTCAAGCCAGTGGGTGAGCTTTTCATTTATAAGAGACCAAAACTTCTCCAATGTAATCGACATAACTGCTCCTTTAATAATGTAATGACGTTACTTTGGGTTACGCAGTTTATATGCCAGCGTAGCTAAATTGAGTAAGGCTAAGGTGTTGTGAGGTTTTTGTAATAGTGGCACTGTGTATTTGTGTAAAACGTACATGGATTTTTTTCACACTGGTTATGTAAATGCTACATTGGTAAATGTCTTAATTTATTTAAGTTACTGATATTTAATGTTAAAAATTCTGGCATGTGAAGTGCATTAAGTAAATCGAACTCAGCAAAAAGGAAATTTATTATGAATCGTACATTTAATACACTTGCACTAGTTACTGTTTTATCTACAACTGCTCTTTCAGTAAACGCGAAAGACAACCAGTGGGAAAAAGAAGCAAGCGACGCTTGGATTGATGGTAAAGCTGAAGCAACCTTACTTTTCAATACACAGCTAAATTCGTTTGATATTAACACCGATGTAGATAAAGGTGTGGTAACACTTACGGGTAAAGTAAATCACGATGTTGATAAAAAGCTGGCACAAGAGTTAGTTATTGGTATCGACGGTGTTAAAGAGGTTGAAAACCGCTTAACAGTGCTACCAGATAGCAAAAATAAGTCAGAAAAAGACGATGGTCAAATTGAGTCTGACTTTGTAGACGCAAAAATTGCAACGGTAATCAAAACACGCTTATTGTTCGATACAGATATTAGCGGTACGAGCATTGACGTTGATGTTGAAGGCCAAAACGTTACCTTAAAGGGTGAAGTTGAATCAGAAGCTGAAAAGCAACTAGCAATCACAATTGCTAAAAACGCAGACGACGTTGAAAACGTAGAAGATAACCTTCGCGTTGTAAAACAGTCTTAATCCTGTCCCAATTACTGCACTACCAAAAAGCACCGAAAGGTGCTTTTTTTATGCCTATTAATTACACGTATATCAATTGGGAAATATTATATATAGCAATAGCTTGAGTGTTGTTATATGCTACAAAAAAGATAATTAATATTTAGACAAGGAATAAAATAATGGACGAAGGATTGTTCTCAAGCTTAGGGGCCGTATCTGTTGTTGTTTTAGCCGCGGCTGATGCCGTTAGAAATGACAAAAATTTGAAAGATGATTGGACTAGAAGGTTTAAGAAAGGCATTGTTTGGGCTGTATTATTTTCTTTTATTCCCTGCATTTTATTGTATGCAGCGAATAACAGTAATGCGAAGAAAGGTGAGCCAGCATATACTGTTTTGCAATGGGTGGTGAGTTTGCCTTTAACGGCCTTAATTTCTATCACAATTTTTACTTTGTTATTTGTTTTACGCCCGCACCCGGAAAGAAATTCGTTCAAACCTCTCAAAGTATTTACGTTAATTTTTTGGGCTGGCGCAATCGCATTTATCTTTTATGCCAGCATCTTTCTTGTAAATCAATTTGCGCTTTTATTCGCGTAACTATCAAATGCCAGTAACCAACGTCTAAGTTACTGGCGCACACATCATTAATGGTTAAAGCACTTAACAAGTGTCGTTTAGCAGTTGTTTTGAACTCTTTATTAGTCTGTGTGGTCTACTAACTTCTTGTTTTATTTAACCTGAACCCGCGTTCAGGTTACTTTTAAACTTACCTAGAGTTCATTTTTCTCTAGGTATATCAGTTAGAGAATATATGGACGTAGTACTTAAAGAAATAACCAGTTCAAATTATGAGTTAGTGTGTGATTTAGATGTAACAGAAGATCAGCAAGATTACGTGGCGTGTAATATGTGGTCGCTGGTTGAATCGCATTACAACTCGGGCTATACCTGCAAAGCAATTTATTGTGATAACCAAGCTGTTGGCTTTTTTATGTGGGTGCAAGAATCACCAGAAAAAGTGTCTATTTGGCGCTTTATGATAGATCACAAACATCAAAATAAAGGCATTGGCAGAATCGCATTAAATCAAGCGCTTGACGCGATTAGGTTAACAGCGGGGTTGTGTGAGATTGAAATATGCTATAACCCTAAAAATCCTGTAGCGAAAGACTTTTACTCACGCTTTGGTTTTCAAGAAGTGGGCATGGATGAAGACGACGAAGATATGCTCGCAATAATATCGCTTTAGTTTGCAATAATATACAAAAGGGGCGGTTTTTATTGAAAACTTGCCCCATTTTAGTTGGCGCATCACTTAAAGCTAGCGCACTAAATCACCTGTTTTAAATCCGCTAACGACACAGGCTTTAAGATCACATGCTCAATTTGGTGTTTGGCAAGTGCTTCAGCGGGGGGTTCGCTACCGCTAACAATAACTAGGTTGGCATAACACTCTCTTGCCTTTATTTCACTTGCAAGGGTTAAACCCGAGCCATCAGCCAGGTTTAAATCGAGGCAAATCGTATCAAACGCGGTGTCGTTGTCTAACAAGGCACAGCATTCGCTAAAACCGCTTACGCTGTGGCTTTCACAGCCAAGAGAATCAAACAGCAAACACATTAAGTCACGGGTGTTTTTATCATCTTCTACCACTAAAATACGCTGTTTAGTTGCGTTTTCATTAGCGGAAGAAGCGGGCTTTTCGCTGGTGCATGGTTTTGCTTGTAAATGCGCTTCAAGAGACTGGTAAAGCAATTCGGTATTAATTGGCTTGGTAATAATGCCATCAAAACCAAGCGCTAGCAGGGTATCGATATTGTCTTTTTGCGCAGCTGCGGTGAGGGCAATAATCGGTGTGTTAATACCTTGCTTTCTGAGCGTAACAATGGCCTCTCTGCCACCCATTTCGGGCATATGCAAATCCATAAAAATAAGATCAAACGCCTGCTCGTCTGAGCACACTAAGTTAACGGCATCGAGCCCGTTATTTGCACAGGCAACCTTTGCACCTGTGTTACTAATTAGGTTTTTTAATAGGGTTTGGATCTCGGGCAGATCTTCAACAATTAATACATCGCCTTTAAGTGATAATGGGCAAACGTTGCTTTCATCACTTTTGCTTGCTGCTAGGCTCAGAGGTTGACATTCACCAATGTCAGTGCCTAAATCAATATCAAAACAAAAGGTACTACCAACACCTACTTCGGATTCGAGCGCAATTTTTCCGCCAAACAGCTCAACTAAAGCGGCACTAATTGCCAACCCTAAACCGGCACCTTCAGAGGTGCGGGTAATGGTGTCTTGTAATTGCTCAAACGGCTTAAATATTTGCTTTTGTTTTTCTTTTGCAATGCCAATACCGGTATCTTGTACAGCCACATTCAAGTAATAGTTCTGGCTTTGCTGCACCAGCTTAAACACCACCTCAACCTTGCCTTCGGGGGTGAATTTGATGGCGTTGTAAACAAGGTTAATTAAGATCTGCTTTAGCCTTTTAGCGTCTGTCATAATCGCTTTCGGCAGGTCGCCTTTTGCTACTATGCTAAGCGCAATGCCTTTTTTCTTTGTTTCCATTGAAAACAAACTTTGCAGATCGGCAATTAACGGGCCGAGCTCGGTTGGTGATTTTTCTATATTTAAACTGCTGGCATTAATTTTTGATAAATCCAGTACGTCGTTCAGCAAGTTAAGTAAATGCTGACTGTTGTTATGAATAATGTCTAATTCGGGCTTAATATTGCTAAGTTGGCGGTTGTCGCGCAGCAGCTCAGTGTAACCAATAATTGAAGTAAGCGGTGTGCGTAACTCATGGCTTAAATGCGCCATAAAACGGTCTTTTGCGCGGCTATCTGCCTCGGCTTTGTAGCGCTCTAAACGCTCGTTCTCCAAGTCGCGTCGTGATAGCGCATATAAAATCGCGCGATTAAAGCGTGGGCTGCTTATTTCAGATTTTAATAAAAAGTCATCTGCGCCGTGAGCAAGCGCTTCTTTATCAAGCCGTTCGTCTGATTGCCCAGTAAGCATAATAAACGTAGTACTGAGCTTAAGTGATTTAGCGGCTTCTAAAATAGATAAACCCGTATGAGCGCCTAAGTGATAGTCTAAAAAGCATAAATCGACAGGTTGCTGCTTTAACTCATCGAGCACACCTTGATAGTCACTTAACCAAGTGACATCAAATTGGTAATTAGGAATTTGCTCAAGGTAATCGACCGTAAGCAAATAATCGTCTTCATCATCCTCTACCAGTAATACACGTACGCGCTCAATACTTGTCATATTAATCCCTATGGCAGTTCAACAATTTCAATCCAATATTTACCAAGCTGTTTCATCAGTTCAACTAAGCCTTCAAAAGTAACCGGTTTAGTAATGTATGATGCTGCGCCAAGATCGTAACCACGCAATTTGTCTTCTTCTTGCTTTGAAGTAGTCAGAATAACCACCGGAATAGAGCGCAATTCGGCATTTTCTTTAATCAGCTTTAGCGCTTCGCGGCCATCCATACGTGGCATGTTTAAATCGAGCAAAATAATATTAGGGCGCGGGTATTTTTGTTTATCTTCAAACGGCGCTTGATTGTTCAAATACGCCAGTAGCTCAACACCGTCATTTACAAAATACAAATTGTTGATGACTCGGCTTTCTTCAAGTGCGTCTTGGGTTAGTAAACGATCATCTTCGTCATCGTCGGCCATTAAAATATTAATTCGTTTTACTTCAGCTTCCAGCATGACTATTTTCCTCTAAATGAAATGATGATGCTGCAATCGGCAGTATCATGGTAAATGTTGTACCTTGGCCAACTTCGCTGTGCGCAGTAATTTGGCCGCCATGGCGCTCTACAATACGTCTGCAAACCGACAAGCCAATGCCTGTGCCTTTGTAAGCGGTGCGACTGTGTAAACGCTGAAATGGGGTGAAAATTTTATCGCTGTAATCTTGTTCAAAGCCTATGCCGTTGTCGCACACATCGATTTGTATCCATTCGCTGGTAATTTCATCTAAATGCTGTGCTGGGGCGTCGGCCTCTGACACAGTTACTTTGATTTCGGGCGCTTTGTCGGCTTGTCTGAATTTAAGCGCATTCGATAACAGATTTAAAAATAACTGTTGTAGCTGGCTTTCGTCGCCCTCAATTTTTGGCATGCTTGCCAGCGTAATGGTGGCGTTTGATTCGTTAATGGCGATTTCAAGGTCGTCCAGTACACCTTCAAGCACAGCGTTTAGGTCTACTTCACCAAAGGCTTTCCCTTTAGTCGTTACCCGCGATAAAGCTAATAAGTCTGATATTAACAACGACATACGCGCAGCAGCATTATCCATGCGCGATAAGTAATCTTTGCCTTTATCGTCAATTGCGCTGGCATAAAGTTCAGTAATACGCGCTGAAAACGCACGAATTTTACGCAGCGGCTCTTGTAGGTCGTGTGATGCAATAAACGCAAAGTCTTCTAGCTCGCGGTTACTGCGGCCAAGCTCTTCGGCGTAAAGTTCCAGCGCTTGGGTACGTTCTTGTACTTTTTCTTCAAGTAATTCGTTGCTTTTTTCAAGCTCTAATGCGTTTTGCTTAACATTGCGCAAGTGTTTAATGAGCAATATTAAAAGCAAACTACTCATGATAATACTAATGGCTGCAAACCAAATTAGGTTTGCCTCAGAGGTTTTACGTGCCTTACTTAAGCGGGTAAGTAAGTGATTGCGAATAACCGTTTCGTTTTCAATGATCTCTTGATAAATGGTGCGTAAGTCTAAATCAGATATTTGCACATCTTTTAACAGGCGCTTTGGTGAGCGCTCAGAATTTGTTTGTACGTGGCGAATACCAGCACCCACTAAGGCAAACTTAGCTTCGGCGTAGCGCACAAAGTTGTCGATACGTTTTTGCTGAATATCGCTCTCAGAGCGAATTTCGCGGGCTTGCGTAATACTCTCAGAAAATTGATCTAACGCCTTTTTGTAAGGTGCTAAATCGTCTTCTTGCAGCGTAATTAAATAAGCGCGCTGGCTTGATTCGGCGTTGAGTAAGTCGATGTGCAAACGGTCAATAGCCAGCATCACTTTTGATGTGTTTTGAAAGCTTTGCTGAATTTGCGCAATGCTTTGGGTGTTTTGTAACCCAACAAAGGTAATTGAGATGATAGCCAGTACAATAATGACAAATGCGCACCATGCAAAGCCGATGCTGTGAATGGCACGATCGAAAAATGCTTTCATTATATTCACTTAGCGTTTTCCGCGATTTGTTGTAACAGCTCGCTGCAGGCTTTGCTTGCGGCGATTATTTTATTCGCCGCATCGCTAATTTCGCTGTTTTTCGCCGCATCTTCACTCAAAATTTTAATAATTTCAGCATGCATTGAAATATGATTTAGTGGTTTTCGTGCATCGTGAACTAAGGTATTAAGTTGTTCATTGTTGTCAGTCATGTTTCCTCGCAAATCATGTTTTACAGTGATTCTTCGTAAGCGTTTAATCGGTTATAGAGTGTTTTAGTGCTTATACCAAGTAACTTAGCGGCCAGTGTTTTATTGCCCGAAACCGACTCAAGGGTTTTATAAATAAGCTCTTTTTCTACCGCTTCAATGGTTTTTCCAACATCAACTTCTGGCGCATCATAGGTCGCCGCAGGCGCGCTAGGTGTAAAGGCTTGCTGAACAGCTGCAGCTTGATTGCTTGCTGGTGGCTGTGCAAAAGGCGATGGCTCTATTTGTTCAATATCGATTGTTTGACTATTTGGATCAGCCATAATAAACGCGCGGTGAATACTGTGCTTTAACTCGCGTATATTACCCGGCCAATGATGGGCAAATAGCACTTGTTTACTCGTCGGTGAAAACTGATACTGAGTTTTATATTCACGGTTTAAATCATCTAAAAAGTACTCGCTTAATAGTTCGATATCTTCTTTTCGTTCACGCAACGGCGGTATTTCAATTGGAAAAACCGCAAGGCGAAAATAAATATCTTCACGCAGTACTTTCTTTTCGGCAATCTCGTTCATGGTGCGGTTCGTGGCTGAAACAACGCGGCAATTTACCGGAATTTGTTTGTTACCACCAACGCGTGTGACATGTTGGGTTTCTAATACACGCAGTAAATTAGGTTGCATATCTATCGGCATTTCGGTTACTTCGTCTAAAAACAAAGTGCCGTTTTCAGCTTGTTCAAACACACCTTGCTTTTGTGCAACCGCGCCAGTAAACGCGCCTTTTTCATGGCCAAATAACTCGCTGCCGATTAAATCTTTGGTGATAGCGCCGCAGTTAACCGACACTTGCTCGCCTTGGCATTTGCTGGCGTTATGAATGGCCTTTGCCACAACTTCTTTACCAACACCACTTTCACCAATTAATAATACATTTGCGTTGGTTTTAGCCACGCGCTCAATCATGGTGATGAGGTGCTGCGCCGCTTTTGATTTACCAATTAAACAGCCAAAGTGGCGCTCTATTTTCGTTGTACTCTTGCTAGAAACCTTAGGTTCTTTAAAGAGTACACGCTTTACGTCGTCGGCTTGAATTGGCTTGGTTAAGTAGTCGATTTGATCATCACACAGCGATGCAATAGCGGTTTTTACCGAAGGATGACCTGTAATTAGGGTGATATTTACATTAATGCCTTGCGCGCGAATAAAATCGATTAGGTGAATACCACTGCCATCGGGCAACATAAAATCTAAAAAAACATGGTCGAAGCGCGTATTTGCGAGCCACTCTTTGGCCTCTGCAATGCTTTCGGCGGTGTACACTTCGCAACCGATATATTCAAAAATACGCGCGCCTAATTCGTTAAATTCCGAGTCGTCATCGACTAATAACACTGTTTTCATAATGTCCTCAAAATACTGCACTACAAAGTAAACAAATTACTTTGTCATAATCCATAATGATTTTTCTTTTATTTCAATGGTTAGTGTTTCGCACGTTTTTATTTCGCCATCAATACTATACCTTACTGTGTCACCGTGTTGGTGTAAACAAACACGCTTACAAAGTGCATGATTTACGTTGTTTTCGCTGTGTTTTTTCTTACCTTCTAGGCCGTTAAACACAAGTTGCGCAAGACTAAACGCTGCGCTGTTGTTTTCGTCGTGTTCGATGAGGGTGATATCGAGCTGGCCATCTTGATAATTTGGCTCACCACCGCCTTGTGCTAACAAGGTAGAAAATGGCGCAGCATTGGCAACAACTAAACTGTTTACCTCTAACTCTTTTGCGTTTTGCTCATCAACAGCAATACACACGTTTTGTGATTTGCTTTCAGATACGGCATTAATAAAGCCGCTGATGTAAGCAAATTGACCACCTTGGTTTTTCTCTTCGCGGTTAGCAAAGCTGATCATTTGCTCTTCAAAGCCAAACGCAACCAACAACAAAGCAGTGTGTTCATTACATTGTATGGTATCAATTTGCTGTGTTTTACCTTTAACAATGGCCTCGCATGCAAGTGTTATGGGTTCTAACTTAGTTTGCACACCAAGTAATACGTGTGCGAGCGCATTGGCAGTACCTAACGGAATAAAACCTAAATGGCAATCGCTGTTAACAAGCGCATGGGCCACGGCCGTTACAGTGCCATCGCCACCACAGGCAATCACTTTGTTATGGTTACGTTTTAAACGCAGGGCGAGCGCACTTACGTTGGTATCTTTTTCGGTAAAGTGAAATTCAAGCAAAAAGCGCTGCGTTAAATAACCAATCACTTGGTTATCGTATTGATACCATTTACCGCTGCCCGATACAGGGTTTATCACCATCGGTAGGGTTTCTGTTTTTGCGAGTAAATCAACGTGTGCAATGGCATTTAAGCGTTTTTTTTGCGAACGGTTTAAACGCGCGGTTTGGCGCAATTTTTTTACTCTATCAAGTGCACCTTGAGTACTGAGCTTATGTTTATAAAGTAAATAAGCACATAATAAAAATACCGAACGACCACGACCAAGGGCACAGTGGATCACCACTTTTTTGTTAAGCGTGTGCATTGCCTCAATCCAACGTAACGCATGAACAATTTGCGCGCGAGTAGGCGATTGATGATCAAGCACCGGTAAATTTAAGTAGTACAACCCTTCTTGCTCAGCCGACCAATTTAAACCGTCAAATTCAGCAGTTACATCTAAAATTGCGTCAATTTTATTGGCTTTTAACATAGGAATATCGCTTGGAAATAAACGACACGCGATAAACATTTGGTCTTCAACTTGTTGCAGCGCAGGCACTGAGTCTTTGTAGCGCTGCCACGCGTTGTAAAGCTGTGCGCACAGTAAATAAGGCAACAGTACCAATTTAATAACTACTGGAATTTGCCCTGTTGCGCGTTTGCGAAAGAAATTTGGTTTTTCAAATAGGTAAGCGCTAAACACGATTAACACTGAAAGCAGAATCCAACTGCTAGCAAAAATAAATAACGGGTGTTTAGACACATAAACAAGACCGGATGCCGCAACAACCAGCAATAAATAAATGAAAGTGACATTCATACTATTAACACCTCAAAGCTAAATAACATAGGGTTACAAGAATCGTACCTAAGGCTTTTTGTATGTATTTCAATACGATAGTGATTTTTAGAGCGTGTAATAACTACCCGTTTGAAAAAATTACAAAGGGTTTAAAGTAAAAGTGTGTAAAAATTACATACCTGTATAAATATGCTAGCCTAGCATTATTTTATTAAGCAAATTAAAGGGATGTTATGCGTTTTTCCCGCTATTTTAATGTAAGTGTTTTAGTACTTATGTTGATCATCGTTGGTTGTGGTGAGAGTTATCAAGCGTTACGTGATCGCGAAGCAAAGGAGCAGCAAAGCTGGCCTAAATGGCCTGAGTTTGAAGCCGCTGTGCCAAAACCCGATTGGTGGCATTCAGTACCAATTAAGTACATTGATCCAATGAACTTCTCACAGGAAGAAATAACAGCCTACCATAAAAAAAATACGGGCGATGATAAATATAAACGTGATTTTAAAGTGATTTATGCGCGTATGCTTAAGCATCAAAATAATGCCCGAGAGATTGCAGGCTTTTTAGGTCGTGGCACGGTTAGCGAATTTAAACCGTTTTATGAGTTCTATATCACACACTTTTTAGAGGAAACATGGCAAAGTGAGTATTGCGAACAATGTAACGACGCTAACTCTGCCATTAATATAGGAACGCAATGGCTTTATTATTTAACAGAGGGCGGTGAGTATGAACGGGCGCAAAAAATTATCGATCAGTTATTAGAATTGAAATACCCTAGAGCGATCCCGATGCAGCGTTTCTATTTAATTCGCTCCTACCGACACTTACTAGCCAAAACGGTTACCGAAAAAGAAATATATAACCAATTAGAGCCGTACATTGTCGAAAACTATAAGTTGGCTGAACAAAAGCAAGACTACAAATTAATGCAGCGATGGTTGGATTTATAACGCGGTTTGCCATGAAGCAGTACAAGTTTAGCTAGCAAGGATTTATCAGTTGCTAGTTAGCAAGCCTTGAAACGAACGCATAAAAAAAGCCCGAATTAATCGGGCTTTTTTAATGTTAGTGCGGTTTACTTACCCGCCAGTTTTGCGCGAGCGCTGTGCAGCTTTTTGTAGCTTTCGATTAAGCGCAGGTGCTTATCTAAGCCTTCTAACTGCGAGTTAGTTGGTGTTAAACCATAAAAACGCACATCGCCATTAATAGAGCCAATAATCGCGTTCATTACTTCCTCGCCAAACATACGAGTAAAGTTATGGTGGTAGTCTTCAAACTCAAGCTCGTCATCGAGTGCTACTTGCAGTGTTGCGTGCAGCGCTTGGTAGAATAGGCCGCGCTCAACGGTGTTATCGTTATACTGTAAGAAGCTTTCAACGAGGTTATTAACTTCTTCTAAATCGCCTAACGCTAAGTAAATTAATAGCTTAAGCTCTAGAATAGTAAGCTGACCCCACACTGTGTTTTCATCAAATTCAATACCAATTAGGGTAATGATATCAATGTAGTTATCGAGCTCGCTTTCTTCTAAGCGATTAACTAAATCAGCTAGCTCGTCGTCAGACAGTGAATGCAGGTTTAAAATATCGTCGCGGTATAAAAGCGCTTTATTGGTGTTATCCCAAATTAAGTCTTCTGCTGGGTAAACTTCAGAATAACCCGGTACCAAAATACGGCATGCGGTACCAAGGCCTGTAAATTCAGCAACATAGGCTTCTTTACCGATGTCTTCTAAAATACCGAATAGGGCATCGCACTCTTCTTGGTTCGTGCCTGAGAAGTCCCATTCCACAAACTCATAATCGTGCTTAGCACTAAAGAAACGCCACGAAATGGTGCCCGTTGAATCAATGAAGTGCTCAACAAAGTTTTCTGGCTCTTGTACTGCCATAGAGTTAAAGGTTGGCTTAGGTACATCGTTTAAGCCTTCAAAACTACGGCCTTGTAATAGCTCAGTAAGGCTTCGCTCAAGCGCCACTTCAAAACTTGGGTGCGCACCAAAAGAGGCAAATACGCCGCCCGTTTTCGGGTTCATTAAGGTAACACACATTACTGGGAACTGGCCGCCAAGTGAGGCATCTTTAATTACGACTGGGAAGCCTTGTTCTTCTAGCCCTTTAATACCCGCAACAATGCTTGGGTATTTGTTCAGTACGTCTTCAGGTACATCTGGCAATACAATTTCTTGCTCGATGATTTGGCGTTTTACCGCGCGCTCAAAAATCTCCGATAAACACTGTACTTTGGCTTCTGCAAGGTTGTTACCCGCGCTCATGCCGTTACTTAAAAATAAGTTTTCAATCAGGTTTGACGGGAAATAAACCGTTTCGCCATCTGAATGGCGAGTGTACGGAATTGAACAAATACCGCGCTCAACATTACCTGAGTTAGTGTCGATTAGGTTAGAACCACGTAGCTCTTGCTCTGGGTCGTAAATATCCAGCGTGTAGTCGTCTAAAATCTCGCTTGGTAGCTCGTCTTCTGGCCCTGGTTTAAACCATTTTTCATTTGGATAATGGACAAAATCGCTATTGGCAATTTCTTCACCAAAGAACTGATCATTATAGAAAAAGTTACAGTTTAAACGCTCAATAAATTCGCCAAGTGCCGAGCACAACGCGCTTTCTTTGCTTGCGCCTTTACCATTTGTGAAACACATCGGCGATGCCGCATCGCGAATATGAAGCGACCACACATTTGGCACGATGTTACGCCACGATGAGATTTCAATTTTCATGCCCAAGTCTTCTAAAATCTTAGTCATGTTTTGAATGGTTTGCTCAAGCGGTAAATCTTTACCTAAAATCATGGTGTTGGCGTCGCCTTCCGGCTGACCCATTAGCATGGCTTGTGCGTCTTCATCAAGGTTTTCAACCGCTTCTACAACAAACTCAGGGCCGGTTTGAATAACTTTTTTAACGGTACAGCGGTCGATTGAACGCAAAATACCTTGTTTGTCTTTGTCAGAAATGCTCTCTGGCAGCTCTACCTGAATTTTAAAGATTTGGTTGTAACGGTTTTCAGGGTCAACAATGTTGTTTTGCGATAGGCGAATATCGTTAGTTGGAATATCGCGCGCGTTACAGTAAACCTTTACAAAATACGCCGCACACAGCGCAGATGAGGCAAGAAAATAATCGAATGGACCAGGTGCGCTACCATCGCCTTTATAGCGAATAGGCTGATCGGCAATAACGTTAAAGTCGTCAAACAGCGCTTCTAAGCGCAAGTTATCAAGATAATTTACTTTGATTTCCATGAATTAGGTTCCAAGTGTGTCGCCGCGAATAGGTGGTTGCAGCTAGGCAAACATAATGGCTGTAATTATCCGCTTTTTTAGCGCTTAATTCACTAAAATCGGAAAATAAATACTTTTCTCCAAGTTCAACTTATCTATTGCCACATTTGGTGACTTATTTAAGCGAGTAAATTAAGGCAGTGAATTAAACGAGCGAATAATATGTTTGCTGCGCGAATTCAGCAACTATGGTGGGAAAAATATTTAGTGTTAAAGCTGATGCTAA
Organism: Pseudoalteromonas sp. MMG024; assembly: GCF_021654175.1. NCBI lineage: Bacteria > Pseudomonadati > Pseudomonadota > Gammaproteobacteria > Alteromonadales > Pseudoalteromonadaceae > Pseudoalteromonas > Pseudoalteromonas sp. MMG024. The sequence goes on from NZ_JAKFZO010000026.1 coordinate 20,701, forward strand.
AAGCTATCGAAATATATGTTCAGTTATTACAAGTCATGTATAAGAAAAGTGACTTACTTCTAGAAAAACCAAAAGTAAGCCACATTCTAGAGAAGATATATGTTAGAAATTAGATTACATTGCTAATCTCATCAATCAGTCCAATATAATGTTTCTTAACTTTTTTCTGGATATAGTAACTTTCGCCATTCCAGGATTTATCCCAGTTGTCGCTACTGAAAGACCATTCTTTTAGTCCACTCAGTTGTTTATCCATTTGTGCAAGGCTGCCCGTTAAGCTCCTTTCCGCCCTGATATTGGTGCTCAATGATATACCTTTCCATGCTACATGTTCACCAGCAGCAGCTGAGTACGGAATAGGGTAGAGTGTAATGTTAAAATCTCTATTGGTTAAGGTTTTAGTTTCTTTATTCGCTTCAAATTTTATAAACTTTGCTAAGCCTGGTTTAGAAAATGTAATTTCATGATCATAAATAGCAACAAGGCCCCCTTTCTCGGGACCAAACGCCCATAATTCTTTGTCAGGAGTAATTAAAGGCAATACTTTAAGGGTGCTTGCAAATTGCTCATAATTTCCTGAAGCAGCTTCAAACAAATTGGATACTAACTTGTATGACTTACTATCAGCACTTTCATTGCTTGATAAATCGCTAACTGATTTTGTTACGAGTTGACCATTTTCTTTGACCTCATGAATTAAACCTAAAGCTAATTCAGCATTTCTTAGGAAGGCATTCTCATTCCAGAATTTATAAATATCACCAATAATTGTTCCCAAGCTGTGTATGATAGAGCTCAAAATATTGTCTTTATGGTAATTATTTTGTAACTCGCCAGCAGCGTTGGAGAAGCCATTGGCAATATCATAAGTTTCCACATCAGGTAAAGAACGATTTAGCCGTTTTATTTTTTTTATACCTGACGCATCAGCTGTTAAATATAGACGCGCCAGTGTTTGAAGATCTTGCAGCAATACACGCTTTCGGATTTCTTCAGAGCCCTCTATATATTCAACATTATTCAGATACCCCTGTGCCATCCAAGGAAAAATATCAGCCCAATTGCTTATCCAGACACCTAAAGGTACGTAGTCAGACAAATTGGCACTAGTACTAACGTTTTGGCTCAATAAACGTTCTGATTTTGAAGTTAGTAATAAATTTTGGTGAAGTTCTTCGTTTGGCTCTAATACATTGATGTTATTGTCATTAACATTATCCTGAAGCTCCTCGAGAGCATCAATGTTAGCGGGTTGTTCAGACTCATCTATAAATTCTTTTAAGGTCAATTCAGGGTTTAGTTTTTTAGCTTGGTCAAATGCGGAAGCCGTCGCAAATGCTTTTAAACCATCAAGGTCTTTGATGTCGCCTACTTTACTAGTAATGCTCTCGCTAGGCTTTGGTTTAACGAAATCAGGTATAGTAGGAGGTCCTTGATTAATAGTCATATTGGGGGCGACAGCCATTACTTTAACATCAGCAAGTTGCTCAAAAGTTTTATTACTAACTTGTTCAAACCATTTATCAATTTGTGTGGCTAGCACGCTGCCGCTTACATAACTATTACAGGATACCGTTACATCTGCATAATTATTAGAAGTTCCTCCGTCATACGTACTCTTGACAGCGACAGACGAACCTACACTGGCATAAGAGAAATCTGCTTGTCCCCCATATTTCCATGTTTCGGACTCACTACCTGACGTCATTTCCATAATGATCCCGCCCATAGCCCCCCAAGTAACACCTACAACTAAACCGTCACCAAAGTTAGTGCAAAAGCGTTGAGATAAATCAATCCACTTTTGCAGGTAGGGCTTCAATTCAAAAAATCTCCCGTCATTTTCATCAAGCTTATTTAGGTCCAAGTCTAATTTGGCTGTTTCCTTTACTACGTCATTAAATGCATCTAATACCCCTAATGCATTTTGTCGAGTTGCATCATCTAAACTTGCCAAAAAATCACTGGCAGTTAATGACTGAAAATCAATGTACTCAACTCCAGCCACAGATTGTGCGTTATAGCTTACAGTAATCGACTTAGTTGCTGTTGCTGATGAATTACCAACATAAGCTGAAAGAGATGACTTCACCTGTGAAACCCCAGAAATACCGTAAGAGCCGCACAATCCAAAAGAGCCTTGATTCATTTTATCGCTATATACATAACTACTCTCGCCAGACATGCTTTTTTGATGTTCACCCTGACTCACCATTTTACTAACTGGCTGGGTCAAAACGCTGGCTTTAAATTTAGTCGTTCCAGATGTAACGGTTGAACCTATCGTTACTCCAAAAAGAGGATTTAATATTTGTTTCGCGTCCATAATTTGTCCTTAAATTAGTCTAAGAAGTTATATTTAATAATGTTTTTAGCTGTCTGGGTATTCATGTAATCAATATAAATAATGTTGGGAGGCGGCTGATTTTCATCTACAATTTGCTTTTCTAAAGCAGCAGGTAAGGCTTGATTAGCTTTCGATGCAAGAGATTCAATACTGCCACCTAAGAATGTTCCCGCATCTGGTGTTAACGTCCAGGACAAAAGGAACATAAAGTTCTGACCCAATCCTCCGAAGTGGTTCCATTTTTCAATCTGATCTTTTTCCATTTTAGAAAGATTGGTGGTGTTGGTGTATTGGTCACAGACAGTCAGGTTCGGGCCTCTGAATTGGCAATCATCATTGTTACTGCCGTTTTCGAGGAATCCGTCGTGATAACGGAAGCGACCCTGTTTAGCTGTTGTATTTTCGTCGTAATCAAACGTCAATATCATTTTTCCACGGGTATTTTTAAGCAGTATATTTGATAAATTCACCTCGTAGTCCTGATTGGTATAGAGATATTCACTATAAGTGGGTGTTGATAAAAATTGGTCGATTCTGTCTTTTATTTCGCGCTGTTTACCTCGATTACTTCTTATGTGGGAAAACTTTAGAATCAGTGTTTCACTCGGATAGTTCTTTAAAAACGCTAAGGATTGATTCATAACACTTTCGAGTGACTGACCGTTACAACCCAAGTCGCCTGAACGATGGTAAGTCACTAATTCTCTGTGATCATAATCCACACGTATATCAAAAAAACGAGAACCTGATTCTAATTGTCCCTCAATGTTAAGCCGCTGCGTTTTAACCATTCCAGTATTCAAACTTGAGCCCCAGTCACAATGATGTGTTTCCGACATTCCTGCATCGTGACTTCCAGGCATTACTATTCGACTGATCTTTAAATTATCATCTAGTTGTGACATCCAATTTTCATTTGAAAAATCGACGCCATTAGCAATGGAAAGATTAGATAAACTCAATAAATAGAGAGATAAAAAACAATTAAGTCGCAACATACGCGTCCTCCATGTAGGTATTCGCAAACCATTAATTAGCATATAGCTCAAAAGTGATATCTTGGTCATGGCCTTTAAAACTGCCTTTAATATCATGAGTTATTGCATCCGAAGGGGTAGGAATAATTCTGTATGAGCTAGTTGCTGTTCCAAGCGGATGATTAAAGTAAAATTCTACGGTAAAACTTTCGTCCGCAGCTTTATAGACGACGGTACCTTCTGGACCAGGTCCAAAAATTGTCACGCAGTCACACTTCCAGCTCCCTGTTGTCTCTATCGATTGTGGTGGGTCAACTTCAAATTCCCCATGTTCTGCTTTTTTTGACTTAAGCTTAAGTTCTTTATTTGTAAAATTTTGAACTGTCATTTTCACTGGTCTTACGCTCATAAATTTCTCCTAAAATTTTATTATCTGTCCCTGATAAAGGGCGTAAAAATAGAATAGACGAGTTTTCTTTTTCCGTTATTACGAGTTATTACATGGTTGAAAATACCTCGGGTAAGTAATCAGGCATGTCCAAAATTAAATACATAAGAAAAGGGGGGAGTGTGAGAATGTAGAATCCAAAAGATAGAAATCTTAAGGGTTAGATGTTGAGTAACGATGCGTTGCTAAACTTGTTTTACAAAGTGACAAAACACAAACTGTTGCGTTGTACCAAACGGTGTTTTATGGGTTTCATGCAGTTGTTCTTTAAGTACAAAATGCTCACCAAACTCGGCTTCTAAGCTTTCTGCACTGTAACGCACAATAGGCAAGCCGCTGCATTTTTCTGGGCCATCTTCTGCAAATGTTGCAATAATAATGTGGCCATTTGGCTTCACCGCGTGCAGCACGTTTGTAATATAAGCGCTACGCTCTTCAGGCGTTGTTAAAAAGTGAAATACCGCGCGATCATGCCATACATCAAATTGCTGTTTTGGCAGTGTTACGTCTGTTATATCCGCTTCAATCCATTTTACATTTGCTGAATTTTCGCCAATACGTTTTTTAGCCGTTGCAAGCGCAGCCCCAGATATATCAAGCACCGATAGATTTGTATGACCATTTAACAGCAAATCATCAACAAGCGTTGATGCGCCGCCACCCACATCAATAATGGCAGCACTTTTTGCCAAATTTAAACGGTTTATTAGCTTTAACGAGGTCACCGCATGCGGCTGAAACCAACTCACCGCATCACACGCTTTTGTTGTGTAAACCGTTTCCCAATGTGATTTCTTTTGCATGACTTATTAAGTTTTAGTTTAATTCCGGCGTAAGAAGACAATATATATAGTGAAAAAACAGAATCAAATCAAAACAGTGACAAGCTTTTTAGGCTGAAGTTTATTTGATACGGTTGAGAAAGTGTTCATGAGCTGAGCCTGAAATATCACATCCCATAGATTTTCGGTTTAGGTTGTTGGCCGCAATAAGAGTTGAACCAGATCCAAAAAAAGGATCTATTACAAGTTCACCGGGGTTTGTACTTTGAGCTATCAAAGTTTCTAGTAGTGGAACAGGTTTTTCTGTTGGGTAACCCCTATAAACTCGTTTGCATTCTAAAATGTCTGGCACGCTAAAGTCCTTAAGTTTCTTTTTACCTTTCTCGAAAAACAGGACAAACTCATATCTAGCTCTGTAGTGATAGCCCATACCAATGCAGACTTTGTCCCAAACGATAGGCTTCCAAAACTTAAAACCTACTTTTTCTGCAATGGGTTTAATTATGAACATAGTCTCTTGATCACAGAATAGATAAAAGTGAGAGTTTTTTTTCAGAACACGAAAAACTTCTGTGAGCAGACTTTCAAAGCGTTCATTTGGAAAAATATTAAACCACTGATTACTTGAACTTTTACTTACTTTTAACCTTGTTGTTGTACCAATTTTACGATGTTTTTCTAAAGATTCGTATGGGGGATCTGTAACAACTAGATCTACGCTAGCGTCAGCTAGCGTAGATAACCATGATATTGCATCATCTTGAAATAATTGCATTTAAACTCTACTTAAAACTACCACAAACACGTCCATTTTGATAAACGTGTGAGATCTGCCCTTTTTTTAAACTACGGCAATCATAACAGTAGCTTTGATAGCCATCAGGGTTTCTGGCTGTTTTTCTTGCTGGTGTTTTACCAAATGATGCTGGATATGGGTGGAAGACATGCTCCTTTTCATTTGCATCTGAACAGTGCGGGCATGATTTAAATTTTTGCCCTGTTGTAGGATCTATCTTGTGAATCATTCCAATATTCAGTTTTTTACCACAACAACTACAAGCCATTATTAATTCCTTCTAAAAACTATGCATACGATACCTAAAGGAAAGAAGGATGTATGCAATATTTGCTTTCAACCTAAAATTCGTAAAAATAAACTTTTTACTTAATCGTTTCAGTACATTATTAGTATGTTCACACACTAATAATGTAAATCTAGGTTAGTATTTAGGTGCTATTACTTACTTGCACCCTACCATCACATAATCGCGCCTTAAAAGACACTTTTAGTAGTATATGGAACTGGGTTTATTTAACTATAACAAGGTATTACATATATAAGTTGGATAATCGTGCCAAATGTGGTGTACATAATGTGCCTAGTTTTTTAAAGCGGAAGAAGGGTCAGAACAGTTGATTTGTTGGCTTGGAACCATGAAGCCAAGATCAATAACTCTGGCTTCATTGGTTAAAGTAGCGCAATTTCGCTGTTTTGCGACCTTTGGTTTAGGCACTTTTTATGCGTTTCTTTATACGATTGATGACATTAAAATAAAAACTTTCATAACTTTGACCATCAGATTGCCGATATAGGCTATTTATGTCTGGTTTATGTTCAGACAATTGCTCAAACCTCCCGTGAAATTCGGAATCAAGAGGTAAAAAGCAATGACCTTTGAATTCTTCAAATTGATGAGCTGTTAAATCTATAATGGTGTTTTCAGCAATAACCCAATAATGAATAGAACCTGCATTTAAAGTGCTTGTCTGATTTCTAGTATATACAACATCGTTAATGCCGTTAGAACAGAGATACAATGCGAGCATTTGGCTAGTTATCTCGCAAGATCCGCTAGGAAAAGAGTTCAATTCAGCACCCAAATATTGTGCTTCTTCTAACTCCGATAAAAAGGCTTCACCAAACTTGTGTACTAACTCAAGTAACATTAAATTCCCCACTATTGATGAACGTATAACGCTGGACTCAATTAAGTAGCAAACTGACTTTTTATGCACAAAAAGTGACAGATTGAGGAGTCAGGCTTCAGCCTTTTGTTAAGCGATTACTCTCCGTATTCCAACCAAATTACAGTATCTAGCTCTGCTAAGTTTTTGGCAGGATGTTTGGGATTTTGGGCAAGTGATGCACGTAGTTTTTTAGCAAGATCTATGTATGCCGCACCTTCACTTGCTCCTTTTGGTGCTCGAAACGCAATATCTGAGATATAATTGTGAACAGGCTTATTAAGAACTGGGTATTTATCAGGAAATGTTAAACAAAGTATCTCTGATAAAAATGCTTTTCTAGCTGCGTTTTTTGACGCTTTAAGGCGGTCGAGTTCACGAACAACAATATCATCGCGGTCATCTGATCTGGAATTCAGTATATTCATGAAGCTAGTTGAAAGTTCTCTGAAGTTACTAGCCTTACCTTTTCTTTCCCAGCCAGACCCTTGAAGTCTGTTTCCTGATTCCCAGCTCCAAACACTTGGTAATCGATCATAGAATTCAGACGAACTAATTTTACCCAAACTACATTCTAGAAAGTAATTCTCCAGCCTATCTTTTAAGTTCTCATGTGCAGCCAATTGCTTCCTTCTTATTTTTACTTGCTGCTTAGAACCCGAAGGGTTTGGTAGCTTTAGCGTAATGATACTAGAGCCTTCACCTTTATTTTTTTTACTTTTCTTCTTAGGAGCAGTCTCTCTCTCTTGATATTCCTTAAGCCAATCCTCTGAAACAACTACTGATTGCTCCTCGATTTCCATTATCCATTTTTCAGCCTTGGTAAATTCATTCTTTGAAATTTCAGAATATATATTGGCTTCATAGTTTTTCTCAAAAGCGGCCTTGGTTAAATTTGAAGACCCTATCAAGGAAAAAGATTTACCTTTTTTATCAATCCAGAAAATTGCTTTTGGATGAAAGCCGTCAATGGCATCTGCAACCAAAAATTGACTTTTTCTCTCTGCAGGAAGCCATCCCATTAGATCTAAACATGCTGACTTCTTAGTGATACCGAAATCCTTTCCAACAATAACTCTGAATTTTTTACATTCTGAATTAAGTTCTAGGCTTGTATCCCACTCGGTAAGGTATGCCGATACGACATACAATCTAACTGCCTCGCTAAAAGCCTGTTTATAAATATCTGTAATCTCAGAACTTGAACTTGGTGAATGCAAAAATAATTTCATTGATCATTTCCAAAAGTTTTAAACGTCTGCTCGCTTAACCGTTTATTAGTGCGCATTTCGATTTAAGCAAGTTATCCATAACCGTTAATTTATGGGTTGATAAGTTATTTTATTTAATTTTTTCAATAAATTACAAGTGTTATTTTACACTGATAAGGAAAAAGGCGGCGGCATTAACGCGCTAATACCTAATGGCACTCTACCATCCTAAAACAATGCCTAAAAAGACACCTTTAGTATTATAATAAAGTAAATTTATTTAACTATAACAAGGTATTACAACCGTCAGTTAGATAATCGAGCCAAGTGTGGTGTTGCACAATTTAACTTGTTTATCAAAATGCTCAACGTATCGAGCTTGCTTATATAAAATGCGTTTTATTATTGCGGCAACTCAGCACTTAATAATGCAATAGCCAATTTATTGTTTTTACTTTTAGCAACGTCTAACGCGGTTTTGCCACGCTTATTTTTGCGTGATGTATCGGCACCGTTTTTAAGTAAGTAACGCAAATTTTCAATTTTTCCTAAGTACGCGGCATCAATGGTGGGTGTGTCGCCATTGTTATTCGCGATATTTAAATCAGCACCGTTTGATACCAGTAATTTTACTAATTCAAAATTGTTGGTGCTCCAGCCAGCAAGTATTAATGCAGTATCGCCAGCTTTAGTTTGGGCATTTAGGTTTGCGCCTTGCTGTATTAGTAGCTTCGCGCCTGCCAATAAATAAGGGTCTTTACGAAAGCTAGTTATAAATAATGGCAGAACGGTGCTGTTTGAATTATGCAGTTGGTTTTTGTTGCCTGCGGCATTTTGTAGCATGCGAAAATAGTCGTGCTTGTTGTTGATTAACGCAAATGCAAACAATGAATCTTTATTGATGATGATATTTTCAAATTTTGCGCCTTGATCAATCAAGGCTTTTGCCATTTGAACACGGTTAAGTATTACCGATTGATAAAACGCCTCGGTGATTACGGCGTGTTGATTGAGTGTAGATTTAGTAATTGTTTTATTTAGTGCGCTTAAATCATTATTTACCACCGCATTTATCAGCGAGTGATTTGGTACTAAAGCGGGTGCTGTATTGTCGATAACGCCTTGTAGCCAAGGGTAAATAGACGACACTCGGGTGTAATATTCGCTAACGCCGTAGTGCCCCTCAGGAGTGCCATTGCCAACCTGATACGAGCTTATGCCAATAACAATCGGTGTGTTATCAACAATAACAAATGCAGGGCCGCCACTGTCACCGCGTGAACTTATGCCTTCAAACTGAGTAGCCGTTTTGGGTTTATCAAAGGTAAAGCCAATCACATGCTCATTAGCACTTGCTACGGTATTTGTTGCGCCTCGCTGCTTAGCATCATCTCGTATAAGGCCATCTTGCCCGTTGCCAAAGGTGCCTCTGCCAACAAAAATAACCTGTTGGCCAATCTCATTTTTTTGCTGATTTAGCGCCGCTGGTTTTGCGTTTTTTAGGGGATCTTTTAATTGAACCAGCGCTGCATCATAAAATTCGTCATTTGCGCGTTTAAATTTAGGGTGGGTAACAATTTTTGCGACGCGGTAATGGTTGTTGATATGCCGCGCAGTAAAAATGTCACTTTCTTTACCTGCTACACAGTGCGCTGCGGTTAGCAGCCAGTTGTTATTAATTACGGTTGCGGCGCAACCAGCAATATAAGCAACAGACGGTGAATACTGCTCGCCAAGCGCTAGGTACTTTTTATCGTCTACATCGTGCCTTATCACAATGGCATTAACTGCAGTTGTAGCAAAAAGTAGTGCGAGCGAAATAACGGTATTCAATGTCAAAACGTATATCCCTATGTTGAGTTTGCAAGTGAGCGATTTTGCGCCTTATGTTCGCATTACTGCGCTTTTATAGCGAAAAAGCGCAAAGTAGTTTTAGCTAGAATAAGTGAGGCAAGGATAAAAGCCAACAGTATTTTCTATGCTAAACAGATTGTTAGTTTTGTTAAGCAGCTATAAGCATTTTTGTGTAAATACAGCCCATACCAACGGCTATAAAACCAAAAAAGCAGAGACTGAAAGTGCGTTCTGGTATTGCATGAAAGGCTAACGACGGCATTTGTTTTAAAATTGATAGTGGCGGAATAACTAACACAGAATGGCGTTCGAATTTTCTATATTTAATTGCAAGCTTAGTAAAAAACAACTTAAAGCCAGCAACATACATTAAAACAAAAGTTGAAGCACCAAGTAACTCAACCATCGCCATGAGCTCTATGCTCATCATGATTTCTGGCCCAGCTACAAGCACAACAATAATAGCGGCTAATGAATGCCAACTTCCTTTTGCTATTAATTTTTTGAACGAGTTAAACAAAAACCTCTCCTTTTATGGCTAATGATTTTGTTAAGCGGCGTAGCTTAAGCACCTTGTTAGACTTAAATAAACGCATATAACCATGAGAAAAAGAAATACAAGGGCACCGCTATAAAACACGAAGGGACTAGCGGTAACAGAAGCACGACTAGGTTGTATGCGGCAAATGTGTTTACTGTCTGATCTTTAGAGCCATTAGCATGAATAAAGTCATCTGTTGCATCTCTATTTTTCACTTCTTTATAACCACTATCGAAATCAGGCGCGTTAGTAACAACAGCTTTGTACATGTACTTAAATAATGGTGAGCAGATTAAAGCGCCTGCTATCACTGAAATTAGCGCTATTCCTGTGTTCAATATTCACTCCTTGAAACTTAATAGTGTTGATAATACTTGGTAAAAATTAGTGACGAAGGAGCTTCAACAAATTGTTAAGTTGCTTTGAAACCTAAATTATTTATTTTTGCTCCACAATAAAAGCAATTTGTGCGACGCTTTGAAATTCTGTGACCACAATCAGAACACTCAGTTGGCTGTGCTAATTTGCCATCGGCTTTTCCATCTCGAAGATCTATTTCTTCAATTTTCTCCATAATTTGTTTTTCAGATATACCCAATTCATTTAATAGCTCTAACGCTGCCAAGTTCATAATATAAAGTTGGTCTATTTTTTCGGAAAGAGTGTCAACATGCGCTTCATTTTGATACGAACGAATTTTTGTTTGATTACCTTCAACTGAATTTTTAGATATTCGAAGATCTTGAAACATATTGGTTAGAAATTGCATCCGTTCTCCTTGGAAATATAACAGCGTATTAGTATGCATAATGATTTAAGCGCTTTATCTCGTGCAGACTAATTATTTTTTATTTAATTATTTCAGTAGATTATCAGTATAGCTTCGCGCTTACAACGTTAAGTTTTGCGTGTATTTATGGGCATTATTTAATGGCGCAAAACTTTGGATTACGTAAGGCAGCGGTTTAATTTAAATACGAGAGAAGCCTAAAAGTTTGCTTAGTGCAGCGTGTTTACAGCCAAGCAAAGGGTTTAAACTGTGCTCTTGATTAAAGAGCTGATTAATTATTTTGCGCTGCCATATCTGGCGCTTTTATAACAAAACCCCGTTCTCTATCGCCATCAAACCCTACTGCGCTATACACTTTGTGGGCACCATTTAGCTTTGCGCCAGACAGCAGCATGACTTTGTAGCAGTGTAACTGCCATGCTAAATCAATTGCATAACTGAGCACTTGTTGGCTTAATCCTTGGCGGCGAAAATTGCGACTCGTTACAACATGCTCAATTAATCCAAAAGGGCGTGCGCCAACGGCAATACTTAAATTAATACTGAGCGCGCAGGTGGCTGCAAGTGTGCCATTAATATCTGCTACAACCACATGGGTTCTGTCGTCATTGATTATTTGTTGCCAGCGCTCAATGGCAAGTGAATCGGGCAACGTAGGATCGCTTGGTCGCAATTCGTTATAGAGTTTTAAAATGCCAGCTAAATCATCCTTGTTAGCGAGTCGGATCATGGTATTTCCCTTGTTTGGCTACGTTATTGCGATTGCTTTTGTGTGCGTTTAAACCAACGAATTTGTTCACTTTGGTCGCGTGTTGGGGTGCCGCCTTGCTTCGCAACAGTGTTGGCATTGCCTGCTAGCATTTTCTCGGTATTGAGCTCTATTTTTTCTAACAACATCATTAATGTTGCTTGTTCCGTTTCGCTAATGCCTGCTAATACAGCATCGCAGCGCTTAGCCATATAGTCAGAAATTTTTTGGTAAATTGGTTTGCCATTGTCACTGATTTCAACCAGTTTACTGCGGCTTTTTTGATGGTCGTTCGACGCTAAAATTAGCCCTTTTTTTAGCAAGCCGTTAATCGCACGGGTTACCGAGTAGGGGTCTAAGCGCGTTTGGTAAGCGATATCAGCCGCATTAATAGGCCCATACGAGCCAACATTTAATAGTACGCGAATTGCTCGGGTGTCTAGGTCGGTAATTTGTTTTACATAGGCGTCTCTATCGAGTACCAGTAAATTACTGGCGGTTGCAATGCGGTAGGGAACCTGCTGATAGAGATCAAGCGCGTCATTGGTTTTACTGCTTAATGAAAAAGACGTTTGGCGTTTGTTTGTTGTCATAGCGCGTTATTGATTTTTATATTTAGGCACGGTAATGGCTGCAAAATAGCATATTTAACCGATGTGAAACACTGAGAAATAAGTATGTACAAAAACTAGACATGGTTTAGTGGCTCGATTATATTTATGTTGCATATGCAACATAAATATAATCGACAGGAGAAATAGCATGGCGTTAGTAACCCCTTTATCACCCGATCACGATAGCGAAGTGGCAGAGCTTGCAAAGTTCTTTAACGAAACCTTAGGCTTTTGCCCAAATAGTGTTTTAACCATGCAAATTCGCCCAGAAATAGCCCGCGCATTTATTAATTTAAACAAAGCGGTAATGGCAAATGATGGGCGCGTAACAGCAGAGCAAAAGCGTTTAATTGGTTACATCACCAGCGCAAATACCGGTTGCCGTTACTGCGAAGCGCATACAATTTTAGCGGCTGAGCGTTATGGCGGTAGCGATGAACGTTTAAAGCATATTTGGCAATTTAGAACATCCGATTTATACACTGATGCTGAAAAAGCGGCGTTTGAATTTGCCTTAGCAGCATCAAGCGTGCCTAACGCGGTTGATGATGCGATTTCGGCAAATTTAAAAGAACACTGGGATGATGGTGAAGTGGTTGAAATTTTGGGTGTTATATCACTGTTTGGTTATTTAAACCGCTGGAACGACAGCATGGGCACAACTATGGAAGCGGGCGCTGTTGCGGCAGGAAAAGAACACCTAACACACAATGGTTGGCAGGTTGGTAAACACCAATAACTGAGTTTTTGTAAAACACACGGCTGCACTTAAAAGTTAGTTTTTAAGTGCAAACTTCACTGCGGCATCGGCATGAATGCCTGTGGTGTCGTAAAGGGGAATCTCCGTATCGTTTTGTGATACTAATAATGCGATTTCAGTACAGCCAAGAATTATCGCTTGCGCACCTTGGCGGTGAAGCTTATTGATTATTGCAAGGTAACGTTCTTTTGACTCAAGATTGATTTCGCCAAGGCAGAGTTCGTTGTAAATAACGCTATGTACACAGTCGCGATCTTCTTGGTTGGGCACAATAACGTCAATACCAAACTTTTCTGTTAGTCGGTTTTTATAAAAGCCTTGTTCCATGGTAAATGCGGTGCCAAGCAAACCAACGCGCGATATATTATCTTGTATCAATTGTGCTGCGGTGGCGTCGGCAATATGCAGCAGCGGAATCGAAATATTGTCTTCAATTTGGTGCGCTACTTTATGCATGGTGTTGGTACAAATAAGTAGGCAGTGCGCACCTGCTGCTTCTAAATCTTGCGCGGACTTTGCTAGCATGTCGCCCATTTTTTGCCATTCGCCTGCCCGTTGCAGTTTTTCAATATGATCAAAATTAACACTATAAAGTAAAATTTCTGCGCTATTAAGTCCGCCAAGCGCGGCTTTTACACCTTGGTTAATGGCTTTGTAGTAGTTGAGCGTAGACTCCCAACTCATGCCACCTAAAAGACCGATTGTTTTCATAAATTACCAATAACACGCCTGATTAAGAGGCAATACACAACGTACTTCGCCAGTTAGTTCGCTAAGTGGTTTATCGCCAAGCGCAACCGCTTGCCAACCATGGGGGTACGACAGCAAAAAAGGCGGAATTAACACGGTATCAGCCACCGCTTGAAACCCTGTTTTGCTGTAAAAATTAGGGTCGCCATAGGTTACAACAAAATCCACGTTGTGTGTTTTTAAATACGTAAGCGCATGGTTAATAAGTGCTTGCCCGATGCCTTTGCCTTGTTGCGACGATGCAACAGCCATGGGCGAGAGGATCACCGCGGTAAGATTTGGCTGATTGCTAATCCATAATTTACTAAACAGTACTGCGGCAAAAAGCGTATTGTGCTCTTTTGCTACAAAGCCAATCAGTTCTTCGTTTGTGCAGTCGTTAAGCATGCGTTCGGTCAGTTCACCGATTTGTAACCCTGCTTTTGCGCCGTCAGCGTCGCTAAAAACATGGGTAAAGAGCGCGGTGATATCAGCCGCTGCATGATGAAAAATGGATTCAAATTGCATGTTAAACAGTTCCTTGCTTACATTGATTAATAAGTTTAGTGCTGTTTGCAATATTGTTGCGAGTTAATTTAGCAGTAACCACTTCTGATTTTGCGCTAAGTGTATTGATGTCTTGCAACCAAATTGAAATCGACTCATCGTGAATAGTGTGTGCTAGTTGATAGTTTCCGCCAGCTGGTAAGGTGAGGTTGAAATTGGCAAATGCAACTTGGTACGAGTTGTGGTTATTTGCCTCTTGGTAAGTCGCTTTTACCCAAATATTGTGTTTGCCCGCAGGGTATTGCCGTGCAGTAACCCAAGTAGCGGGTTTGTGCTTATGACACATCAGGTAAACATATTCTGTTCTGCCTTGGCTATTATCGTAGCTGGTATTTTCAATACGAAAATGCCCTTGTTTAATGTCGTTGTTAAAAGGCGACATAGCACAGGCAAACAGGTTACATAATAAGAGTAAAGTAATGAGGTGTTTAGTCATCATAATTCCATTTTGATGAGAGAGGCGCTAGCGTACGGATTTTTGTGCAAAACTGCAACTGGTTGGGTAGTCGGTATAGCCTTTTTCACCGCCACCATAAAACGAACTGTGTGCATCATTGGCTAATTGCGTTAGCGGTATATTGCGCTGCATGCGCTCAACTAAATCGGGGTTACAAATATATGCTGTACCAAAGGCAAATACGTCTGCCATGCCTTTCTTTAAAAAGCAGTTAGCAACCTCTTGCGTTAAACCGCCTGCTAACATGATTGGATGTGGGTAAAGCGAGCGCATTTTTTTGCGATACGTATCGGTGATTGGCTGATAATTACCAATATTTTCAGATAGGTGCAAATAAGCGAGCTTGATGGGTGCGAGCGCCTTTAAAAGTGCTAGGGCCAAGATTGGCATGTCGCTGTCATGCTGTTGAAAGCTGCTGGTAACAAATGGCGAAATACGCAGCCCCACTTTGTCGCTGCCAATTGCATTAGCCACGGCTTGGCACACATCAACTGTTAATCGAATACGGTTTTCAATTGAGCCACCGTATTTATCATCGCGTGTATTGGCATAACGGCGCATAAATTGATCTAGCAAGTAACCGTGTGCACCATGAATTTCTACCCCATCAAACCCCGCTCGCATGGCATTTTTCGCAGCAATAACAAAGTCATCCACCGTATTTTGAATATTGTTTAAATCCATGGCTTTTGGCATTGTGGTGTCTATCATGCCAAGTTCGCCATTTGATAGTGGGCCGTAAACTTTGTCGGGTTCTTTTATCGCCGATGGTGCCAGTGGTTGTAATCCTTCGATAGCAGTACTGGAACGCCTGCCAACATGCCACAGCTGAGCAAAAATTTTGCCGCCGCGCTCGTGTACTGCATGTGTAACTTTTCGCCAACCAGCGATTTGCTGTTCCGTATAAATACCTGGCGTAAGTGAGTAGCCGCGCGCTACCGCTGAAATAGGCGTTCCTTCACTAATAATTAAGCCTGCAGTTGCACGCTGTGCATAATAGGTTGCCATTAGGTCATTAGGAATGTTGCCTGGTTGCGACGCCCGCGAACGCGTCATAGGCGCCATAACAATACGATTTTTGAGTGTTACTGATCCTAATTGGATTGGATCAAACAGGCTTAAATTCATGAATTAAGCGTGTACGCTAAAATTTCGACAATTTGTGATGGTGATGTAGCCCACGCTTGCGCGCTGCCGTCTACTTCTTTTAATGCATGAACAATTTCTTCGCTATGCAGCGTAATGTAGGGCTTGCCAAGGGCTGCGCAGTAACCTGCATCAAATGCGGCATTCCATTGTTTGTATTTGTCACCAAAGCGAATAATCGCTAAATCACATGATTTAATAGCATTTTGAATACGTATTGCATTTACTTTTGCTGATTTGTGGTCGCGCCAAAATGAGTTAGTTTCTTCGCCTAGGCAATCGCCAGCAGCATCGCTAGATTCGTGATCTGTATTTGGTGAGACAAACTGAATATCGAGATTTTTAGCCTGGCAGCCAGCAATAATTTGCTCGCGCCAATCACTGTGGATTTCACCTGATAAATAAACTTTCATTAAATGCCCCTTACTTATATGTTGTGTGTTGTTGGCTAATTTCATACTAACTAGCCAACTCAACCCTAACCTATTGCTTCAGCCAAATATAGTTTATGCGTTGCTTAGAGAGTTTCAGCGGTAAAATGACGTAATTAGTACCATAAACGGTAATATTTGTGACTTCACCTTCGCTAAGTGCAAAGCTGTTGCTTTCACTTTCTAATTGCCACGCGCTGTTTTTAGCCAACACCTTAAACACGGTTCGCCCCGCATCGTTTGGAATTTTAACCTCTAACTGTGTATTTTCTCCGTAAGCGGCAACTAACGCATCTTTTTGGTAGAGGCCGGTAAATTTAACCGCGCCTTGAGGCGAGTGTTGAGATGTATTTTTTAATCTACAATCACTGCAATTTGCCAGTGTTTGCGCGTTAAAATTTACCGCAACGTTTTGGTAATTTAAGCCCGTGTTAGTCAATTGCCAATCTGGCGAGCTGCTATCAAAGCAGCCCACCAAGAGTAACAACAAGATTACAATCGTTACTCTTTTCATGTTATTTACCAGCGGTAGAAATCATTTTTAACAGCTCCTTAGATGGCGCTTGCTCAACAATAACTTCTTGTAGATCAGAGTTCATAACGTTTTGTGGCTTTTGTTGCTCATTTGATGAAACCGTAGCGCCACCATTTGCGCCACTCCAATAACGCGTAAAGTTAAGTACTAAGTTATCCCATTCGTTAAAGTCGTTAAGCTCGGCACTTAATTGGCCATCAAAGTTTAAGTCGTAGTTAGTTAATACGTCGCTGCTGTTGCCGTTACAATCAAAATCAACCGCAACAGAATTCGCATTAACTAAACCAAGCGACTCATCGATTTGAGCTTCGTTAATTGTGCCATTAACACCGTGTGAGTAGCTGATTTTGAAATCTTCTGGTGCAGAGGTAAAGCCATCAATTAATTGTGCGTCTTCTGGGAAACAGTTGTTGTTACCAGAGAAGAAACGACGGTGGTAACGGTCACCTTCGCTTTCACCGATAGTTGATAAACCACTTAATTGATACAAGTAGTTCATTACGCTGTGGTGATTAGGTTTGTTATTGGTGTGGTTGTTACCGCCATGACCAAGGCCTAGGTTGTGACCTAGCTCATGCATAATCGTGCCTGCTTGCATGTTGTAAACAACATTTCGGTCTATTTCGGTTTCTAAGCTAAAACCCCAGTTACCCATAGAAATAATAAAGTCATTACCGTTGATTTCAGCAAGGCCTGAAGAACCCGCCGAGCCATCTTCGTTCTGACTATTTGCCATTAGCATGTAGTGGAAAATAGGACGACGTTTGATGTCGAAATTTTTCACTTTATGGTCAAGAATACTTGGTGCTTCAGCTGAACCTGCAAAGTTAGTTTGCGCGTAAAAATCAACTTGGTTACCACCACCTAAGTCATAGTCGGCTGGCGAAATACCTTCAGCTTGGTGGTATAAATCACCGGCATCAAAATGCATTGCAATATTTTGCGCTGCAAATGCCGCTTTAACTGAATCTAATGCTTGGCGATGCAATTGAATACCTGGGTCATTACTTTCCATGTAGTCGACTTCGATAAAGATGTCTCTTACACCCGCGCGAGCACCCCACTCATAAAGTGGTAGGCCTGCAAAGGTTGCGCCTTCTTGTTCGGCACAATCTGGAATGCCGTCGTTGTCGTCATCGGTATTACAGCTTACGTCATTTTGTCCGCCCGGCGTCATGTAATAGCTTACTTGCCAGTCTTGCGCTGAGTTTGTATCGCTATCAAGCGCTGTGCGAACAACACTCATACCTAGCTCTTCTTCCATTGGCGCGGCATTATTACCTGCTTGCCATTGGCTTGCGTCAGTTGGCAGGTAGGCATTTTCGCCAAAGCTAACAAAATCTATCGTTGTACCAGACACCGTTTGTAATTCAACAAAACCGCCTGAGTAGTACCATTCAGGGTGAATATTTGATTCGTCTGAAATTAACATTAGCTGATCTGATTCAGCGACACTCTGTTGCCAGTAGCCGTTACCATGCTTTGCTTGTAGCACGATAAACTCACCCGGTGCGAGGGTTTTGTCTGAAAGTGCAAAAGCTCTTACGCCAGTATCACTCCAATCGGTATAGTTAATGCTTTCGGCAACAATTTGGTAGTCTGCAAGTGAAACAGGGCTGGCCGTACCGTTATAAACTTCTACCCAACGGTTATCTTCCCAATATTTTGACGATGACACTTCTGAAATAAGCAGATCACTGTTTTCAGTTTTAAATGTAAAGCTTTGTTCAACAAGCGACGTGCCGTGGAAGTTGGCAACATCACCCGTTACTTTTACAACGTAATCACTTGATGCAGAAAGGCTTTGAGCTGGGTTTAAGGTTAAAACAGTTGGGTTAGCATCAGTTGTTGCCGAGCTTACGTCAAGCGCAACACATGTAACAAAGTTATCGTTACTTACCTGAATGCTGCCGCTACATTGTGCATCTGAATTAGTGGTAACGCTGGTTGCGTCTAATACATCATCGAATGAAATTGTAATGTTGCTATCAACTGCGACTAAACGTGCGTTTGATTCAGGGGTTTTGGTCACAATTACAGGGGCACTTGTATCAACTAATTGAATGCTGACTAGCTGCGTTGTTTCAAGGTCACCATCGCTTAAGGTGATTTCAAACTCTTGGTCTTCAGCGCTGTTTAGGCTAGGCGTATAAGAAAATAAGTTGTTTTCAAGTAAGGTTAATTCACCTTGTTGCGGCGCAGTTTTAATTGCAATTTGTACCGTGTCGCCATCAGGATCTGAAATGCCTAAATCAAACTCTCGCGCTTGGTTAAATTCAACCTGTACTTGAGATGCGTCGGCAATTGGTGCGCGGTTTACATCGGTAATGGTGGTGCTGATGTTAAGCGTTGATTGGGCACCGTCGTTGTCGCTTGCGGTTACGGTAAAACCGACAGCGCTATCGCTGGCAACTTCTGGCGCAGTAAAGCTTAAATTTCCATTAGCATATGTGAACTCGACCGTTGGGCCGCTACTTTGCACGACATTTGACGACTTAATGCTACCGTCACTGTCTGAAAGTGTAATGGCAATAGCAACATCACCACGCTCAGGGTAGGCACTGGCAATATTGCTTGAAATAGTTGGAGCTTTATTCGGTTTGTCGTCGGAACCACATGCCGTGAGTAAGAGAATGCTCGATGCAATTAGGCTCGCTTTAAATACTGGCGCTTGCATTTTAGTCCTTTATTTTTATTGTTAAGAATTTGAAATAATGACGTAAATGAAAGCGCAAGTCTAGCGATTGTGATGGATTGTAATATTATGTTTTTAAATGACTTAATTAAATTTTGTTTATCAATCTTGTGCAACAAAAAGGCGGGTGAGTTTATTTACAACAGGTGCAACTAAGGTAACTGTTGGAAACGCAACAACAAATGCAAAACCCCAGGCTTTTAGCCAGAGTGAGATTAAATTATCAACAAAGCCAACATTGAATAAGGTAATAACAAACGACATTAAAAATGACATTAACAGTGCCATAAAAAAAGAAAAGACAAAACGTTGGTATTTACTCGGGATCATTGCAGGGAACAACTTTATTTATAAAACACGCGCCAAGTTTACCATAGTAGCGCGTGTTTCAGGTAAGTCATGCGATTAAACAACACGAAACATTAATATTATTTAACCTAAGCTCAGCTTATTTAATTAAATTTAATATCGCTTTAAAGTGCTCGTCGCGGCAATCTTTTACTAATTCAAACAGGCTCATTTCAAGCCCCGTAATATGTGCACCTAATTGCTGTAGTTTAGTGATGGCAAGCTGTTTATTTTCTGCTTTACGAGATGCAATACAATCGCCCACCAAGTGTACTTGATAATTGTTGAGCAGCAAACTTGAGCAAGTTTGATAAACACAAATATGCGCTTCAATACCACAGACCAACCAATGGGCCTTACTTTCGTGCTCAATTGTTTGCATAAACACGGGCTCGCGAAAGGCATCAAAGGTGTATTTTGTGATAGGTGTAATATCGGCCAGTAAGTTTGCTATTTTAGGGTGTGTTGCACCTAATTTTTCAGGGTTTTGTTCAAGCCAAATGATCGGAAGATTAAGAATTTTAGCGCCCGAGATAAGCGCGCAACAATGTTCAATATAGGCATCACCGCCAGCCATTAGGCTTGCTAGTTTTCCTTGAATATCAACAACAATTAAGCCTGCATTATTACGTGTAATCATGTTATTTGCCTCGATTGTTCGCCTTGAAATTTAGCCTTTAGTGCGAGAATAAACGGTTAATAATGGAAAATTACTTTCACCAAACTGAATAGTGAGCGATAAGGTTTCATCGTCTTTAAACATTTGCTCAAATGCTAATGGGCGAATACGCGCGCCATTGCTAACTTGTGCCATTAAATGTTTATGATTGAGCGTACGTGAGCCATTGGCAAGGTTTTGAATGGTCACAACGGCGAAACGCTCACCATTTTCGTTGCTCATTAACACAAAATTTTTTACATGGAAGTCGCTTAATTCAGGTTCGATATTGCGCTCGTTTGGAAATGCCAGTTCAAAACTATGGGGTACTACGCGATCAACACTAATCACATTTTGATTAGCAAATAAGGTAATTGGCGAAAATGCGATAAGGCAAAGTAATAATCTAATCATAAAAACTCCATTTTATAGGTGTAAAGAGGCACTAAGGTGCATCCTGTTTGGTTACGAAAGTAACACACTCTTTGATAGCAGCAGTATTAATATTTAGTTGTTTAAGCGTTTGTTCTATTTGCGAGCGGACTGAGTGCAAGTGCTCGCTATTAGTAAAATTGGATAAGGCATTTGTGTCTTCAAAAACGCAGGTAATTTGCAAACTTTGCGGAAATTTTTGAAAGTTAACTGTGTGCGTAACCCAGCAAAACCCCGCTAAGTTTTTAAGGGTTTCTTCGCAAAGTGCAGTGAGCGCAATGCGGATTTGGTTATCTAATTTTTTATCGGATTTACGCATGTAATTTAAAAACCTTGGGCAGCGATTATTCGCTGCCCACTATAACTAACCTAAGCGTTAGATAACACATTATTTTCTAGCAATTATTGCTGTATTAATTGTGTTCGCAATTGGTTTGTTATTAACCCACAAATTAGTTTTTACTTTTTAAATCAAACACCACATTAATTGTGGCTTTAAAGGTGAGGTCGTCTTGTAAATAAGTACCGGGCGAAACCGACCCCATATCAGCACTCATCATGCGTGCATTACCCATTTTTTCCATTGTTCCGTAATGCTTAATTTGGTCGTAATTTTGCGCGTTAATACTGTAAACTTTGCCAAGTGCTGCGCCAAACGAATTGGCGAGGGCTGCACCATTGGTTTTTGCATTTTCAATAGCAAGTTCTACTGCTTTTTGCTGGAGCTGTTCTTCTTTTGACGAAGCCATTTCAACACGTTGAATTTGGTTTACTTCAACGCTTAACGCTAAATCCATCACATCACTAAGCATGGTTAAATCGTTCACGGTTACTTGAATTGAGCGACTTGTAGAGTAGCCAACATGCAGTTGTTTGCGCTCTTGCTGCGAATACTCGTATCGCGGTGATACCGCAATGCGTGATGCGATAATGTCTTTTTCGCTAATCTTGTATTTCTTAAGACCTTTTAACAGGGTATTAAAGCGTTTATCAACTTCAGCTTTAGCCTCTGCGCTTTTTTTATCGGTATGCTCTACCGAAAAATGCAAAATAGCGATATCTGGCTTAACTGTGGTTTCGCCGTAGCCGGTAATTGCAATATGGCGGTGATTAGGTAAATGGCTGTTGGCAGATGCTAAACTTGAAAGCGCTAAAAGTGATAAATAAAACAATGGCTTCATGGTGCGTCCTTTTTAAATAAGTCTCTGTTTTGAGTTGTGAATTATAGATAAGTTCACCATAAAGCATTGTCAAGAATTGTTAAACCGCCATAAAATTACCATGAAAGCCAAGCGGTAAGGCTTGCCCCAACCAAGCGCGGCAAATTGGGCCATCACTAACATGACCTATTTTAAAAATATTAACGCAGGTGCGCTTTGACGGCACATGAAGCGCTGTGCCCACTAAATAGCCGCTTCCTTCTTGTTGTGTGTTATCAACAATAACATGCTCCTCAACCAAAAAGTCTTCGCCATACACAAAGGTATCTTGCTTGCCATTATTTACATTAACAATGCGCACACTGTCGCTCCACACATCACTTTGTATCGATGTTAACGTCACCAATAACTCATTTTTTAGCCCAGTTAAGTGACTGTAAATACGAGGGAACTCGCTGATGCCATCGACAGTTTGTTTATCTGATGTGCCATTTTGATTTAAGGTGAATAAAACCGTTTTTGCCGGTGCTGCTTCGGGTGTATTGCCACGCATTAACTCACTCATGTAATGCAGCGTTTCAATATTCGGGTAAAGGCTAGCATCAAAACGGATTGTGCCTTGTGCATCTTCCCACGCATTGCCAAAATGAAAGGCAAAGCCCGCATCTAGCTGGTATTCACGTTTTAAAGTAAGGGTGTTTTTATCAACCACCAATACCCGCATCGGTAATTCATCTTTAAAGCGAATAGCGCCAAAAAAGCGTTCGTCGGTTTTGTCTCGGTCTAAAGACGGTAAAATAATTAATAAATGGTTTTGTGTAATCAGAAAGTCGTGCAGCAAGCCACCGCGATAGTCAGTTTTGAGCAAGTTTACTTTTTGCGTGATACCAAATTTATTTAGCTGATAGAGCACAATGTCGCCGGTAATGGTACTGCCAAAATTCCAAATAGTGCCATCGGCTTCAACCTTAGGGTGGGCTGAAAATGCCAGCCCTTTTAAGCTGTTCCCATAACGGGAGTTGTTTCCTAAGTTTACAAAATCTTTGGTATTCAGTGTTGTTGCATCTAATGCGGTTGCAGAGCCTGCTTCCCACAACGCCCAAAGCTCACCATTGACCGGTATCACATTGGTATTTGCGGTATTTATAGCGTCGGGGTTATTTACCGACAGGCTATTTTGTAACTGACTATCAGGCCCTGAAAATAAAAACCTGCTGGCGCTTTGCTCCTGCTGATATTTCGGTGTTTGTACAAACTTTGCCTGATGTGTAATGCCTTTGTTTGTAAAGTTGAAATGCTGGATCATGCCATCACCTTCAAACAAATGCAGGTATCGTTGTTCGCCGCGTTGATGCACTGCAGGGCCATTGCGATAAAACGCGCCTCTAAAATCGCTTGGCAGATTACCTTCAAGGGTAAGCTGTTGTAGCGGTAAATCATTATCAAGGCCTTCAAACCCAATTAAATTTGGGTTGCTGGCTTTTGCTTTGGCAAACAGTTTGGCATTTAGTACTAAAGGGTCTGATTGCTTGCTCGCTAGGTTTGCAAAGGTGGGCAGTGGAGAGCATGCGGCCACCACAGACAAACCAAATAAGCTTTTAATCGCATCTCTTCGCTGCATCTTATACGCTCCTAGTAATTTACTTTTGATGAATTAGAAACGGGTGCTTCAGCGACGTTAAAGGCCATTTCACGATAGCTTGGAGGACCAAAGTTGATTACCGCATTGTTCGAAAAGCCATACCCTTCAACAGGAATGCTGAACATATTGGTATCGAGGCTGCCGTTATCATTTTCATCATGAAAAAAGCGAATGGCGTATTGACCGGGTTCAACATCATTAAACGTCACCATTACGTCGCCCGCTTTAGCGCTTACAATGGTTGCGTTATATGCCTTGCCCTTTTTGTAATTGTCTTCACCTTTAAACAGCTGTACATAAAGTTTGCCTGTATCATGTTTTACGGCCTCAATATTAAATTGCACCGTTTGCGCGTATATAGGTAGAATAAAAAGGTTTAAAGCAATTACGCATAGTTTTAAAAGTTTCATTGTTTGTCCTTATATTTGAGTTAATTATTCGAGCAGTTATTTGCTCGTGAGGTAAACGTTAAAGTGAATTTTTTAATGCAACAATGGCGCCTTCGTCAGTGCTGCTGAAAACTTCGTAAAATAAGTCGAATGTGGTGGTGTTAAATTGGCGAATCGTAAAATAAACCAACAAAATCAGTCTTTAACCGAATTGTGGCGAGCGAAAGATATGCTTAGCGATTCGCTGGTGGTTGCGGTTTTTGTGGTGTTTTTAACGTTTTTAAGACCCTTTGGTATGCATCAAATTGATATGCTGTATGCTGGGACTTTTTGGACTGTGATTTGCTTTACAGGGTATGCTGTTTATTCACCGACTATGCACTTTTTTTCGAAATGGTTGATGACGGTGCTTCCTGAGCCCTTGAATAACTCGCCGGTGCGGTTGGTTATTTCTACGCTAGTAGCAAGCATAATTATGGGGTTTTTAGCGCCCTTTATTATTGAAAGCTTTTTTGATGCGTTTGAAAACTACTGGCAATCACTGCCGCTGTCTTTTCTCGCAAGTTTATTCATCGGCGGTATTATTGCCGGTGTAAGCTCAATTAAAACACTTATGATGCAACAACATCAGCAACTAAAAGAAAGTGCTGAAGAATTGGCATTAGAATCTAAAAAAGTCGATACCATTCAAAACCAAGCCGTTGATGAATTAATTAATGAGCTACCCATTGCCAAACGCGGTAAGTTAATTTGTTTGCAAATGGACGATCACTACTTAAATGTAAAAACAGATAAAGGCGAGCATCTGTTATTAATGCGTTTTAAAGATGCGCTCGCGAAGCTTGAGCATTATGACGGTTTTCAAACTCACCGCTCATGGTGGGTAGCCAAATACGCCGTGGTAGATACTAAAAAAGACGGGCGCAAGCTCATTCTTGTTTTGCAAAACGGCACCGAAGTGCCAGTATCGCAAACTTATTTAGCAAATGTAAAAGCGGTTTTAAATCTCTAAATCACTCAACTTGCGGTGCTCGTTTCAATGCATATTTGTTAAGACTTAGGTTCTTTCTAGCTGTTACATAGCCATAATGGCAAAGCAGCGTTAGGGAAATCGTTAAGGGCATTAACATTATTGTTTGTAACGAGTTCATGGTTTGGTATCCAACAATCGCCATGCCCCAACAAATTAACACCCATTGGGTTACATAAAGGCTAGTAACATGCTGCGAACAGTAACTAAATAGACCATGTAATCGTTCGAATATAACGCTTTTTAGTAGTTTATTGAGGCACCACAAAGCGATTAAGTTAACTCCAATTAAATAGGCGATACCACCAAATCCAGTATGGAAAAAATTGCCAAAATGATAATCAAAATCCCATGCCATCAACCCGCCACCAAGTAAGGTCAAAGTTATACCCATTTTCAAGCAGTCGCTGTGTAACGCGACACTATTGTGACTTTGCACAAACCGTTTACCGATAAACATGCCCACCAAAATGCAGCTTAACCACGGGAAAAGTGGAAAATATATTTGATAGGTATTGCCCCACAGTACTTTGGCTAAATAATCTAACCCGGCAATGCCTGGCGTCCAACCACTTAATGGCTTAGCGCTCACAGCTATTGCCAAGGCAACGATAAGATACCCCCACTCATTCTTAATAAACTGCGTAATAGCACTAAGAATAATCAACGAGAAGCCTGCCATTTGAAGAATGTCACCGGTTAAGATGAGGTATTGATATTGAAAGAAACTTAAAGGTGTTTTCCACTCATAAGCAGCGACAAATGACTCAGGCATGACACCCAGCATAATGGGCAGTACGAATTTTAGAAAATTCATACTGTAACCAATTGCGAGAATTGTTAGGCCACGAAAAAGTAAATCACGACTAGATTGTCGCCTTGATAGCATCAATGAGATTCCCATAGCAACAAGAAATGACGCGGTGCCTTTACCGAGAAAGTGAATAATATCACCCAGTAAAGAACTCGATTGTGTGTCTTTATCTGCATACATCCACAATGTATGCACACAGATCATAATAATGACACTCATGCCACGAGCGATATCAATGGAAACCAAGCGATTAGTTGGCATGTGTTGTTCTCCTAATGGAATTTTTGGGGCAATTTTCACACGGGTTATTGGGCTCGATTTGAACATGTAAGCAGCAGGTTGCTAGCTTGATTTTTTGTGAATTGCTTTGCCTATCTAAAAAAGTATGTTGTTTATTAAAAAGGGCGTGTTGCCACTCACTCAGTGCAGCGGTTAATACATCGCTTTGCGCGATACCTGACACTCGGACAAAAGCGTTTGCCAGAATATCGCAAACGATTTTTACACTCTGTCCATACGAGAGATGGCAGACTTGCTTCATGGTATTGAAGGCGTGATCCAAACACCTTCTTAATGAATGGATATTGGCATTAATCGCATGTTGCAGTGTGTGGTGAGTCACAATGTTTGTCACCTGCAAACCATACAATATGTTTTCTGTTTGTACTTGTTTCAGCTCATGAAGATTTGTACTTATTTTGGCGCGGTAGCAACTAGCCACAGATAAATAGATGGGTTGCCAAATAAGTTGTCGCCATAAATTCACAACGTGGTACGCACGTGTTGTGTGACTGAACTTTTCTTGCAAGGTGCGATAAAGTGAAGAGATAGCATTGGGATGATAGTGAAAATTAATGTCACTATCACCCACTAGTTTAACCTCGGGCACTGTACTTATTGAAGTTGCCAACACAGCTTTAGTGCACCCTTTATTGGTTTGAATGGCCATTTAGTCTTTAAACAATGCTATGGGGTTGGCTAACTTTCCGGCAAATTGCAGGCTATTTGCTGGGTCCGTTAAGTCGACCATTTGTTTGTTATTCTTAAGCTGCAAGCGATTTAAGCATGAGAGTTCGAATTCTTCGCAGAATATGTCGTACTGTGCAAAGCGCTCACTTAGTTCAGGGTGGGCTGCCTGATATTGGTTAATTTCAGTTGCAACTAATTGCCAAAATTGCTTTGGTGTAAAGCAATTTTCTTGCGCGAGTAATGGCACCATGTATCTGAAAATACAGTCAAAGACATCTGTGAAAATAGACAATAGTTCAAGCTCTTTTGGCATAGTGATAGCAATGCGTGCGATTTCTTCGGGTAATTCATCTTGTGAATTAAGCACACACACCTCCTCACCAATATCCTTCATAAAGACACCTACTGGCACATGATCTTTAAACCTTAAAATCAAGTTTTCACCGTGCGGCATAAACACCAATTTGTACTTATAAAAGCAGTGCAGCAGAGGGATTAAATACGCTTTTAAATACGCTTTTAGCCATGCCTCAGGTGAGCGCTTTGATGCGTTTATTTTGGCCACTATATACGCATTGCCATTATTATCTTGATGCAGCAAGCTGGCCATGGTTGCAAGTTGCTCTGAATTGTCGATTAAATTAGTAGGGTTATCACGCCAAAGGGCTGCGATCATTTTTTTATAAGGTGTATCCCCTAATTGACTATCTTCGTAATGACTGCCACTAAAGCCCAGTGTGGCAAGCTCGCGCAGCGGTACGAAATTAAGAGAAGATAGGGTGGTATCGTTCAGCACTAAATCATAGACCCACTGATTAATTGCCGGAGTCACCGCCATATATTTGGCCGACAAACCGCGCATAAAGCCCATGTTTAAAATTGATAATGCTACTTTCACATAGTAGTTATTAGGCTTTGATAAGTTAAACAAGGTACGGATAGATTGTTGTGGTAAGTATTTATCAAATCCAACACCTAAACAGACTAGCGTATTATTTGCTAATTCACGGGTATATAAGTGAACAAGTTTATTTTCCCACTGCCAAGGGTGAACTGGGATTAAGTAGTAGTCATCCAGTAGCAAGCCTTTTTCAGCAAGCCGTTTTTCAAAGAGTAACTGCTCACTTAAATCCAGTTGGCTATCGATTAATGACTGATAACTGATATCACTTATTGCATTAAATGCTGTATGCGTTTTAGCACCTGCTAGCCAGATAATCTGTATTGGAGATGCGGCTTCAGGTGCGTATTGATGAAAATCTGTTGCATCAAAACCAATGCGTCCGTTATTGGCAATAAAACTGGGGTGGCCATGGGTCATTTCAGACTCTACCGTTTGAAATGACTGATGCACTAACTCGGGGGCGGTGAATGATCGTTTTGCGTATTTATAGCAGGCTGAACTTAAAGTGCTAGATACTTCTTCTAAGTAGGTAGCCAGTTGCTGATCTGCTAATCCGAGCTTTGAGGCAAATTCCAATAGAAACGCCAGGGCATCCAAAGCTTGCTGCTCCCCTTGGTTATTTGTTTTTACTAGGCTCGATGCATCGATCATAAGATGATCAAGGGGTAATTGCTTTGCAGAAAAGTGATAAGTCACTAGCTCATTATTGTTGGTTAGCAAATAACTACCTGTACTTAACTCAAACGGTGTAATTAGCCGCTCATGAGAAAACTCGGTGATCATTTTAACGATAAGCTGTCGGTTTGCTTTTTGCCAATGTGTTGTTTTTATGTGCGATGCGAATTGTGTCGCATCGGGCGAACTGTGATTTATCTGAATTGAGCTATTTAAATGATTAGCATACTGTTTACTGTGATTAAACGCGGTTTTAGTTAGTTCGCCCAGCAAAGCCTGTTTTTGTTTTAAGCGAACGGTTTTAAGGTGACGAAAACCAACACTTAAATTAAGGGCGTGGACTTTGTGATTATGACAATCTGGCTCGACTAAAATTCGCGTTGCATGGTATTCATCAAATATAAATTGCATACAGTGTTGCATCACATCATGGCTAAAACCACGAATAGGATGCGTGTTGGGTGCTAATAAAATATGAAAGCCAATATCGCCTGCTGTGATATCAATATGAGAGGCGATTTCGTGTTGTGACACATCATAAATTTCTATCAAAAACTGGGCAGTGCCATTGATATAGCCAAGATAAGCTGTTTCATGTCCACTGTTTATCAGCGTTGAATAAAAAGCTTTGACCTCATCAATTGAAGCATTTTCCATTCCCCAAAATTTTGCATAGGGTTGGGTTAGCCAGCTGTGTAATAAGCTACTGTCGTGGTCTGGTAAAAATGGCTTAAAGCTAATTTGACCCAAAAGTGGGCTTTGCAAAGTAACATGATCTATCTGTTTCATTTAAGATTTCTCTGATTCTAAAGTAGGCTGATTTTGCGGTAATGGTTGAGAATGTGTGGGGCTATGCGTAAATACTTTGAATAGGCCAATAAAAACGAAAAACGTCAGTGCCATTGCACCTGATGCAACTAAAAATGGTGTATCGTAGGCGTTGGGTTGTACGAGAGATCCAACTAAAAATGATGCGGCAATAACCCCTAGGTTTTGCATAAAATGGATTTTGGCAAAGTCTTCGCCATAGTGCTCTGGTTGGCTGAGCGAAAACAATAACACCTCAAGCTTCACCGTGATTACAAACATTGCATAGCCGAGTACAATACGGCCAGCAATAACACTCTGCCAATCAGGCGATGCTTGTAGCCACAAACCAATACTTGCAAACCCTAGCCCAGCAAGAATGTGTTGCTGGCTGGTCCAGTTAAGTGAGCGGCGACTTTTGCTGAGAATAAGCCCAAACAATGCCATCCAAGCGGGAATTGCATACATTAATCCGGCAATAAAGGTACTGCTGATACCACTAATATGTTGCCAGTACAGTGTGAAATAAGGACGTGCAAGAAACCCGGCAAAATACACGAACAATGACACCAGACCTATGGTGTAAATAAAATTTGGTATTTTTTTACGTAATACAGGCGAAGAAACCTTTGGATGCAATGCCCACTTCAGCTTGAGTTGCTTACTTAGGTATAAACACACACCTACTTGTACAATATCGCCCAGTGCCATAATCAAATAAATGGTTTGGATATCGGTTAAATCAATTACCCAACCACCGAGTAATGCGCCACCAATACCACCAAAATGCATCAATACGCTAAACAGGCCAACAATACCTAAATGGGATTGTTGATCTTCTAAACGTAATACAAATGGATATATCAGTAGGTAGCTGGCTTTAAATACCAGCATCGCAAGTGAAATAACCCAGAACCAAACAATGTCAGTACTAAAAAAACACGCAATACCTAAGCAGGCTGCTATGAGTTGGGTTACGACCCAAATATGTACCTCATGAACGCGTTTGGCGAGTTTTGCCCAGTAGGGAAAAGCACACATAACGGTAAAGCACACAGCAGCAATATAAGCACCTACATGATGGCTATTATCTATGCCAAAACGATCAGCAAAGAAAGTAGGATAAAAAGGCAAAATCATGGTGTCGCAGATTACTGAGATGAGTGTCAGTAAAATCAAACTGGTTTTAAGCGAAATACGCATTACATATTTTCCCCTTCAGAGCAGGGTGTTGCTTCAGGCGCTAAAAACTCTTGAAATGTGGTATGCGTTTCAACCTGATAGTGTGCATAGCCCAAAATCTGGTTGATTATTTGGCTATTGCGATAACATGCCATGCCAAGATCTGGGGTGACAAAGCCATGGGTGTGTAACTCTGCATTTTGCACAAAAATACGTTGTTGCTTGTCGATAGAATAATCTCGTGATACAGCAAAACGCCCTGTGTTATCGCGGTTTATCTGACACTCAATACCGCTTAAGAAGGCTGGGTCTTGGTAGCTAAAACCTGTGGCCATGACTAATTTATCGAATTCAAGTGTGAAACTGTGCTCGGCCTCGGTTTGTTGAAACGCTATGCTGTGGCCTGATTGGGATTTTAATTCGCTGTTAGTGAGTAACCGCGTTGGTACATCGCCATCGAGCTTTAACTGATACAAGAGGTCATAAATTTCATTGATAAGAGAGCTATTTATGCCTTTATATAAGTGTTTTTGATTTGCAATTAATGCGTCTTTTTTTACTTGTGGCAGATCATAGTAATAGTCCACATAATTAGGCGACGTCATTTCTAGGGTTAACTTCGAATACTCAAGTGGGAAAAAGCGAGGTGCCCGTGTTACCCAAGTGAGTTCATAATTATGTGAACGAATATCTGTTAGCAGATCATAATAGATTTCAGCCGCGCTTTGGCCAGAGCCAACAATCACCAATTTTTTAGCCTGTGTGAGCGCGTCTTTGTTAGCTAAGTATTGCCCTGAGTGGATAATATCGTCTGCGTTTTTATTAACCGCAGCGGTATAATTTGGCACAGGCCCAGTGCCTAAAACAAGGTGTTTGGCAAAGTATTGATGTGTATTACCCGCACTGTCTTTAGCAAATATGCAATAAAGGCTCTCAGATTCATTGAAATCTACCTGAACGACTTGTCGCTCAAATTGAACATTACTAAGTGATTTTGACGCCCATTGGCAGTATTGGTTGTACTCTTTTCGCAGTAAGAAAAAGTCTTCACGAATATAAAACTGATATAAGTTACCTTTTTGTTTTGCATAATTTAAGTAACTATATGGGTTAGTTGGGTCGGCCAGGGTCACTAAATCAGACATAAAGGGAGTTTGCAGATGAACACCGTCGATCATTAATCCCGGGTGCCAATTAAATTCGCTACGTTGTTCAAGGAATAAACCGTTTAAATCGTTGATTGACTCTGTTAAACAAGCAAGGCTAAGGTTAAAGGGGCCTAGGCCAATCGCAATAAAATCATAGGTTGGTTGCATGGTATTAGTCCGTTACCTGTTGTGAGAGTTCAAGATACGCATGGGCTTTGATTTCAGATAAAATTTCAGAAATATGCTTAATGCTGGTGGTTGGATTAAGTAGGGTAAATTTAAGGTATTGCACGCCTTTTACTTTCGTGCGGGCAATTGCGCATTCTCCAGCTTTAAAGCATTTTTCCTTTATTTGATTGTTGATGGTATTTAGTAGCTCATTGGATAAGCTTTCTTGGTAAAAACGAAACACCAAGGTGCTGATCTCTGGTTGATGGATCACTTCAAACTCATCATCTTGATTTAATATCGCGTGTGTTTGCTTAGCGAGCTTAATCACTTTGTCGAACACGTTGCCAATTTGCTCAGCGCCCATAACACGTAAGGTAAGCCACAATTTTAGGGCATCAAAGCGACGTGTGGTTTGCAGACTTTTATCAACAAGGTTCGGCGTTTTTTCAGTATCGGTGTTTAATGGGTTGAGGTAATCTGCATGGTGGGTAAGTAACGAAAAATGTTGACCATTTTGCATAAAGAACGCGCTACTGCTGACTGGCTGTAAGAACGATTTGTGATAATCCACGGTAACGGAATTCGCGTTTTCAATGCCGTTTAACTTTGTTTTATGTTGCTTACTGACCAGCAACCCGCAGCCGTAAGCAGCATCAACATGCATCCACATATTGTGTGCTTTACATAATTGAGAAATTGCATGTAGTGGGTCGATACTGCCAAAATCAGTTGTACCTGCGGTGGCAACGACGCAAATAGGGGTGTCACCCTCTTCAATGGTTTTTTCGATGGCGTGCTTTAGTGCATGGGTGTCCATTTTAAATGCGTTATCGACTGGTATTGATACAACAGCGTCATAACCAAGTCCCAAAATGGCTGCGGATTTTTGCACACTAAAATGGCTGACTTCAGAGGTGAATATTTTATAGCGAGTCGCTTGTTCAGTTAACCCAGAATCACGTAGCGAGGTATTTTGAAATGTTTGAGCGTAGTAGTCTCTTGCGATTAACAACGCCATTAAATTAGACTGACTACCACCACTTGTGAAAATACCATCTGCTTCGCTATTAAATCCTATTTGCTTGCAAGTCCAGTCAATGAGCTTTTGTTCCATTAATGTGCCAGCACCACTTTGGTCGTAAGTATCGAGTGATGAGTTAATGGCGCTAAGAATTTGTTCGGCAATCACACTGGGATACGCTACAGGGCAATTTAAATGGGCGACATATTTTGGGTTGTGGAAATACACAGCATTGTTTAAATAAATGTGTTTAAGTTCTTCTAATGCTTGTCGTGTATTGCCTACGGGTGAATCTAAGTTTACTTTGCTGACAAGATCTTTGAGTTCATTAGCGAGCTTGCCATTAAAGACTTTGTGATTACTACTAATTGCTTGATGTACATAGGATAATGCTTGAATAGAACCCGATTCATAATCAACAAGGTTTTGTTGATTGAAAATAAAAGTTGATTCGCTTTTAGGGTTTGTAAATGCAGTCACATTGTCACTGGCGAAAATCATTTGTTCAGATACGTTTTCCATAATATTTTTCTGACACTGAAAAAGGAACAGGGATCGTAATGCGAATGATTTGTGTTGGCGATAAGGGTTATGTATTAGATTTTTAGAATTTTGTGTTATAAGAGGTTTTATTCTGTTTATATTACAGGAACGAAAAAGACTTAGGATCGTCGACAAGATCCACTTATTATTACTCCCTTTTATCTCATCAGGCAGCAAAAGAAATAAAAGGGGTACT
>NZ_JAKFZO010000027.1:0-51275 GCF_021654175.1 Pseudoalteromonas sp. MMG024
TTACGATACCTGAAGGGACGCAAAAAGTTACTTTTACCTCTGGTTCAACCGGTACTCCAAAAGGTGTGTGTTTAAGCCGTGATAATCAGTTAACCGTTGCCAAAAGCTTAATTGATGTGATTGGTTTAAGTAATCCAAAGCACCTGAGCTTACTGCCATTTAGCACCTTGCTTGAAAACATAACTGGGATTTATGCGCCACTACTGTGCGGTGGTACGGTCAAAATGATTTGTGACAGTAAGCGTGGTTTTTAACCAGTGGCTCACACAATGGTTACTATTTTGCGTCAGCCGCGTGTGGCTTACAAAACGCGCTAGCAACAACCTACAGCGGCGCTATTATTCGAACGACGCATGTAACGGGTATTTTTACAGATTTGGGTATTATGCTAGGTGCCATCTTTAGAGGAGACAGACTTGATAAGCGAAAAGCGAAACTCTTCGGTTTTATTATTCTCGGCTTTATCTTTGGCGGGGTATTAGGCGCGTTATGCTTTTCTCGCTACCAATTTATGGCGTTACTATTACCTGCTACTTTATGTTTATTGCTATCAGTTGCGTACCGCACATATTTAAACAGAACATCAAATAGTTAGTGATTTTTAAAATCACTAACTACAGTTAAAATACACAAATTTTTTTTCGTTAGTGCACTGTAATAGCTTGATCGTTTACCACAAGAGACTGACCATTTTTTTGCGCGCGATTAAAGCTAGAAATCAATACACTATTGGATAGCGAGTTAATATCCTCTACTTCTTCCACCATGCAAAACATAATAGATTCCCAGCCTTTTTGCTTAATAAAGCTTTTGTGCTGTTTGATATTTTCTTGATAGTTTTTATCGGTAGTTAACAGGCCGATAGAGTGTTTATTACCAAGTTTGTACTTATCATTGTTTGAAGTTGCGCATTTTGCATAACCGCTCAATACATACACTATACTTTCTTGTTTGTTCATGGTGATAACTTTTGAAATTTGTTAAATGCATACAGCGTTTTGTATGCATTTTTTAAACCAAATCACCCAAGAACGTTAAAATCATCTGATATGCCTTTAAAAGCGGCTAAATGAAATTACTTTATGTGGATTCAATAGGCAATATGCCCATAAATCGTCAATTTTTTGTTGTGATTTAAAATGCACTTGCAGTTATGGCTTTTCACTGCATGCTTTCCAAAAGGATTCTCCTAATACTCTATTAATTTCTTCAGCAGAAGTGTGCCCCTTAGAAATAGCCTCAATAGCTACTTGGTAGAGGCTTCTAGCACCGTTTTTAGATGCCATCTCTCTGAGCGCACTTGAACTTTCGCCAGCTCTGACTGCATCAGCTAAGTTTTGGTCCATCGTGATGATTTCAAATAAAGGCATACGGCCTTTATAGCCAGTTTGGTTACATTTATCACAACCGACGGGGGTCATAATATTAAGTTTTGGAAAAATGCTTTTAAGGCGTTTGCCATATTCATCTTCGGTACTTTCTTTACAACAGCAAGAACAAAGTTTTCGTACAAGTCTCTGCGCTGCCACACCTTTTAAGGAATCAGCTAGGATAGGCCGGGAGACACCTAATCCAATCAGCCTCGGGATAGTTGTGATGGCATCACTGGTATGCAAGGTGGTCATGACAAAATGCCCAGTTATAGCTGCTCTAAAAGTTATTTCTGCTGTTTCTTCATCACGCACCTCGCCCATTAAAATGACATCTGGATCTTGTCGTAAAATACTTCTAAGCGCACTCGAAAAAGTAAGATTTTGACTTGGGTTGATATTAACTTGGGCAATACCTTCAATCTCATATTCTACAGGGTCTTCAACAGTGACAAGGCATTTTTCTGGGGCATTTATTTCTTTAAGAGCAGAGTAAAGTGTGCTGGTTTTGCCTGATCCCGTAGGGCCTGTTATGATAAAAATCCCCTCGCTGCTATGGAGTAAGTTTTTAAACGTTTTGAGCTCTTTGTCTTGAAGGCCAATCTCATCTATTTGATTTACAGCTGATTTTATTAGAAGTCGAATGACAACTTTTTCTCCGCCTCGCACCGGTAATGTGGATACACGTAAATCAACATCTTGGCCCTTTAATTCCAAACTTACACTACCATCTTGAGGAACCATCTTCTTAGCCAAATTTAGATGGGAAATTGCTTTAATACGCTGAATAATGGGAATGAATACTTGAGAAGGTAACTCTGAAATAACACGCAACATACCATCAATGCGATAACGAACTACGCCACCTCCCTGAAAAGGCTCAATGTGTATGTCACTCGCTTTTAGAATAAATGCTTCCAAAAGCATCTCAGACACAATTTTAACTATGGCTGAGTTTGCAGAAATAGATTCTGCCACTGAGGATGATGTATTTGCTTGATTGGATTTTATAACAAGATCATTCTGCGATAATGCATCGTCTTCATAAAATAGCTCTGTCCACTTTGCAATAACACTAGGATGAGCCAATTGAGACGAGACATGAAGACTTGTTAAAAATTCAACCATTGATTCCATGTCTGAATCAAATGGGTGAGGTGAAGCTACTATGAGTTGACCATCGGTTAAACTTAGCGGAAAAATACCATATTCTTTGGCTACTTTAAGAGGCACGAAATGCAACAGCTCTTCAGTTATATTTTGTGGGCTATCGGCAATATCCAACTCAAAATGCTTTGCGACCATGCTCGTTAGTGTATTCGCATCAACTTGGAGAATTGATTCTGCACTTTCCCAAGCATTGAGAGCACCATTGTTTTCAAAGAGCTCGTCAATATTAAGCTCTTTATTATTTATATGCTCATTGCAAAAACGATGAAGCCAATGAAACGTTTGATTACTTCGATGAATTTCATTATTTTCAGCCATAGTTAGTCCATGTAAATTTTATCGTCTTTGGCATCAAATGTAATCGTTGAATCGCCATGAGGCATGGTTAAACGAAAATGATCCTTGCTAATTTTCTGATATGAAACATCGATTACTGAAGCAATAGGACTCGGTAATTCGTCGGGAAGCTTGCCATAGTTTGTTTTATAGTGCTCTACGTCTTCAGCTACCATTAATAAAGCAACAGAACTGCCGGTTTGGTAATCCCTGTCATAGTTTGTTTGATGTGTTTGTACCCCAGTAACAGCGGTTTTAGCAATTAAAAATCCGAATACAATGCACACTGCGTATGTTATCCAGCTTGGTAACATAATTGTTGTG
Source organism: Pseudoalteromonas sp. MMG024 (assembly GCF_021654175.1). Lineage (NCBI taxonomy): Bacteria > Pseudomonadati > Pseudomonadota > Gammaproteobacteria > Alteromonadales > Pseudoalteromonadaceae > Pseudoalteromonas > Pseudoalteromonas sp. MMG024. Next base: position 3,201 of record NZ_JAKFZO010000027.1, read on the forward strand.
TTATTATTCACTGGTTGTTTGTTTTGAGTTTCATTCATTGCTTCAGCAATATTCTCTTTCCAACGTTTGTTTGTAGAATCCATTTTTAGCTCTCCAATTAATTAATGATTACCATGAAGTTGACCCTGATGTTTATCAGGATGTTTCACCCAACCCGGAGGCCAATTTAAGTGAGAACCTGCATTACTTTGACTGCCTGTATTTGATTGACTATTAGCACTACTTGATGAGCTAGAACTGCCAGCATTGGTTTGGCTGTTGGAGCTACTCGATGAACTTGATTGGCTTCCAGAGTTGCTTGCGCTAACACCATTACTTGCTGGCAGTGGCTTTGTTTGGACTGGAGTTGCACTTTGGCCGTTATCACTACTCCCTCCACTGTTAGTTGTAACACTTGGTGGAGGTGATGAATGACACGTTCCATATTGTTGCCCTTGCTCGGGTGGCCAAAGATAAAATCCTGGATTACAAGGAGAGTTATGTGGTTTTTGTGTTGTGATTGGGTCGGGCTGTGGTTGACTCGTTGTGGTTGCTACAGTTTGCCCACTTGTTTGGTGTGTTTCAAATGGAGTTGCTAATGCAATAATCATTATATTTGGTGTCACAAAAGAATGTTGTAACTTAGTGACATGATCGAGGGCATTAAGCACATTTTTTCCGTTTTGGTCATTGGCTTTTAAAAACAAAACAGGGAAAGCTTCATGGCCCGTGTAGTGAAAATAGCCAGAGTGATTAACCAACTGGGCAGAAAATTCAATATTAAACTCTTCTGTGAACTGACTCGCTAAGCCTGGTAAGTAGGCAGGAGGTGCCCCAAATTTCTCACTGGATAGCTCATCCGGCTTTGCTAATGCGCCTGGAGCTGTAGCAATAACATCTTGGTAGGCAAGGCCTATAGAGTGAACTCGGTATAAAAGAGAGGCGGCTTTTGATTCATTCACATAGCCTTGGTAATTAGGAAGCGCAACCATTGCTAAAATACCGATAATCGATATAACCAACATTATTTCGATTAACGTAAAGCCCTTATAGTTATTTATTAGGGGCTTATGTGAAAAGTTTAATCTCATTAATACTGTCCATTGTTGAAACAAATAATTCCTTAAAGTTTAGACAACATTAGCTAACTTTCTTCTTTGTGGCTGATTTTTAGTCAAATAATACCTAGATCTCGGTAATAGATCATAATTCTGATTTGCAGAAAAGTAAGAAAGCTAATTTGGTGGCGGTTAGACTAGAGAGTCTTATTTATTATTAAAACTGCTCACGTGTTAACCATAATCTAGATAAAAAAGGCCACATTATGTGGCCTTTAAAATACTGGATTTTTGAACGCCTAAGCGTCTGTTTTATGTCCTTTCACACCGTAGAATACGATAAACACGTAACAAACGGCAGGAATAATAAATGAGCGCGTCAGGCCAATGGTATCAGCGGCCATACCTTGGAGCACAGGGATAATTGCACCGCCCACGATAGCCAAACATAAAATGCCCGAGCCTTGTGAGGTGTGCTCTTTTAAGTTGTTAATCGCAAGACTAAAAATAGTTGGGAACATAATTGAGTTACATAAACCGACAGCGAGCATGGTCCACATGGCGATAGGGCCAGAACTTAACATTGATACCACAATCAATACGATAGCAAGGGCCGCATTAAAGGCTAATACTTTGCCACCAGATACTTTTTGCATCACAGCAGCACCAATAAAGCGACCGACCATGGCACCGCCCCAATAATAAGCGATGTATTTGGCAGCGGTGGCTTCAGTCATTTGCGTTGCACTGGCACTTGAAATGTAATTGATTAAGGTACTGCCAATCGCTACTTCGGCACCCACATAGACAAAAATACCGATAGCACCGAGCACTAAATGCTTGTGTTGCCATGCAGAGCCTTGAGTAACTTGAGGCGTTTCTTGATTAGCGATTTTAGGTAACTTTAATACTAAAAAGATAAGCGCTAATACCAATAACGACGCGGCTAAAATTAAATAGGGTAGCTGTACGGCGGTACCGTCATGACTTTGATTAGCGCTATCAGCTGAGAAAAACAACGCGGCCCCAAATAATGGCGCTACAGTGGTACCTAATGAGTTAAATGCCTGAGTTAATGTTAAACGAGAAGGCGCTGTTTTAGGGTCACCTAACGCACTGACATAGGGATTTGCAGAGACCTGTAAAATCGTAATACCACTGGCTAATACAAATAGCGCCATTAAGAAAAGCGCATAGATGCCAGAAGTTGCCACAGGGTAAAATAACAAACAGCCCACACAGGCAATGGCTAAGCCTGTCACAATGCCTTTTTGATAACCGATTTTCCCGACTAACTTACCGGCAGGTAGCGAGATAATAAAATAGGCACTAAAAAAGCAAAACTGAATAAGCATTGCTTGAGTGTAATTAAGGGTAAAGGCCTCTTTTAGATAGGGAATTAAAATGTCATTAAGACAAGTAATAAAACCCCACATAAAGAAGAGGCTAGTTAAAGCAACGAGTGCAAACTGAGTGTTTGAGGTGTTGCCAACATCAACCTGAGCGGTTTGATTAATTGGGTTAGGTGAGCTCAATGTTATTTCCTTTAATATGTTGTCAGTTTTTTGTAATTTTTAATATTAAAACGCTAAAGTATACAATATAAAACAAGCTGAAAAGCATTACATACGATTGCATTAATTTTATAAACACAACAATTGATTAAATAGTGTTTTATTGTGCTAAGTATCATTAAATTACAGGTTCCTTTAATTCCATTTAATTCATCTTTTATAACGTTTGCTCTATTTTTGACCGGAAAATGCTGATTTTGGGCTAAAAGAATGATGCAATAAATGCATTAAAAAAGAAGCATTGTTTAACTTAATTGTAAAAAAATTTGATCTTTTGTACGCAGTGACTTAATTTAAATGAAAGCGCTTACATTTCCGTGCTTTTATTTTTAACTAAAAATGAAAGCGCTTACATTTGTTTTTACAAAATGTACGACAACTAAACTATATTAAAAATAAAATCCTCTATCGGGGCGAAGATCATGAAACACGCAGCGAGACATATAGCTTCCTATGCGTTGGGATTATCGGCAATAGCTTTAACGGGCTGTGGTGGTAGTACCAACACGGATACAGATCTTACCAAAGTTGACCCAAGTCAGCCGGTAAGTGATTGGGTAATGGTTTGGAATGATGAATTTGACGGTACTAGTATTGATGCCAATAAATGGCGTCATGAAGTAAATTGTGCCGGTGGTGGCAACAACGAAAAGCAATGTTACACCGACAGTGACGAGAACTCCTTTGTCGCGGATGGCATGTTGCACATAGTGGCAAAACCTGCCCCAGAAGGAAGCGAAAAACCTTATACTTCAGCGCGTCTAAATACGCGCTACAAAGCTGATTTTAAATATGGCCGTTTTGAAATGCGTGCGAAACTCCCAGCTGGGCAAGGCGCATGGCCTGCGTTTTGGATGATGCCAACCGATGAAGTTTATGGTGGTTGGCCGCGTTCGGGTGAAATTGACATTGTTGAGTCGGTCAACCTAAAAGCAAACACCGCTGAGGGGCAATCCGAGGCCTATGTGCATGGCACGCTCCACTACGGTCGAGAATGGCCTAACAATGCAAGTTCAGGCAAAGCCTACTTACTACCCGATGGTATGAATCCCGCTGACGATTTCCATGACTACGCTATTGAATGGCAAGAAGGTGAAATTCGTTGGTATGTTGATAACTATCTTTACGCAACACAGCGCCAGTCTGAGGTGCGCTATAACAGTAAAGATGAAGCGGTAGGACTTGCGCACAAAGGTTGGTTTACTGAATATTTTGATCAAGTAACCGGTGAGTTAAAAACGTTCTGGACAAGCGCACCGTATGATCAGCAGTTTTACATGATTTTAAATTTTGCTGTAGGTGGTGATTGGCCTGAAAATGTAAACGATCTTGGTATTGATGAAGCGGCGTTTGCAAACGGCAATAGCTTTGAAATTGACTATGTACGTGTATACGAATGTGCAGCAAATCCAGATACTGGTAAAGGGTGTGAAACGGTACGTCCGGGTTATGATAAGTTAGACGATGCACTCGTTGAAGGTGCAGCGCCAACGCCGACATTACCTCCCGTTGGTGGCAATACAAATGTGATGATTTTTGATGGTGTACTTAACCCTAACTGGCCTGCATGGGATTGTTCTGGTGGCTCAACGCCTAGCATTATGAGCGATGAAGAGCGTGGTGACGTAATGCAGTTTACTGTGGGCAATCAGCCAACAGTAAATGGTTTTATTTCGCGCGATGAATTTATTACTGATGCTGAAGGTAAGGCATCACCGTTTGACGCCTCAGGTGTGATTGAAACGGGATCTGTTAGTTTTAAAATGAAAGTGACCAGTGCACCAAGTAATCCAGATGCAACCTGGATGTTTAAAATAGAAAGTGTTGGTGCAAGCACCGCCTATGAAGTGCCACTTAACACCAGCGTTGAAGGTGTTGACCCAGTTGTTGGTCAATGGCAAGACTATACTTTCCCAATCAGCGTGCTGGCTGAGGCCGGAATGGATATTAGCGCTTTAGATGTAATTATGATCTTCCCAGCATGGGGCACAGGTGAAGGCGCTGAATACCTTGTTGACGAAGTACAAATCGGTGCACCAAGCACCTCACCAGAGTTAGTACTGTTTGCTGATGGTGAAAACCCTGATTGGCCGATGTGGGACTGTTGTGGTGGCTCAACGCCTACTGAAGAACTTGACGACGATGCCCATGGTTTAGTCGCTGAATTTAAAATTGGAGCAAGTCCAACAGTAATGGGCTTTATTACCCGCTCAGCAAATGGTGGCAGCGATAAACCTTTCGATGCATCAACAATTATTGAAAATGGTGTATTGAGCTTTGAAATGAAAGTAGTGGATGCACCGCTAAGCCCAGACGCTTCTTGGGTAATCAAACTAGAATCTGATAATGCAGCCAGTGCAGTTGAGTTGCCAATTACTGATGCAATTGAAGGCGTGGCGCCAACAACAGGGCAATGGCAAACATACACATTCCCAATTAAAACATTAGTGTCGAAAGGCCTTGATGTTAGTGCGATTGACGTGGTGATGATTTTCCCTGCGTGGGGCACAGGCGAAGGTGCAATTTATCGTGTTGATAATGCAAAGATTCACGACCCAACAGCGACAAAACCTGCGGGCGGTGAACTCACTTTATTTATGAATACCGTTGCTGACAATTGGAGCATTTGGGATTGCTGTGGCGGTTCTACACCGACTGAGGAACAAGATGATGATGCACATGGCACGGTAGCACAGTACGTAATTGGCGCACAGCCAACGGTGATGGGCTTTTTTGCCGAAGATAGTGTGTATTTTGATGCCGCTAACTTACTTGAAGCGGGTGTAGTTCGCTTTGAAATGAAAGTGGTTGATATGCCGATTAATCCAGATACTCAGTGGTTATTTAAAATTGAGTCTGGTGATGCATCCACTGCCGTTGAATTACCACTATCAGCCAGTCTAGAAGGCGAGATGCCGCGCACAGGCGAGTGGCAAACGTATACCTTTACGATGCAAGAGCTGTTTAGCCGTGGCTTAGATATTAGTGCTATCGATGTGGTCATGATATTCCCTGCGTGGGGAACGGGTGAAGGTGCGGTTTATCGCGTTGATAACGCAGTAATTGCAAATCCGTAACGATTATTGGTGGCAAGCGTTTCGCTTGCCTAAAGTCAAATCAAGATAAGTAGAAAGATTATGAAAACAACAAGCTATAAGAAAAGCCAAGTAGCAATGTTAGTGGCTGGCTTACTAGGTACAAGTCTTGCGACGCCAATATACGCAGAGCAACTAGCGCAAAACAAAAATGCGGAAAAAGGCGTTGAAGTTATTGAAGTTAAAGGGATCCGTGGCAGCTTAATTCGTGCAATGGACCTAAAACGCGAAGCGTTTGGTGTAATGGATGCGATCAGCGCTGAAGAGATGGGTAAATTCCCAGATACAAATTTAGCGGAATCACTCCAGCGCATTACCGGCGTATCGGTTAGCCGCTCAAATGGCGAAGGCAGTGAAATTACAGTGCGTGGTTTCGGGCCGAGCTTCAACTTGGTTACACTTAATGGCCGTCAAATGCCTGGTACGGGTAACTCGCGTTCATATAAACTTGAAAACCTCGCCGCAGAGGGTGTTAGCACGTTAGAAGTGTATAAAACCGCGCGCGCTGAAAAGCCAACTGGGGGGTTAGGGGCAACGGTAAATATTGTTACCGCTAAACCATTCCAACGCCCAGGACAGCAAATAACTGCAACTGTAAAGGGGATTTACGATAGCTCAAATGAAAACGGTGATGATGTAACACCAGAAATTTCCGGCATTTACAGCAACACCTTCTTTGATGATAGATTCGGCTTTGGTGTGTCGTTTTCACGTCAAGAACGAGATTTTCAGCGTCAAGTAGCCAATATTCAAGGTTGGCAAGCTAATGTTGACTTACCAACGTTAGAAGAGGGGTCGTTTGTTGATCCGCGAGCGTTAGACAGCAAAGGCAACCGCATTGGCAACCATTTCTTTCCAAAAGATATGAACTACAGCATTGCTGATGTAGAACGTGAACGCAGCAATGCACAAGTGACCTTCCAATATGAACCTATAGACGGCTTAGTTGCGACGCTAGATTACACATACACCAATGCTATTACGGCAACAGAAATTGCAGGCTGGGGCATTTGGAATGAGTTTGGCGGCAATATTAACGGCTATGAGTTAGACCAAAATGGCACAGCTGTGTTTGCCGATATCAGTGGTAACGATGGTTCGTTTACGGCAAGTAAAGACACCACAGAAGTCGATTCTAAATCAATTGGTTTAAATCTTGTTTGGGAAATCAGTGATGATTGGAAAGTAGAACTTGATTATCACGATTCAAGTAATGAAACCGACAATGGTAAAGACAAAGGGTTAGGTAGTTCTGGCCAAGTTATTCTCGGCTCAGATCAGCTGGTTAACAAAATATATGACTACCGCACTGGTGATATTCCGCATGCAATGATCAACTGGCGAAATGGATCAAACGAATTACTACCAAGTGAAATAGATTCTAACTTTAGCCAATTTATTCACTCGCCAGGCAAGTCTGAAATCGAGCAATTGCAACTGCATACAACTTGGTTTAACGACACCTTTGATATTCCACTCGTCACGGTTAAGTTTGGCGGTACATTTACCGACCAAACTATGAGTGGCTCTAACGCATGGAGTGGTTTACGAGGTGGTCCAGGCTTTAATCCATCGTTTAGCGAAATTTTCCCAGACAGCATGTTTACACGTCATGATACCAGCGACTTACTGGATGAATTTGCTGGCGGTGGCAGTGATTTAAACCCGCATTATTTCTACCGTTACGACTTCGATGAAGCGGTTGCGCGCCAGCTTGCTTATTTAACTGAAGATATTATGGGTGGCGATGTTTATTCAATTGACCCGTATTTTGACGGTATTGATGCACAAGGTGCTGTTACCGAAGAAACCATGGCATTTTACCTACAAAGTGATTGGCAATTTGAGATAGCAGACTACGAAGCGCAGCTAATTGTTGGCGTACGCTACGAAGATACTGACGTAACTAGTAATGTTCGTCAACGCGTTGAAACACAGGTGAATTGGGAAAGTGCCTCTGAGTGGATTATGCAGTATGAAGCCGGTGGCAGCGATAACTTCCTTGAGAAAACAGGCGGGTACGATGTATGGCTACCTATGATGGATTTACGTGTCAATCTGACTGATGATTTAGTCACACGTTTTTCTTGGGGTAAAACGATGTCTCGTGCGCCACTTGGCGATTTAGCTGGGGTTCGCTTACTAAGTGGTAGTCCAAAACCTGGTGCTCGCACAGGTTCTCAAGGTAACACCAACTTGTTACCGTTTGAGTCAACAAATTTAGATCTATCGCTTGAGTATTACTATGGCGAAGGCAGTTATGCATCGATTGGCTATTTTAGAAAAGATGTGGATAACTTTATTCAAACCACGATTACCGAAACGACTATCGACGGCTTAAACGATATTTACAATGGCCCACGTTATTTACAGGCGATTGCCGATATAGAAGCCCGTGGTGAGCAAGCAACCAGCACCGCAATTTTTGAGCAAATGTTGGCAAATGGTCATGGTAATGCAGATGGTAAAATTGAACCAACTGCAGGCGACCCACTAATTGTGTGGAATATTAGTCAGCCAACCAATACCGATAGTAAATCTGTTGATGGTATTGAATTGGCGGTTCAGCATTTAATTGGTGATACCGGCTTTGGTTTAGGTGTAAATGCCACTTTTGTTGATGGTGATGTTGAGTTTGACGTTAACAGCCTAGTGCAGCAAGCGCCGCTAACAGGCTTAAGCGACTCGGCAAACTTCCAAGCGTTTTATGAAAAACACGGTCTGTCGGTGAAACTCACTTATGCATGGCGTGATGCATACTTAATTGGTGTTGGCCAAGCACAAGGTTCATCGGATGCGCCACCGCAATTTGCGAAAGAATTCGGTCAAATCGATATGAGTGTGAACTACGACATTAATGAAGACTTCACCGTGTTTTTTGAAGGCATTAATTTGAACAACGAAACCGAGCAAGGCTATGGTCGATATGAAGAGCAATTCTTATTTGCTCGTCAATATGGTCCGCGCTACACCTTTGGTATGCGTTATTCATTTAACTAATACTCCCTTGTTGTCAGCAAGCCGCATTTCGATGCGGCTTTTTTGTGGCCAAAATTTGACGGATTTTGTAACGCTAACCATTATTAATTAATGAAAAAAATTGTGATTACGCGCCTGCAACGCGCTTCAAAACAAGACCTTTTCGCACACATTGCTGGCGTTACTTTGCTGCTATTAAGTTTACTGCCAACGTTACTAAGCGCTGCGCCAAAACATACGGTAGTATTTGATGATATTGCCCAAGTAATGCAGCAATATGATTTTGATAATGGCCTCAGCCAAGCTTCCGTTACTGCAATCACGCAAGATAAATTTGGTTATATTTGGCTCGGCACGCAATCAGGGCTAAATCGCTTTGACGGTAAACGCTTTAAGCACTTTTTCCCCGCACAACCACTTTCCAATAAACTCGCAGGTGGGTTTATTACATCGCTTTGTAGCCAAACAAACTATTTATGGATAGGTACACAAACAGGGCTGTCACGATATCATCTCGAAACCAGTGAGTTTGAACGAATCAGTATTAATAAAGAAGGTGAGTCTGTTGAGCGCATTAAAAGCCTATCGTGTAATGATGATAGTTTAGTGATCACCAGTGATGACGGTGAGTTATATGTGTATCAAACTGAAAAAGGGTTGCTGTTAGGTAAAGACATTTTTGATGAGTCGAATGTTAGAGCTATTCATCTAGCACAATCTCAATGGTTTGCAGTTACAGACGAAGGTATTGTTACTAAACAAATTGGTGCAGCAAAAAGTGAGTTGTTACTGCCAGGTAAAATAGAACAAATCGCAGTAAAAAATAACGCGTTAGTGTTATTAGATAATGCGTTGCAGGTTTGTTTCTATCAGTTAGCGCCATTACAAAACATGTGGTGTAAGCCGTTGCCTATTTCTCATATGGCCGAGGTATTTCAGTTCAGTTTACTCGACCATGATTTACTAATCGCATCAAGCCAAGGTGCTTTTCAGTTATCGCACTCAGGCGAGATTTTACACCACTTCAAGCGCCAAGCGGGTAACCAAAAGGGATTGGCTGAAAACACGATTCTAGCTATATTTAAAAGCCAAGAAGGTGACATTTGGCTTGGTACCGAAACCCAAGGCTTGTATCACTATCGTGAGTTAAGTAATGCATTTGGCCATGTTTATAATTTTAAAGATACTGCTCGTAGCAGTGATTTTTATGATGTGAGAAGTTTTGAATTTGATGCTAGCGGCACCCTATGGATTGGCACATCTAAAGGCATTTATTTGTATTCAAATAAGCGATTTTTTGCCGCTGAGAGTATTTACCCATCTTTAAAAACTTTTAATAACACCTTTATTACCGACTTAACCATTTTTAACGACAATGTGTGGATCACCAGTCGTGGTGCGGGCTTGGCCAAGTTTGATTTAACCACAGGGCAAACTTGGTTGGTGAAACCTAAAATAAACAACCAAGAAGTCGAAAGCTTTAACTCAGTGATTAGTTATAAAGGCGAGCTAGTTTTTAGCTCTCGTAGCCAAGGTTTGCTCACTTTTAACCCCAACACCAAGCAGTTTAGCCATTTTATTAAAAATAACGAAAATGCGCCCGAACACGCAACAGGGCTATACACCGATGGGGAACATTTATGGTTTGGCAGTATTGGCATGGGGTTATTTAAATATGACGGCGAAACACTGGTGTCAATAAATCAAGCGCAAGGGTTGAGCTCTGATTTGGTGTTTATGATCGACAAAGATGCGCAAAATCGCATATGGGCCGCTACCGATAAAGGTCTCAGTATTGTAAATCCAGATATGACATTAGCGCGCATTGTTGAGCGTAAACATGGTCTTGCCAATAATGCCATTTGGGCACTTGTAAAAGACAATAATGGTAATTTTTGGGCAGGAACCAGTGGCGGGTTAAGCCATATTCAAAGTGATGATTTTACGATTCGCAATTATTTACGTAATGATGGCATTCAATCAAACGAATTTAACTTTAATGCGGCATTAAAAACCCAAGAGGGTCGATTATTTCTCGGCGGTTCAAACGGTTTTAATCAGTTTTATCCAAATGCAATTGAAAGCGCCCGTAAAAAACCAAATGTGCAATTAAGCGCAATCAAGGTGCTTGAAAATGAGCTCACGCCGAATAACGCCAAAGAACTCTCCTCTGTGCCTGAGCTGACGCAATCCCTTACGCTAAAAGCTAAGCAAAACATTCTCTCGCTTGCGTACTCATCAACAAGTTTAGCGTCTGATCGCCTTTCCCATCTTTATTATCGCGTGATTGGTTTAAGCGATAAATGGATCAAACTGGAACAAGGGCGTAATCAAATTGATTTAATTAACCTCACGCCGGGTAATTACACAATTGAAGCCTATTTGGTGGACCGTTTTAATAATGCCTCTGCTGCGCACCAGCTAAAACTGACTATCGTGCCGCCGTGGTGGGCGTCGAATGTTGCGAAAGTAAGTTACCTGCTTTTTGCATTGTTAATTGGCTCGTTAATTGTGTATTCACGGGTTAAACGCTATCGCCAAGTGCTAAGTGATAACAACAAAATGAAGCAATTGAACGAACGTTTTGAAATAAGCCTTTGGGCCAGTGGTGATGATTTATGGGATTGGCATATTGCCAACAATACCATTCATCGTTTTAGTGTAAGTAGCCAACTTGATTTCGGTGAGTTAACCGATGCCGTGCTGTTAGATGAGTTACATCGTTATGTGCATCCGAAAGACTGTATTTTATTGGAAGATAAGCTAGAGCGGTGTATCTCGGGTGAAATTGATAGCTACGAAATAGCGATTAGAATTAAAGAAAAATCAGGTAAATTTCGCTGGGTACGCGACCGTGGAAAAGTCGTAAGCAGAAGCAGTACCGGTGTTGCTGAGCGTATTGTAGGCGGAATTCAAGACATTCAAAAGTTGAAAGAAAATGAGTTTGCCCTTGAGAAACTGAATCAGTCGCTAGAAGAGAAAGTGCAAGAGCGTACATTGCAACTTGAACAAAATAATCAGCAATTGCTGCAAACCTTAGATGAGCTCGAAAAAATGCAGCAAGACTTAATTGAAAGCGAAAAAATGGCGTCGCTGGGTAATTTAGTGGCTGGTGTTGCCCATGAGATTAACACGCCACTTGGTATTGCGATTACCGGTGTATCATCAAATCAAGAAAGCATTGAACTGATCGAATCGCAACTGAACAATAAAACCCTAAATCAGGCGACGCTAATAAACGAAATTGCAAAACAGCGCGAAGTGTACCAATTGGTGCAACGCAATTTAGAGCGCGCCGAAGCGCTTATCGCTAACTTTAAACAAGTGGCGGTTGATCAGTCTTCAGAGCAAATGCGCGAAGTGCATGTACGTGAATACCTTGAACAGTTGCGTACATCGTTAGCACCACTGACTAAAGGAAAAGATATCACTGTATCGATTGCATGCTCCGAGAGTCTAGTCGTGGAAACCTATCCCGGCGCTTGGTATCAAGTGATGTCTAATCTTATACAAAACTCGGTAACTCATGGTTTTGAAGGTATAAATAAAGGCAATATTGCGATTTCCATAACACTTAATAACGGCAAGCTTGTTGTACTGTATCAAGATGATGGTAAAGGTGTTTCAGAAGACGTTCGGGAGCGTATGTTTGAACCTTTTGTTACCACTAAGCGTAATCAAGGTGGCAGTGGCTTGGGAATGCACATCGTTTATAACTTAGTAACTCAGTTACTTAATGGCGAAATCACTAGCCGACGCGTTGAGAATCAAGGCGCGGTATTTGAAATTGAGTGTTTTGTGAATGTCATAAATGAATAAAGCCCCTTTCACGTCACTTGAAAAGGGCTTTAATGTGGGGGCAGTTAACCTACTGACACATTTGCATTGCAGGTGTCTCTGATTGTGTAATCTTAATGTTAGCAAGGGATAGCGTGAGTGCACTCGATGAACCAATTTCGAACGGCACAACTAGCTGATTAAACTTAATGCCTTGCTGAGTAAAGCACGCTAAATCAACGGAAAGGGTATGCCATTGACCATCTGCTTTGGCGCTTAGTAAGTGAGTAATATCCATTTTGCTATGGCAGCTTCCCGGTACATCTGCAGTGCCTTCGCAGTTCATGGTTAGCCACACATTTTTAATGTTTTGGCTATCAACTTTTATATCAAACACAAGTTGTGCTGTACCTGATACTAAATTGCTTAAGTCTTCACGGAAATGGCTTTTACTGGCAAAGCGCAGACCTGCAGGTTGCTCGCCACTGATTGAAATTTTGCGCGCATCTTCTTGAATTACTTTATCAATGGTACGGTAATTAATACCGTCAAGATTCAAAGTGCTTGAGGTGATTTGTTCGCTGTTGTCGCCTGAGAACAACCAAGCTTGCCATGGCTTTTTCACTTCACCCTCAAGAATAGACACACTCTTAATATCGCCCGCTTTACGCTCAAATTGTTCAGGTAAATCGTTTGCTAGAGTAGTATTTGATTTTGATGTTAATCCATAGCCGTAAGCAAAAAGCGGTTTTTCATTACTGTTTTTATAAAAATCTACATGCTGATTTGGATTCATTGGCCAACTAAAGGGTAGTTTACCTTTAAAATCAATATTAATACTGTCATCTGCCTTACGAAGCAGTACATCGGCAATCGCTGCACCTTCCGAGCCAGGTAGCCAAGCTGCAACAAATGCAGTTGATGCATTGAGTTCAGCATTAACCCACATAGGGCGGCCGCTAATAAACACGGCGACAACTGGAATACCGGCAGCTTTAAATTTGTTTAATAGGGCAAGATCGCGTTTTTCACCCGCTTGGTACTCAAGGGTTGCGCGGTCGCCATGGCCTTCAGCATAAGGCTCTTCCCCAAATACCACAATCGCGACATCGGGCTTCGCTGAGTAACTGCCATCAAGGCTGTAATCGAGTGTACCGCCTGCAGCAGTTACTTGACTGCGTAAGCCATCCAGAATTGATGAACCATCTGGGAAATCACTATTTTGGTTATTCGTTCCTTGCCATGTAATTGTCCAGCCGCCTGATTGTTTACCAATATTATCGGCTGCATCACCAGTCACTAAAATGCGCTGTTTAGGTGATAACGGTAAGAGTTGCTGGTTGTTTTTCAACAATACCAGCGATTCGCGCACTGCTTGTGCAGCAACGTCACGATGCGCTTTTTGGCCAATTAACTCTGTTTTGCCTGAAAGTGCTCTGTCTTTTGGGCGTGGCTTATCAAATAAACCCGCGCGGAATTTTACGCGTAAAATACGGCGCACGGCGTCATCAACACGCGATTGTGCAATTTCGCCTGCGTTTACTTGTGCGATGGTATTTGCCATTAAAGCTTTCCAATCAGAAGGCACCATAAAAATATCAAGGCCGGCATTAATTGATTGTGCGCAACTTTCATTGCTACAACCAGCCACTTGCCCATGACCATTCCAGTCGCCCACAATAAAGCCATCAAAGCCCATTTTTTCTTTTAGCACATTGGTAAGTAGGTATTTATTCCCATGTACTTTTTCGCCATGCCAGCTGTTAAATGATGCCATTACAGATTGCGCACCAACATTTAAACCGCCAACATAGCCTTGCGCGTGAATATCAAATAAGTCTTGTTCAGACGATAAGTTATCGCCTTGGTCGTCACCATTAACGGTGCCACCATCACCCACAAAGTGTTTTACGGTACTAATTACGCGCTCATTGCCTAAAAAGTCTTTACCCACTTCGCCTTGTAAGCCTTTTACCACTGATGCTGCGTAACTTCTCACAAGCGCTGGGTCTTCAGAGTAGCTTTCATAGGTACGGCCCCAGCGGTCGTCTTGCACAACGGCAACCGTTGGTGCAAACACCCAATCAATACCGGTAACCATCACTTCTTTTGCTGTGATAGCCGCGATTTGTTCCATCAATTTGGGGTTATTTGCCGCCCCTAAACCAATATTATGTGGGAATAACGTTGCCCCAATTACATTGTTATGGCCGTGCACTGCGTCAGTGCCCCACATAGTTGGGATCGTAGACCCATCAAGTGAGTCATCAATTGACGCCACATACATATCGTCGGCGAGCTTAATCCAGTCTTCTGGTGTAGCGTGTTTATCGCCATTAGGGAACGAACCGCCCCCATTTAGATAAGACCCAAAACCATAACGACGCATATCTTCAACAGTGATATTGCGGATTTCAGGTTGGATCATCTGCGCGATTTTTTGCTCTAGCGTCATTTGTGCTAGCAGCGCTTCAACCTTACTTTCAAGCGTTGCATCGTATTTCACAGGGCTTGTGATTTTTGGCCAAATATCGTTTTTAGTGTTTGTTGGTTTGGCATTATCATTGCCCGACATACAGCCGCTCAGAGCCAAACAAAGTGCTGAGAGCGAAAATAGCTGTTTATTCATTGTTTTGTCCTTGAGTAGTTGATGGCACATGTCCTTTCACACCGTAGAATACGATAAATACGTAACATACGGCAGGAATAATAAATGAGAGTGTTAAGCCAATGGTATCAGCAGCGATACCTTGGAACACAGGGATAATTGCACCGCCCACGATAGCCAAACATAAAATGCCCGAGCCTTGTGAGGTGTGCTCTTTTAAGTTGTTAATCGCAAGACTAAAAATAGTTGGGAACATAATTGAGTTACATAAACCGACAGCGAGCATGGTCCACATGGCGATAGGGCCAGAACTTAACATTGATACCACAATCAATACGATAGCAAGGGCCGCATTAAAGGCTAATACTTTGCCACCAGATACTTTTTGCATCACAGCAGCACCAATAAAGCGACCGACCATGGCACCGCCCCAATAATAAGCGATGTATTTGGCAGCGGTGGCTTCAGTCATTTGCGTTGCACTGGCACTTGAAATGTAATTGATTAAGGTACTGCCAATCGCTACTTCGGCACCCACATAGACAAAAATACCGATAGCACCGAGCACTAAATGCTTGTGTTGCCATGCAGAGCCTTGAGTAACTTGAGGCGTTTCTTGATTAGCGATTTTAGGTAACTTTAATACTAAAAAGATAAGCGCTAATACCAATAACGACGCGGCTAAAATTAAATAGGGTAGCTGTACGGCGGTACCGTCATGACTTTGATTAGCGCTATCAGCTGAGAAAAACAACGCGGCCCCAAATAATGGCGCTACAGTGGTACCTAATGAGTTAAATGCCTGAGTTAATGTTAAACGAGAAGGCGCTGTTTTAGGGTCACCTAACGCACTGACATAGGGATTTGCAGAGACCTGTAAAATCGTAATACCACTGGCTAATACAAATAGCGCCATTAAGAAAAGCGCATAGATGCCAGAAGTTGCCACAGGGTAAAATAACAAACAGCCCACACAGGCAATGGCTAAGCCTGTCACAATGCCTTTTTGATAACCGATTTTCCCGACTAACTTACCGGCAGGTAGCGAGATAATAAAATAGGCACTAAAAAAGCAAAACTGAATAAGCATTGCTTGAGTGTAATTAAGGGTAAAGGCCTCTTTTAGATAGGGAATTAAAATGTCATTAAGACAAGTAATAAAACCCCACATAAAGAAGAGGCTAGTTAAAGCAACGAGTGCAAACTGAGTGTTTGAGGTGTTGCTAGCCTCGACTTGCATAGTCTGATTTATTGGATTGGGTGAGCTCACGATGATCTCCAGTTGATTTTTTTGTTGTAAGCGCTTACATTTAAATTATGTAAGCGCTTACATTTATAGTTTGATAATTGCAGAAAGCATTTAAAATATCAAATATAAATCAGGTTTTGATTCGCTTTTAGGTAAGTGCTAACAAGTAAAGTAGCCATAAAACAAGGTGTTAAATACCATGAAGCATTTTCGCTTAGCCACAACGAGTAATATGATGCAGCCAGATTTCATTTTTGGTGTGGCAACATCGTCGTATCAAATTGAAGGTGCTCGAAATACTCGATTAAAGGCAAACTGGGATTCCTTTTGCGAAAAAGATGGCGTGATTGCCGATAGCAGTAATGGTGATCTAAGTTGCGAACATATTGCGCACTGGCAACAGGATGTCGCAATAATGACCGATATTGGTGTTGATGCATATCGCTTATCATTGTCATGGTGTCGCGTTATGTTGGAAGACGGTACGGTAAATCTTGAGGGTGTTAAGTTTTATATCAACTTGTTTCAAGCGTTAAAAGCGCAAGGTATGAAGATTTTTGTTACCTTTTATCACTGGGATTTACCAGATTACCTTGATAGCCAAGGGGGTTGGTTAAATCGTCAAACAGCCTATGAATTTGCCCATTATGTAGAAACAATCACCCCTTACATTTCACCGTATGTTGATTCTTTTGCAACCTTAAACGAACCTTTTTGTTCAGCGTATTTAGGCTATGAACTAGGCATTCATGCGCCTGGGCATACCAGCCAAAAGGCCGGTAAAATTGCTGCGCACAATTTACTGTTAGCACATGGCTTAGCGATGGAAGTATTAAACCGTTTAAGCCCAAGTACTGAAAACGGTATTGTGCTTAATTTCTCGCCGTGTTACCCATTAACCAATTCAGACCAAGATGCACTTGCCTGTCGTCATGCCGATGAATATTTGAACTTGTGGTATTTAATGCCGCTACTTGAAGGGCGATATCCAGATATTGCTGACGTATTGCCTGACGATGTAAAACCAGAAGTTACTGAAGGCGATATGGCAATTATCGCTGCACCACTCGATTTTATAGGTATTAACTACTACACCCGCAAGGTGTACCAAGCGGGAAACAATGTGCTGTTTAAAGAAGTAAATACAAATGAATACGCAAAAACAGCAATGGGTTGGGAAATTGTTCCAAGTGCATTTTTTGATTTACTGACCGACTTAAACAACCGATTTGAATTACCAAATATCTATATCACTGAAAATGGCGCGGCGTTTGATGATGAAATTTTGGATGGTGAAGTGAATGACTTGGCACGTATTGATTACATTGACGAACATTTATTGGCGGTTGAACAAGCAATTCAGCACGGGGTGCCAATAAAAGGCTATTTTGTGTGGAGTTTATTAGATAACTTTGAGTGGTCAGAAGGGTATACTAAGCGCTTTGGCATAGTGCATGTTGATTATAAAACGCAAAAACGCACACTAAAGCAAAGCGCACTTGCGTACAAAGCACTAATAAACGCTAGAAATTCAAACTAATAACCATTAAATTTATTGAATGTAGACACAGTTTTCTTTTTTATGGCAACTATTTACGAAGTATCAAAAGCCGCTGGCGTATCATTAGCGACCGTTTCACGAGTGATTAACGGTAACGCCCGAGTTAGCGAGCGCACAAAAGAAAAAGTGCACAAAGCAATGGATGCGCTTGGCTACAAACCTAATGCGATTGCACAGTCACTCGCCTCTAATCGCACTAATAGTGTGGGATTATTGGTGTCAGAGCTGCATGGTTCATTTTTTGGCGACATGATGAGCTCAATTGAATCCATGCTGCGTGATGCCGGAAAACATGTGGTGATCACCGCAGGCCACAGTGAAGCTGAAAAAGAAAAACAAGCCATTGAGTTTTTGATTAGTCGCCGTTGCGACGCGTTAATTTTAAACGCTGAGGCAGTATCTGAAGACTATCTAAAATCGTTACTCGAAAAAAACATCGAGATCATTCTGATCAACCGTGATATCGAATCTCTAAAAGAGCGTTGCATTGTACTTGATAACCAATTAGGCGGTTATTTAGCGACCAAAGCGGCAATTGCACAAGGGCATACTGAAATCGCCTACATCAGTGGTCCTCATTTAAAAGAAGATGCACAGCAACGTTTAGCAGGCCATAAACAAGCGCTACAAGAAGCAAACATCCCATTCGATAGTGACTTATGCTTTGAGGGTGGTTATCACGAATCGGAAGGTCAAGCTGGATTTAATGTGCTGCGCTCAGCCAATCAATCATTTACAGCACTGGTTTGTGCAAATGATGAAATGGCCTCTGGCGCAATGACGGCGGCACGTGAAAATGGGCTCAGTATTCCTGACGACTTATCGATTATTGGCTTCGATAATGTGTTATTTGCCCGCTATTTATATCCAAAACTGACCACGGTAGATAACCCAATTGCAAAAATGGGTGAAATGGCAGCGAATTGGGTACTTAGTAATATTTATCAGCAAAAAATTAATACAGAAATCACACATTTGTTTAAACCTGAATTAGTGATTCGCGACTCGCTAGGAGCCGTGCGTGCTGGCTAATCGGATCTCTCCCTCAGCCAAATTTGCGCTTATTGCGTCGTTTGGTGGGTTTGTATTTGGTTTTGATGCTTCGGTTATTTCCGGTGCAATTGGCTTTATTTCAGAACAGTTTTTTCTCGATGAATGGCAACAAGGCTTAGTAGTGAGTGCGCCAACCTTAGGTGCAATTATTGCCAGCTTTTTTGCCGCGTTTTTAAGTGACCATTTTGGTCGCCGTAATACCTTAATTGCGGTGGCCTTGTTATATATTGTTTCCGCTTATTTCTCTGCAATAGCCAGTGATTTTGAAAGCTTAGTGTTGGCGCGCTTTATAGGTGGATTGGCGTTTTGCTCATTGCTTATTACGCCAATGTACATTGCGGAAATTAGTTTAGCCAAATCGCGTGGTAGATTAGTGTCGATAAACCAATTAAATATTGTGATTGGTTTATCGGTATCGTATTTCTCAAATTACGTATTGTTACAGCTAGGGCATGCCGAGGGGAATACATTAAGCTTGTTAGGCATACATGCTGAAACATGGCGCTTTATGCTGGCACTCGAATTAGTACCCGCTATGGTGTGGTTTTTCGCTTTATTTTTGCTGCCAAAAAGCCCGCGTTGGTTAGTGCTTAAAAATCATCAAGCCGATGCGAAAGCGGTACTTAATCGGTTGTTTTCTAAAACGGAAGTGGATGCGCAGCTACAAGAAATCAGCGTAATTGAAAATCAGCAGAGCGCGTTTTTTACCCGTTTTAAAGGGCTTTTCACAAGTAAGGTGCGATTGGCTTTGTTAATGGGAATTACCCTAGCCATTGCGCAGCAGATATCAGGTATTAACGTTATCTTTTTTTATGCGCCTGTGATATTTGAGCAAAGTGGTATTGGCACTGATGCCGCATTTTTACAAGCAAGCTGGATTGGTGCGATTAATGTGTTGTTTACCCTTGTAGCGCTGATCACTATTGATCAATTTGGTAGAAAGCCATTACTTACCGTTGGTTTGGTGGGGGTATGTATCAGCATGTTTATTTGCAGTTATGGTTTTAAGCAGGCAACGTATCAAATTAATAATAAAGATGTTGCTGCGTTAGTGGCAACCCATCAGAACCTAAATACCTCACGTTTTTCACCTCTTTTATCTAAAGTCTATACATCTGACATTGCGTTTAAAAATGCAGTTGTCGAAGCCATTGGCGAGCAGCAATTTAGGCAAGTGGGCAGTGAATTGTTAATGCGTGCGACCGACATCAATGCAGGTCTTGTGCTTTTTGGTATCACTGCCTTTGTTGCATCGTTTGCAATGTCGTTAGGACCTGTGATGTGGGTGTTCTTTTCCGAAGTATTTCCGAGCGAATTACGCAGTGTTGGCATTTCGCTTTTGGCACTAATCAATGGGTTTGTGAGCTTTTTAGTGCAGCTGGTTTTCCCGTGGGAGCTAGCAACCTTAGGAGCGGCAACCACATTTTTAATTTATGGCGTGTTTGCGTTCTTGGCGCTGGTAATCATTATACGTTTTTTACCAGAAACAAAAGGCCAGTCGTTAGAGTATTTGAGCCAGCCAAACAAGTGCTAATCGCCTAAAAAAGCTGTATTTCCATTTCTTTTGCAAATAGCTCTAGGGCATGTAAGCCAGCCACCGAGTTACCATATTGGTTTAATTCAGGTGACCATACCACCACAGTGTAACGCTCAGGTACCACGGCTAAAATTGCACCACCGACACCTGATTTACCTGGCATACCAATACGATAAGCGAAATCGCCTGCTGCATCATACAAACCGCTGGTAAACATTAAAGAGTTCATTTGTGAGTTTTGCTTACGTGAAATAAAGGTCTCTTTTGTGGTTTGTGAAACCCCTTTATTGGCCAAAAAGCTGAATGTTTTAGCCAGTTCTACTACGTTCATTTCGATGGCGCAGTATTTACAATAATTACTGAGCACGGCGTCTACATCGTTATCAAAGTTATTAAATGACTTCATTAAGTTAGCCATTGCGGCATTACGAAAACGGTGCTTAAACTCTGATTTTGAAACTGACTTATTAAAATTGATTTTACTGTTGCCTGAGAGCTGACGCACCGTTTCTAAATAATGATGCAATGGGGCACTTACACGTGATTGTAGCGCGTCACATACGGCAAGCGCGCCTGCATTAATAAATGGGTTGCGCGGTACGCCGTTTTCCATCTCAAGCTGAATAAGCGAGTTAAACGCAGTGCCTGATGGCTCTTTGCCAACACGTTGCCACAGTGATTCGCCATAGCGTTGCAGTGCGAGCGAAAGGGTTAATACTTTTGAAATAGACTGAATGCTAAAGCGTGTTTTGGCATCGCCAGTAGTGTAGATTTCACCACCGACAGTGAGTACCGCCATGGCAAATTGCTGAGGTTTAATTTTGGCAAGTTCAGGAATGTAATTTGCAACTTGGCCTTGACCAAACAAGCTTCGACATTCTGAATTTATAGTGTTAAGCAGCGACGTAATCTGATCCATTGTAAAACCTCTAACTCTGGCATTAAGCTCATCACTATAAATGAGTTTAGCGAGTTGTCACCAACGAAAAGAACTTATTTGAACCAATTAATATAGCTAATGAGCAAAGGTGCGTGTTATTTAGCGGCAATTCTTAGTGCCAGTGCGCGAGCATGATCTTTTTTGGCATAGTAACGAACAGCATGACGAATAAGCCATTTGAGCTCAGTGTTAGCTGAACCTACCCAAGAATCAAGCAGATCGAAAACTAGCTCGGGATGATCTTTGGCAATATCTCCTAAACTATTGGCTACGCTGCGCCTAACGTACAAGCTGGAGTCGCCTTTTAAATGGCACAAGAAGGGGATTATGGGTGTTGGATCGCTAATAATCGCAGGTAATCGTTTTCCCCACGGTAGCTTTGGCCGAGTACCTTCTGACACTAAACGGCGAATATGTCGGTTGCTATCAAATTGCCATTCATTCAGGGTTTCAAGGGTACGCGCTTGTTGCATTATTAAAAAAGGCCGAATGCAAAACTCAGCGCTAAAACGTTGAGTAAGCTGATATTGCGCTTGCATTGATACATCGAACGGGTCGCTTCCATCATTGTATTTTGCATCTAAGCCGTAGTTTGCGATGTAAAAGCTAAAAGGTAAGTAATAAAAACCCGCCAGTCCGAATTCTTCTGAGCTTTCGTCAGCATCAATCAAAGTGCGTAATAAAATGTCAATCGCAGTTTGGTAATGTGCGGGAAGGTATTGATGCAACGTAGCTGCGATAAATTGGCCTTTTGCCATTAATGCCAAATCACTCGGTGCTAAACGACAGGCTTCCACAAACTGCGTGCTATTAAATTCGCCATAGACAAGTTCGATATTGCGCGCCAGAAAGCAAATGGCGTTATCGTTTAGTAGGTCGGCTAATGAGCTGCCTTTTGCGATAGCGCGTGGCGCATTGGGAATGCTCGCTGTGGTAAATGACGGCAGTTGTACTGACATTTAAGGTTGTTCGCTATCGCTTTCTTTTTGGTCGTTTTTTAGTGCTAATTTAAACGCTAAAATAACCAATGCAAACATTAAAAACGGCAGTGCTGCAAGACTGTATTCTGCCCACGCTTTATCGTAAAAAATGGGTTTCATAATAAAGTGTCCGGCAATTACCAAAACGATGGCAACCAGTAGTATTGGAATTGTGATTAATTCGCTTTTAATTTGTCCCTTGCTTCGCATAAGAACACTTTGTAAGTTATGAATAATCCGTAGTTTATCTGCTTTTTTGTAAAAACAATATAATGTAAATCAAGTTTGTGGTATTCACTTTATAAGTGAATACATTTTTTTGATTGACGCAGGTGAAATTCCACCCATCATGTCATCGTTAGTTAGCGCAAAAAGAAAGTCGTCGATTTCATTGGTATCGATTGCTGTTTGATTGATTAGTACGGTAGCCCACAGCATTAAGTCATCGTCATCAATTTGCGCTGAGATATATAAATTAAGCGCATGTTTTAGGTGCTGTTTATAAACTTTTAACGGCAAGATTTGTTGCTGTGTTTGTTGAGCAAGTACACGATATGCATTATTAATATCGCTGCCGTAGGTAATGAGTTGATTTAATGCTTGCTCGTAGGTCATTTTATTTTCTTAAGCTGATAAAGGAATCGTTAAATTGCAACAGACAGTCATAATTAGAAAAGCCGAACATCAGGATGTTACAGCAGTGCTTAATGTACGAAAACAAGCAATTTTGGCTGGCTGTAAAGATGCATATGATAGCACACAACTTGATTTGTGGACCGGCGTCAGCGCCGATAAAGTGATCACCGATATGATTGTAAATTCATTTTATGTTTCACAAATGGGTAACGAAATTGTCGGCACGGGTAAAGTAGATCTTACGACAGGGCAAATCGATGGCATATTTGTTTTGCCGTCGCATTTTGGTTTGGGATTAGCGCGCGCTATGTTGACTTTTTTAGAGCAAAAAGCAAAAGCGCACGGTTTAACAAAGCTATTTCTTGACGCCACACTAAATGCGGTAAATGCTTATAGTGCCTATGGTTTTATTGCTGATACGCCACGCAACTATGAATCGCCAACCGGTGCAGTGCTGCGTTGCGTGCCAATGCAAAAGGAAATTAAATGACACTTGTATACACTCATGAAAATTTGGCCTTAGTGGTTAATGTAAGTACTGCATTGCAAAATGCGGGTATTAAAACGCAAATTAAAAATCAGTATGCAGCGGGTGGGCGTGGCGAAATTCCTTGTTTTGAGACATGGCCCGAGGTTTGGGTAGCTTCGCAGTTTCAAGTGAAGCAAGCGAAAGAGATAGTGGCACAGATCACGTTAGAGAGTACACAACCTGATTGGCAATGTACTCACTGTACCGAGCTAAATGGGGCAGCATTTGATTTTTGTTGGCACTGTGATAGCCCTAAACCACGCTAAATTTGTTGTCATCTATGACCACCTAGCGATACCGCTTACGTGATTGTTACACCACGCTAAACACATTTCACATACAGTTACACAAACAGCGTTTTATGCGTTGTATAAGTGTAAACGCTTCAAAAACGCCACTTTGCAATTATTTAACGTATTGAATTTAAATAATAAATTTAATTGTAATTAGTTCATTACAATTAAAAGTAAAATAGTTGTTACTTTTTATGTAAATTAGGTTAATAATATAAGTACTATACCTTTCGTAGTTTTAAAAAAGCAGTTTGAGGCGTTATGTCTGCATTTATTATTATTTGTATGTTGCTTAGTATTATCAGTACCTTATATTTTGTGATTGGCTCTAAAAGTAGTCAGCAAAAATATATTGAGCATGTTGAATTTCCAAGCGCAATTAAGCAAACATTGCGTGCAAAGTATAGTTCGCTTTCTGATGAGCAGTGTGAACTAGTTTTAGCGAATTTACGCGAGTATTTTTTGATTTGTCACATGGCAAAAGGGCAGCCAGTTGCAATGCCATCAAAAGCGGTTGATCTTGCGTGGCATGCGTTCATATTACACACGCGAGAGTATAAAACGTTCTGTAAAAAAGCATTTGTTCGATTTCTACATCACACACCTATATCGACATCGACAAATAGCCAAGACGTTGATGCAAGCTTACAACGTACGTGGCAGTATTCTTGTCAACGCCACTTTATTGATTATTCAACTCCAGAAAAACTGCCATTTTTGTTTGCGCTTGATGAGATGCTCGCTATTGAAAATGGTTATTGCTACTCGTTAGATGATTCACCGCAAGCTGGAAAAATCAATGTATTGTCACTAACTAATCGTGTTACATCTTCGCATCAACCGAATGTGCAAACCCCACACATAATAAGTTGTGGCGGGTATGCAAGTAGTTAGAAACCGCCAACTAAAACTCAGTTTGACGTATTGAAACTGAGTTTTGGGCCTTTACACTATAATTTTAAATCTACTTATCGCTTCTGACTTGAGCATATACCTGATGAGGTTTTCGAACGATTGGTGCTCAACCACAGCCCTCAATATTTGCTGCTTGCTTTTGTTAAACGTCAATCGCAAGTGATACAATAACGCTACTTTCCTTTCTCTTAACGCAATAAAGTAGTTGTTTATAATATGATAGATACGGTTAGTCCGGCCCTGTTGGTGGTGTTTATTCTGGCGTTTTTCAGTTGGTATATTGCGTTTGTATTGTTTACCACTCGCGTAAAATACAACAAAAGTCAAAAACCTAAAGGGCTGTAGCTGTGTACGAATCATTTGTTGATTGGTATTGGTCTATATTCGGTGTTGGCGAGAATAATGTTGCGTTTGGCAGCAAAATTGCGGCCCTGTATTCTTGGCTAATGTTACTTGCTGCGGGCTTAACCTATTTAAAATACCTTAAACAGCAAGTCCCTAAATTTGTGTGTTTTGCATTTGCTATTGTTGCATTGTCATATTCATCAACCGACTTGTTAATGGCCGGGGTAAATGGCTTTTATCGAAATTTTGATGAAGGCGATAGTTTTCGTGCCATCGCGGTAAGCTATACGCTGCTCGATAGTTTAACCGCCATTTTAGTGATGTTAGTGGTGCAGCGCATGTGCAAACAAGCCAACCCTTTTTTGGATGTTGTCGATATTATGGTGATGATATTGCTCTATAACGGCGCAGCTCATTTCTTGGTAAATGGATATTACATGGTAGTTGAACAAGGCAGTGTCGATTGGATTGCCATGCTTTATTCGGCAACCATTATTATTACAGATGGTGTGTTGGTTTTGGTGATGTTTTTCCCAGCGCTGGGGGGGTGGCTCAAAAATATTTCACTGCGTTCGCAATTAAAAAGTGCAAGCTAGCTTGCACTTTTTAGTCATTACGTTTTAAGCCAAAATATCTACGCCTTTAGATATTTGCTGTGAAACGCAATGTGTTCGTCAATAAAGCTTTGAATAAAAAAGTAACTGTGGTCGTACCCAGCTTGCATACGAAGTGCTATTTCACTATTGCTTTGCTTCGCAGCAGCAATCAGGTTTTCTGGCTTTAGTTGCTCTTGCAAAAAGTTATCAGCGTCACCCTGATCAACCAATATAGGTAACCTTGATTGAGCACTTGCCAATAGTTCAGATGCGTCGTACTCGCGCCAAGACTCTTTATTCGAACCTAAATATTGTGTAAACGCTTTTTGTCCCCAAGGGCAATTCATTGGGTTTGTAATGGGACTAAACGCTGAGATAGAGCTGTACTGTTCTTGGTTTTTAAGGCCAATAGTTAACGCGCCATGTCCACCCATGCTGTGGCCTGAAATCGATTTTGTTTGAGTAACCGGAAAGTGCTGTTCCACTAACGCGGGTAGCTCTTTCACAATATAGTCATACATTTTGTAATGACTTGCCCACGGCGTTTGTGTCGCATTGAGATAAAAGCCAGCGCCTTTACCTAAGTCGTAGCCTTCATCGTCGGCAACATCGTCACCTCGGGGGCTGGTGTCAGGAGCAACAATTGCAATGCCAAGTTCAGCAGCTTTTTTAAATGCGCCCGCTTTTTGCATAAAGTTTTCATCTGTACAGGTTAAACCAGATAACCAATAAAGAACGGGAACAGGGCTTTCTGCTGATGCATTTGGTGGTAAAAATAGGGCAAATCGCATGTCGCAATTTAAGCTGATAGATTTGTGGCTGTATTGTTTATGCCAACCGCCACACACTTTGGCTTTACTTATCACTTCTAATGACATGTTGTTTCCTTTTAAAAGCGCCTAACATTTGTCGGGCGCTTTAACTAAAATTGCGGTGAATTTAAACTACTTATCCATATGCACTACAGAGCGAATGCTTTCGCCTTTGTGCATTAGCTCAAACGCCTCGTTAATCTCATTAAGTGACATGGTATGCGTAATAAACTCTTGTAGGCCAAAGTCACCGGCAAGGTATTGTTCAACAATGCCAGGTAATTCTGAACGACCTTTCACGCCACCAAATGCAGAGCCACGCCATACGCGACCTGTAACAAGTTGGAATGGACGTGTTGAAATTTCTTGTCCCGCGCCGGCAACACCAATAATCACTGATTCACCCCAACCTTTGTGACAGCACTCAAGTGCTTGGCGCATTACGTTTACATTGCCGATACACTCAAATGAGTAGTCAACACCACCGTCAGTCATTTCAACAATTACTTCTTGAATTGGCTTATCAAAGTTTTGTGGGTTGATCACATCGGTAGCACCAAGTTGTTTTGCTAAATCAAATTTTGATTCATTGATATCGATACCAATAATGCGACTTGCACCAGCCATGCGAGCACCAATAATTGCCGATAAACCAATACCGCCTAGGCCAAAAATAGCCACGGTATCGCCTTTTTCAACTTTTGCAGTATTAAGCACTGCACCCATACCGGTCGTAACACCACAGCCTAGTAAACACACTTCTTCTAGTGGTGCTTCTTGGTTTACTTTTGCAAGAGAAATCTCTGGCAGTACTGTGAACTCAGAGAAAGTTGAGCAACCCATGTAGTGGTAAATTGGCTCGCCATTAAGTGAAAAACGAGTCGTGCCGTCTGGCATTAAGCCTTTACCTTGTGTTTCACGTACTGCTTGGCAGAGGTTTGTTTTACCCGATTTACAGAACTTACATTCGCCACATTCAGCGGTGTAAAGGGGGATTACATGATCGCCTACTGAAACGCTTGTTACACCTTCGCCAACCATTTCAACAATACCGCCACCTTCATGGCCTAAAATTGATGGGAAGATACCTTCAGGATCATCACCTGAAAGTGTAAATGCATCGGTGTGGCAAACACCCGTTGCAATGATGCGAATAAGTACTTCACCTTTTTTTGGTAGTTGTACGTCCACTTCTTCCATTTTTAATGGTTCGCCTGCTGCCCAAGCTACCGCAGCTTTTGATTTTATTGATGTTTGGCCTGGTTTAAGATCTAACGCCATAATATGTTTCCCATATGTGATTTGACGAACTAGCTGAAGCTATTAAGGCTAGTTCATTTGCTACTTTGTTGGTAACTAGTTTATTTATTTCTTATTAAAAGATAATTACCCTAAATTGAAAATTATTATTTCATATATGTAATAATGTGTTCAGAATAGCGATGAGATAAAAAAGAATGGATTGGACTGGGGTAAGTGAATTTGTTGCGGTGGCAGAAACACAAAGTTTCACCGCGGCAGCAGATAAACTAGGCAGCTCTGTGGTTAATGTGAGCCGTAAAGTCAAAGCATTAGAGCAACGCTTAGGCGTTAAACTATTGCAACGGACAACGCGCAAAGTGTCACTCACCGAAATGGGGCAGCAATATTATTATGACTGTAAACCGCTGGTGGAAGGCTTAGCACTGGCAGAGCTTAATGTGAGTAATATTCAGCACGGTATTAGCGGGCAAATTCGCGTCACCGCTCCGGTTACCTTTGGAGAGCGCTATATTGCGCCGTTGGTGAACGAATTTTTAGCGTTGCATGGGCAAATTGAAGTCGACTTAGTGTTAACCAACCAAAAACTCGATTTAATTGATAGCAGTATTGATGTTGCTATTCGTTTAGGTCACCTAAATGATTCAAACCTTATTGCAAAAAAGCTCGCAACACGGCAAATGTTTGTTTGTGCAAGCCCTGATTATATTGCAACCCATGGCGAGCCACATACCTTATCTGAACTTGCCATGCATCAATGCTTGGTTGGCAGTAATCAATATTGGCGGTTTTTACAACAAGGAAAGGGGCGCAATATTCGCGTAAACGGGCGATTAAAGTGTAACTCAGGCGTGAGTTTATTAGATGCTGCAATAAGTGGTTTAGGGCTTGCGCAACTGCCTGATTATTACGTTGGCGACGCATTAGTGCGGGGCGATTTGGTTGAAGTATTACCGAGTTATCGCGATAAAGAAGAAGGAATTTGGGCGCTTTATGGTCATAATCGGGCGCTGCCTTCGAAGCTCGATTTATTTATTCGCTTTTTACAGCAGCATATAAAAAAGCCCGCTTAACGCGGGCCAAGATTAGGAAGTCTATTTGCTGCTAAAGGGCGCTATTAGGATGTTTTACTACTAAATTGTCAGTATGAGCTGCTAGCATTTGCCTTCTTGATAAACTGCGAAATTTACTGCTGTCATCAGGGTATTGTCTATTTTATAAGTGCCAATTAAGTAAGGAGAGTTTGAATCCAATAGTTCAATATCATCGGGATTAAGATTGATAACACCATGTACTGCATTGATGGTTATTCCAATTTTAGCTTCTTTAGTTTCAACGAGCATAATGTGATTAGCTTGAATTTGCTTATCCGAGCTTTTTTCGGCAAATGAATAGCCATTAAAAATTGAAATGATTTCACCTCTGACGCTAATAATACCCAAGTGGCTTTGTTCACTACCTGGTACCGGCTGAGGTGGTTTAAATTCGATTACTTCTTTTACAGACTCAACCGGATGAATAAACGCAGATTTGCCAATATAAAAGAAGATCCATGTACAATTAAGTTCTTTCATTTCACACTACCTCTAAACGCTCCAGCCAAGAGACCGAGCTTTATCATAGGCAATTTCAGTGAGGTTATTCATAATAAAATGCTTGTGTAAAATCATGATGCCTAACACATGATTTAGTAGTGCATCATTTTGAATTTTTTCAGCATCAGTAGTGTCTTGGCTCTCTTGTCGGCTAATCAGATGATCGAGGTACTCCGAGTCTATGAGTTTGGCTTCTTCCAATTGTTCTGGTGAAGCATATTTTGCTATTAGTGCTTTAAGTTTTTTCCATTTATCTTGATCTGTATGGGCAGGGGGAGCCATAAATGCAAACTTTTCTCGGTTATAAAGTGTTTCTGGGATCACACCTTTTACAGCCTCTCGTAAAACATGCTTTTCACGGTTACCTTTAATACGCATTTCAGGAGGGATCAGTGTCGCAAACTCGGCTAATTTGTGATCTAAGAATGCAGGTCTTGCTTCCATCGAATTGGCCATATCTACGCGATCGCCCCCCCAAGTTAGAATTTGTCCTTCTAACATCGTCTTAATCCAAACATATTGAGCTTTATCTAGAGGGTGCCGATTGTGAAGAAACTGACTGTCTAGTTTGTCAGCGATAGCGACACCGGGGTCGTAGTGTTTTAATTCAGCTTGACGTTCTTTATGAATTAGCTTTTTGGCTACATCTCGGCATCCTAACCAAGGTTGTAAGCAACTTGGTGTAAAGCCTACTTTATCGTTTAGTCCAGGACAGGTATATTCATCTTTTGGTAACATAGCGCCTTGAAAAAGCGTGTTGTTTGCCTCTAGAGTTTGTTGCCACTCTTTAGCCTGTTGTGGATCTATACCGTCGAGTCCATGTAAAAACATATCTTTTCTAAATGCAGGGTAACCTGCAAATAATTCATCTGAACCTTCACCAGTAAGTACTACCTTATAATTTACGTGTCGAACTTGTTGCGACATCATCAATTTAGCGACGGCCAAAGTATTATAAATAGTTCGTTCAGTGTGCCATATAGTACGCTCAAAGTTATCGTAAAGTAAATCTGCATCTAGAGACAATATTTCATGCTCACACTCTACCGAGTCGGCCATTTCTTTTGCGATAGGCGTTTCATCATACTCATTGCTATCGAAAGCAATAGTGAATGCTTTTAGTGGTGTTTGAGATGATGATGATGCTAGTCCTAAAATACAACATGAATCAATACCACCGGATAAATAACAGCCTACTGGGACATCCGCATTTAGGCGTAATTGAACCGCTTCAATGAGGTGCTTTCGTACGCCTGATATATAAAATTCATCTGACTTTTTAGGTCTTAAGGTATTTTCAGGAAAATTCATATCCCAATATTTAATCGTATCGATATGAAATTGCCCGTTGGCACGCGTTATTTTTAGCATGTGTCCTGGCTCAATTTGATTAATTCCTTTGAACGCAGTAGTGCCAGGTACCATAACTTGAATCAATTGATGAAAAAGGCCTTCAGTGTCAATTTCAGCGTTTACTCTGGGGTGTGAAAGCACCACTTTCACTTCAGAACCAAAAATAATCTCATCATCTGTTTGTGTCCAATACAAGGGTTTAATGCCAAAGCGATCGCGAACTAAATATAAAGTGTCAGATTGCTTATCATAAAGGGAAAAGGCAAATTCACCACGTAGATACGCTAAGGTTTTTTCCATTCCAAAAGCAGAAAATAACTTCGGAACAACCTCAGAATCACTTTTTGTTTTGAATTGGTGCCCTTGTGCACTTAAGTCGGCTCTAATATTTTGAAAATTATAAAACTCTCCATTATGTGCATAGATAAGTTGATTATTAATATAAAAAGGTTGCTTGCCGCGTTTTTCGTTTAAATCAATAATGGATAACCTCGAATGACTCATACCAACACCTAACCCATCAGGGTTACAGTATCCGAAGTTATCAGGTCCTCGATGGTGTTGAATGGCAGCCATGTTAACGAGTGTTTGTGAGTCAATAGATTCGTTTTTGTTGGCGTTGAATATGCCAGCAATTCCACACATATACTTCTCCAAATTTAAATAATGTCGAGCACTCGTTTTGCTCTTAAAACAAGGCAAGTTAGTAAGGCTTGTCGCATAAAAACAGCCCCTCGGGCTTGTGCAAAGTACCAATTATGTGGTGTTTTATCTAATGTTGGGCAGAGTTCCTCGCCACGTGCCAGCGGATGTAAAATGATTGATGACTTTTTGAGCGGTGATTGACTATTTAGCTGAAAATGTTTCCCATACTCTTTAAATGTATCGTCTTCCCAAGCAATCGCATTGATATAAATCACGTCTTTGTTTTTTATACTTTCGTGAAATGCACCCGTTACTTTGAGTCTGATCCCAGCTTGTTCGATTTGTTCTTGTTGTCCTTGAGAAAAGACTTGCTGTTCATCTTGATTTGCAATAATTGTAATCGAGTGGAATGCGTTGGCGAATGGAATAATTAATTTTAGCAAGCTGCGAACAGTGCGCATCTTTGAGGGCATCCCAATAATACATAGATCTATCGGCTCTGAGGGGACATCATCTAATAAATCAGGTCGCCACTTAAAAATAGTATAAAGATCTGCAAGTGCTTGTGTTGGATGTTCATCGAGTCCATTACCGGCGTTGATAATAGGGATTCTTAATGCATCCATCATTTCTTTTACTGATTGCTCATTTGAATCTCTTAGTACGACACAATCGCCGTAGTTATTAAACATCTCCGCGACATCACGCAGGCTTTCGCCTTTTGCGATACCCGTAGTGGAGCGATCCGTAATAGACATAATATCGCCACCTAGTCTGTGCCATGCACTTTCAAATGATAAACGCGTTCGAGTGCTAGGCTCATAAAAAGCCGAAATAAGAATCTGTCCTTGTAATGAATTTGAAAAGCGATCAGGATTAGCCTCATATTTTGCGGCTAAACGAAACAGTTGCAACAATGTTTCACGGCTAAACTGTTCTGCAGAATAAATATGCTGGTTGGCAAGATCTTCTAGCGGTGTGCCATCTTCCATTATTGCACGCAGTAAATATTTAGGATGTGCATTGCCGTATACATCTGGCTTTTCGCGATTAAACTGAATAATTTTGTTGAGTTCGTTACTTACCATAAGTGTCTACTTCTGATGTCTTTAAAGAGTAAATAAAGCAAAGCTAAAGGGCTGATAGCAGTTATTGTTAAAGCTGTATAAATCATGCAATACAGCGCAATTTCAGTAATATACATGATCCTACTCCTTATCAGTTTGCCATTGGAAAGCAATCGCCTTAAAACGCATAAAGTAAATACAAATAAAATACGAAATAAAACAAGAGCTGATTGCAGCGGTATAAAAACCAATTTGAAAATAACAAATTAGGCCTGTGATAGTGCCCATTATCATTGCTGTAAACGCACCATTACCTGATAGTGTTTTACCAAACAATCCATACACAATAGGCCAAATAGTTGATGCCACAAAAGCGCCGGTAAAATTGAGTAGCGCACCAAGCGTGGCTATTTTAGGGTAGCATAGAGACCAAGTGGCCAATCCCAATAACAATATCATTAGTCGATTTACAGATAATAACTGTTGACTTGAAGCGTTGGGCATCATCAGCTTTTTATATACATCGTTGCTTAATAAATCTGAAGTTGCAGCCAATAATGAATCCATACTTGATGCTAGGGCTGAGAAAATAATTATAAAAACAATAATAGCCCCTGAGGCTCCCAGAATTTTTGACGCAACTAATGGCCCAACCATGTCAGGTGAGGAAGGAAAAATCCCGAGCGAATTTGCTGATAATGCAATAAAACCGGTGACAATGGGGATAGGTAGCCACAGTAACCCTGCTAATATAAAAGAGCGTTTTCCCACACCATCAGCAAAAGCAAATGCACGGGACCACCAAACATTAGAATGGAAGATCTCACCTATCCCAAAAAAGATATTATTAAACAAAAACAATAAAGCTGCAGGAAAAAGCAAATTTAAAAGTTCAGGCTGCGTGGATGAGACCGAATGATAAACTTCACTGCTGCCAATATCAGTCAAGCATTTGTAAGCGATGTAAGTAACACCACAGATAATTATTAATGTTTGTAAAAAATCTGTAGCAATAACTGCGCGCAAGCCACCCAATAAGGTATAGCTTACACATACAACAACAATAATACTTACGCCAGTGTGATAACTAAGGGGGCTGAGAGTTGAAAGAAGAATGCCGCCTGCCATACCTAGGCTGACTAACCAGCCTAGGGCATAGAAAAATGAGATAGCGATAAAGACAAACCAAGTTAGCTTGCCAAAGCGTTGGTATATAAAGTCGCCGCTTGTGATGCCTTGAGGCATTAGGGCTTTGATTTTTTGGGCTAACGGTGCAAAGAAAATTAGCCCTAAGCAAGCTAAGCTATAACCGACCATTCCCCATATACCAAATTGATACGTTAATTGTGGAGCAACTAAGGTGGTATTACTTGTTACCCACGTAGCCATGGTAGTAGCTGTTGCTAGAGCAAAGCCTACGTTGCGTCCTGCGACTGCAAATTCATCGGATGTTTTTAGTTTTCTGCCAATAAACCAAGCCCACAGTATCCAGATAAAGGAGAAGCAGAACAATATCAAGAATGCTGTTTGACTTGAAAAGTGTGTACCACTCATTGCTGTTTGTTGTACCCATTTTTAATATTTATAATTAGAGTACAAAGCATAAAAAAGCCGAGTGTTAATAAGGGGAACACTTCAGAAAGCGAGTAGTGTTCAACAGAAAATGAATCTATGGGAACGTGTTTATTATTTGCGTTAGTTACTGATACAGTGTAGTGGCCATTACTTAGCCCTGATATCGTAACCTCAGATGAAATGATGTCCTTTATATTTAATTTATAATTGTTTTCTAAGTTTTTAATCTGTAATTCTTTACATTGTGGTACACAATATTGGTCTAAGGATTTTATTGTATAGTAGCCTTCTTTTGATATTGTACTAGCATGAGTGTGCGTGCAAAAAAAAGTAAAAAAGAGTGCATATATTAATTTCATAAACCAATAGCCACTTAGCTTGTCGCATTAAAAATAACCTAGCATTAGTTTGAGTTGTAATCAAATTTGATTTGTTAATCATGCCTGTTATCTATACGCGGGTATTTTTCTTTTTAGTTGGCTCCATTTACAAAGGAAAATAAAAAAGCCCGCTTAACGCGGGCCAAGATTAGGAAGTCTTTTTATATTTAACCTGAACTCAGGTTCGTTAAGTTATTCTACTATGCGTGTTTTACAACCACAGTACCGGCGAGTAAGTCGTGCCATGCTCGGTTTTTCTCATCAATGGCTGCCCAAATAAATCCTAAACCAAGCGGTAACGCTGAAACATAGTAACCCACGTAACGAATAATGCTTTGCACTACGGTTGGTTTCGCGCCCGTTTCGGCATCAACTACTTTGCTGTCTACTGCCATTTTTCCTGGGGTTGCTGCTTTATATACCCAAAACATTACGGTAAGTATAAAAGGCAGTACTTCGTGATTCATAAACTCTTTAAAGTCGAAGAAGTTTAGTGGCGTCCATGGCAAATAATCATCGAAGAAGGTAAAAGCGAATGCGGCAATTACCAGTGAAAAAAGTAATCCATCTAAAATAAGTGCGGCAAAGCGTCTAAAAAAACCGGCGTATGCAATACGGGGTTGAACTGTTTGATAATCTGAATATGTCATGGCGACCTCTGTATGCTTCCTGTTGATGGGTTCATACTAGTCGGTCAGTTATTTTGTATTGCTGAAAAATGAATAACGGCGAATTTAAATTGCGAACGGCATAATACGTGTTTTGATAAATCGTTGATAATCTAAGCTGGACGTTCACTTGATTATTAATAGATTATTTTTGTACCTAAAAAGTGTTTAAAAGATGATTTTGCTATATCCAAAGTAACAATAAATTTACATTTGAATTGGGTAGAGTTTTTGCTCTTCGTTTTAAACCCTTTAATCGGTACAGATAAACATTATCTCACCTTGTAAAGCCAGTTTTACGTGCCAGCTTTTGCATTTATTTTCATTTGTTTACATTGATAATTAAAATTGACAACGCTGTCTTTTTTCTGCTTTTTTGAATGTTGTAAATGGTTTGTTAACTATTTGCGTGACTTCACAACAACAAAAAGGCAAACGTTATGAAAGCAAAATTTAATAAAACAACACAGGCTTTATTACTTTGCAGTACCTTCGCAGGCACAGCACTTGCGGCGGATAAAGTGTCGCTTGATACCGATAGTTCAGAGCGATTTATTGTTACCCTTAAATCTGATTCACTGAAAATGGGTTTACCGGTTACAGCAGATGCACAGCAACAACAGGCTTTTAAGCTTAATAAACTGCAATCGTTAGCTAGCAGTGTTACGTCTCAGGCAATTCATGTATTACCTAGCACTAATTCGGTAGCACTTAAATTAACTCAAGCTGAGCGAGAGCAATTATTGAATCGCAGTGATGTGCAATCGGTGGAGGTTGATCCAAAACGCTACTTACTTGCCGAAAGCACCCCTTACGGTATTGGTATGGTGCAGGCGAATCAGCTAAGTGACAACCTCACAGGTAATCGCAAAGTATGTATTATGGATACCGGTTATCAATTGGGTCATCCAGACTTACCATCAAACGGCATCACAGGTAATGATGGTTATGGCAGCAATGATACTGGTAACTGGTATAACGATGGTAACGGCCATGGCACGCATGTTGCGGGTACTATTGCGGCAATTGGCGGAAATGGCCAAGGCGTCGTTGGGGTAAATCCTTCTAATCAGTTAGGCCTTCATATTGTTAAAGTGTTTAACGATCAAGGGCGCTGGGCTTACGGTTCTGATTTAATTCGTGCGATTGAGCAATGTCAGCAAGTGGGCGCCAATGTGACCAGTATGAGCTTAGGTGGTTCGGGTCAATCAAGTGCTGAGCGCCAAGCCTTTGCAAACAGTTATGCGCAAGGTATGTTGCATATTGCAGCAGCAGGTAACGACGGAAATAGTTCGATGAGTTATCCTGCGTCGTACGATGCAGTGGTATCGGTTGCTGCGGTGAATAGCGGTGAAAGTAAAGCATCGTTCTCACAATATAACAGCCAAGTAGAAATTGCTGCGCCAGGTGTGAGTGTGAATTCAACATGGATCAACAGTGGCTACAAAAGCATTAGCGGTACATCAATGGCTACGCCACATGTATCAGGCGTGGCAGCATTAGTATGGAGCCACTTTCCAAACTGTTCTAACCAGCAAATTCGTGATGCGTTAAACACAACGGCAAAAGATAAAGGTGCAGCAGGACGCGATACCTCTTATGGCTATGGTATTGTGCAAGCCAAAGCGGCGTATGATTATTTAGCGAGTAGCAGTTGTGGCGGCGGTACAGGCGATGCAAAGCCTGTTGCCAATTTTGCGGTACAAGTTTCTGGCAACACTGCACAATTTTCTGATAGCTCGACTGATGACAAAGGCATAACCAGTTACGCATGGGAGTTTGGTGATGGCGCGACTAGCAGTAGCCAAAATCCTAGCCATACCTACAATACGTTTGGCGATTACACCGTAAGCCTCACGGTTACCGATACTAAAGGCCAAACTAATCGTAAATCAAGCATCGTCACAATTAGTGATGGTTCAAGCGGTGGATGTAACGGACTAGCGAATTGGTCGGCGTCAAAAGCGTATAAAGTGGGCGATAAAGTGGCTTATCAAAGCAATCAATACGAAGCAACTTGGTGGTCAACAGGGGCGCAGCCAGATGTGTATACTAATGTTTGGAAAAACACAGGTAAATGCAGTGGCGATGGCAACGTAAATCAAGCGCCTGTTTCAAACTTTACATTTAGTGCAACTGGATTAACTGTAGCGTTTAGCCAAACCGCTACAGACGATAAAAGCGTTGTAAGTTATGCATGGGACTTTGGTGACGGCACAACGAGTAACGCTACCAACCCGAGCCATAGTTATGCGCAAGCGGGCAGTTATACCGTAAGTTTAACAGTTGCTGATAGTGAAGGGTTAAGTAACTCAAAAAGCCAATCAGTAGTTGTAAGCAGTGATACTGGCGCAGGTTGTAACGGTGTGGTTGCATGGAGTGCCGGCACAGTGTTTCTAACTGGAGAGCAAGCATCTTACAATGGTCGTTTGTACTCAGCTAAATGGTGGACCCAAGGTGCAAACCCAGAGCAAAACTCAGGCCCTTGGGATGTATGGCAAGATGAAGGTGCATGTAACTAACCTAAACCCATATTTAACCTAAACTTAGGGTTAGAAGTTAACCAACACTTTATGATCCCGAGGTGAGGTTATCTAAACCAAACCCATTCTCAAATGGCAACCATCAGGTTGCCTTTTTTAGTGCTTGCTTTCGCTGATATCAATCTGCCAAATTTGGCTGATTTGGTTATCCAGTAATGCACAAAAAAACTGCTGATTGACGTTAGACTGACGGCATAAATTACGACCATATTTTGCCAATGAGTTGATGCTAGTCGTTTGCTTAGACGCTAAATCTAGCCGTTTGTAACCAAGGCTACTGCGATAAACAATGCTGTTATTCGCATACTGCCAATCGCGCCACTGTAATAGTGCAAAATCTTTAACTAGCACCCTTTCCTCATTTGTTACGAGAGCACGAGCGAATAAACCATCTTGACTAAATTTACTGTAATAAAGAGTACTTTCAGCAAAGTAGAAACTGTAGCCGCCATTAAAGGTAATTTGTTTGGCTTGGCTTGATGCCGAATAGAGTTGCCATATATTCCACTCTTGATTTTGCTCAGCACTCACAAACAGTTGGTTGTCAGCATTAAAACCAACAAAGTGAATAGTATCAAATGTGTGATTTATCTTTTGCCATTGTGATTTTGTCATATCGTAGCGATAAATTTGATCGTTAATATTGGCAACAAGCGCAGTTGCGTCAAATGACCATGCGATATTACCGACATACTCAATGGTATTGTCAAAACTAAGGGTTTTGCTGGTGTGTTTGTCAGCCAGTTTTATGCTCAACTTACCGTTGAGTGATTCAACGTAAACGAGTTGGTCGTTAGTAGGGGATGGTGCAAATTGTAAAATGCTGGCTTGGCGTTTGGTAATGGCTTGAGGCGCTTGATTATCGGTAATGTGATAAAGGTTTGAGATTACGGCGTAGTGCTCGGCAAAAAGCACGTCTTTACTGGCAAAAATTCGGTTAAAGGTATCAGAGTAATCTAGCTGGGTTAGTGTGTTTTGCTCGCGATTAAACTGATACAGCCCATCTTTTGCCGAAATAAGCAAAATATCATTAAACCAGCTTAATGATTGCACGTGATCAATTAAGGGTACTTCAAAGAGTGACTTAGAATCATTTAGCGTTTTAATCACTAATCTATCGGGTTTATTTGCATGGTAATTTATATAAGCAAGTTGATTGTTGCTGATAGCAAATATGCGGTGCCCCAAACTGTTTCCGCTATTGTCAGGAAAGCTCAATTGTTGTTGGCGAGCGGTACGAATATTAAACGCCATTAATTTATAAGGTGCCGAGGCACTTTCTCGATAGGCATAAACTAAACGATTATTGCTATCGAGCGCCATATTGGTCACAACACTGGTACCGCACGAAAGTAATTGAGTTAGCTGCCGCGTCACTAAATTAAATTCAACAATGTTGCATTGTCGTTCAGTTAAATTAGAAAGCCTTGCCAAATACAGAAAATCGCCGTTAGCGACTACATCGGTGTAATAGAAATTATCGTTTAAAAGGGGCGCTAAGCTGCCGTTTTGCTCGAGCTTCACTACCTTACTGATTGCAGCGTTATTGCTTTTATGCAGGGCGTAAAGTGTTTGTGAACTCTCGTCAAAATAAGGGTTAAACGTCATGCCTAATTGTTCTGTCAGTACGTGACGATTCGTTAATTTGAGCTGGTGATTGGGTTTACTTAAAAAAGTAACCACCGATAAAATGATAAGCACGATCATCGCAATTAAGCCAATTAGCCACTTAGTTTTACGTGTAGCTGGGGGCTGCTTAACTTCATTGTCGGGCGAAGTTGAAGTTAATGCACTGGGTGTGACCGCAAAGCGATATCCCACTTTGCTTACTGTTACAATATAAATAGGCTTTGTTGGTTCGGGCTCAATTAATTTTCTGAGCTGACTAATTGCGCGATTTACAGCCGCATCACTCACCACTCGGCCTTGCCAAACATGTTCAATTAGTTCGTCACGCGATAAGGCTCGTTGGCTGTTACGGCAGAAAAAAATCAGTAACTCAAATAACTTCGGCTCGCATTCAGTCATCTTTCCATTGATGGTTAGGGTATTTGTTTGCGTATTAACTTGAATAGCATCGAAGCTAAATGAACCTTCTATCATTATGATTTTACTAGTTATTATAATTTCATTATCAAATTATCATAACTTAATTAAGCAACAATAACAGCTTTTACATAGTTTTAAGGCGGTCTTTGAACTTCAGATTGAGATAAAATAATGAGAAAAATTACAAAAATCGCAGTGCTAGCAAGTTGCTTAATTTCGGGTTGTGGTGGCAGCAGTAAAACAACAACCCCAGTGAGTGAAAATAATTCAAATGGGCCGAGCTTATGTGCTGCACAAGCTATTCCTGATGGTGCAGTATGTGTTGGTGTCGATGGCCGCCAGAATTTAATTTTTGGCGAAACGAGCAAAGAGTACAAAGGGCTCATTATTACCTTACATGGCGCGCCGGGATATATGGCAAAAGTAGCCGATATTTTTAATGCAAACATGCTTGAAGAAAAAGGGTACTTAGTCATTAGTCCAAATGGCAATGGCAGCGCATGGCAGTGGGATAGCAATACAGATGCTAACATCGGTGATGATAGCAATTACATCGCCAATTTAATTGATTACGCTCATGCCAATTATACAGTTGAAGGCGATAAAGCACGTATCTTCGGTTATTCTGCGGGTGGTTTTATGGCTTATACCTTAGCGTGTCACATTCCTGAAAAGTTAGTTGGTATTGTTGCATTGGCGGGGCAATATCGTGGTGATTTTGCTGCATGCTCAACCACCACGGCAGTAGCAATTCATCATCTACATAGCCCAACAGATATGGAAGTGCCGGTTAATGGCCGCGCCAGTGGTAACATTAAAAGTGTAGAGGATACGATTAATCACTGGCTTAGTATTAACGGTTGTGCCGCGCAATTTGAACAAATAACTCACCCTGCGGTCACTACTGACAGCAGTGGTACCGTTACCAATAGTTGGCAACAGTGTGCGACACCTGTAGCATTCTCTAAGTTGTTCACCGTGCCTCACGAATCAGATTATTTATCAGATGCGCTTTACGAAATTTACCAATCGAGTATGGCATTGGAGAACTAACATGCGTGCATTATTTGGGTTAATGTTTTCATGTGCATTGGTTGCATGCTCAGATTCACCAAAATCATTTGATGACATTAGTAAAACAATTGATGATATAAACTGGCAACTTAAGCCTAAATACAACGGCGAAGTTCCTAACAATCAAAGTGTTAATTCGTACCGCGTTGCAATAACGGGCAATAGCCATGTTGCAGGGCTAGGCGCTGATATTAATAAAGTGATTACTCAGTTAACTCCCCAAAAACAGACAGTATCTGAAACTATTGGTAGTGGTTTTTTAGATGATAGCATTCGAAGTAGCAGTGCAACTCAAGCGCTAGAAAACGGCAACTGGACGCACATTATTTTGCAAGGGCAAAAATATTCGCAATCACGTAAGACAACGTATTCAACTACGGCGGCAGAAAAATGGATAGCCAACGCAAAGGAGCTTAATGTGATGCCGATATTATTTCCTGAGCACCCGCAACGTGGCGACACAACAGAAGCCCAATATGTTTATGGTCTGCATTCCGATATTGTTGCCAAGCAAGCGAGTTGTCTTGCTCCGGTAGGCCTTGTTTGGGATAGTGTTTTGCAGTTAATGCCTAATCTTAGGCTGCATGCTAGCGATGGTAATCACGCTGCGCCATTGGGTAAATACTTAACAGCACTAGTGTTTGCTGAAGTGATCACCGGACAACGAGTCGACTCAGTGATTTTAACGCCAGTTAATGGTGTGCGCGCTGACGAGCAGCTCCTTATGGCTCAGGTAGTATCAGAAGTAATTTATCAACTTCCTCCGTGTCCTTTTTCTGAATCCTCAAAGAATTAGCGCATGCGCTGATATCTCTAGTAGCAAAGCACAAGGTTTGCGCTAAGCAAACTCTTGTGCTTTTTTACATGCGTTAGTCCTACTTTTGAACGCGGTAGAACCCAGCATAAAGCGCAGGTACTACACCCAAGGTTAAAACTGTGCCTACGCCTAAACCAAAGGCAATTACACAGGCCATGCCGTAAAATAGCGGATCTTGACCAATAATAAGTGGCAGTAATCCCATCATGGTAGTGATGGTGGTCATGGCAATTGGGCGAAGGCGTGTTAAGCATGCATCAATAATGGCTTGATACTCGCTTTTACCCTCGGCTTGCTCTATCGCAATACGGTCAATTAACACAATCGCGTTATTGATAATAATCCCCGCAAGGCTATAAAGGCCAAGTGTTACCATAAAACCAAATGGGGCTTGCATCACTAACAAACCAATTACCGCACCAATAAATGAAAGGGGAATAGTGAGCGAAATCACCATGGCTTTTCTAAACGAGTTAAACTGCGCCACCAATAAAATAATAATAAAACCAAGCACCATAGGC
Source organism: Pseudoalteromonas sp. MMG024 (assembly GCF_021654175.1). NCBI lineage: Bacteria > Pseudomonadati > Pseudomonadota > Gammaproteobacteria > Alteromonadales > Pseudoalteromonadaceae > Pseudoalteromonas > Pseudoalteromonas sp. MMG024. The sequence continues at coordinate 45,264 of NZ_JAKFZO010000027.1, forward strand.
ATATTGGCACTCAGTGCTTTTTGCCCCGCTTTTGATTCTTTTATTACACCATCGTATTCAATCGTGTGATTCACCGGTAAGTCATGCTTAAGTAGTTGAATTTGCTCATCAACAAGTGCTTTAAAATCTTCTGCTGAAAGCTTGGTGTTGCGTGCTTCAATACTAATGGTGCGGAACATATCTTCGTGATGAATAATTGAAAACTGGTTCACAGGCTCAAAGTCAGCAACTTGAAATAACGGTACAGCACGGCCAGATTTTTCTGAATACACATTTAACGTACGCAGTCTATCAAGGCTATTTCGCTCGTTTTCACCAGCGCGCAGCACAATAGGGATGATCTCATCCTGATCACGAAAGTTAGTAATTACACCGCCGCTAAAGTAGCTATCAAGCGCTTGCGCAATTTCACTTGACGTAAGGCCTGCACGCTTTGCACGGTGCTGGTCAATTTTAACCGAGATCTTGGTGATCAGGTTTTCCCAATCGGTGCGCACATTAAGCGAGTTTGGCGCAGCATGTAATACCGCCATAATCTCTTGTGCTTTTTGATAAATAACTTCTTTATCAGGGCCTTTTACCTGCACTTTTAAAATAGACGAATCCGATGGGCCTAAAAACATTTTACGCACGCGTGCAGCAGTATTTGGGAAACGCGCTTCAATTTGCGTATCAAGTTCTAATACCCGCGAGGCAATATCTGTTTCAGGCGTTACATTAAGTACTATAAAGCCTTTATTTTCAGCAGGGTCTTCAGGGTTAAGTGAGAGTACAAAACGCGGCCCGCTAAAGCCAACATAACCCGAAAAGCTCTCGATATAATCAAATTGTTCTTTGTTATTGAGCCATGCGAAAATTTCTTGCATTTGACGGTTAGTTTCCCGTGATGACGTACCACGTGGTAAATCAATATTAACCAGTACTTGGGTACGATCTGAATTTGGGAAGAACTGCTTAGCGACAAATTTCATAGATGCGCCAGCGCCAATAAATAAAACAAGCATCGCGGCCATAAACACCGCTTTATGTTTCAGCACCCAATGTAAAAATTGCTCATATTTTCCATAGTAACTGGCCAATTTGCCAAACTCATTGCTATCACTAGTGGTTGTTTTGGGTACTTTAATAAAGTAGTAACTTAAAATGGGTGTAACGGTCAGTGCTAATACCCAACTGCTTAGCAAGGTAATTAAAATCACCAACGAAATTGAGCGAGTGTACTCACCTGCCACATGCTGTGCTAGCATCAGCGGTAAAAAGAATAAAATGGTGGTGGCTGATGAGCTAAGTAACGGAACTGCCAGCTCTTTACATCCTTGCACCATGGCATTGTAGCGATCGATGCCTTGCTCCAAGCGGCGTTTAAAGTCTTCGGCAATAACAATGCCGTTATCAACTAATAAACCAAGTGAAATAATCAGCGTTGCTAAGCTCATACGCTCAAGTTTAATACCGCTGTATTGCATAATCGCAAGTGTAACGAGCATCACCAGCGGTACAATGGCACCTACAATTAATCCGGTGCGCAGCCCTAAAAACAAAATGACCACCACAAGCACAATGGCCAGTGTTTGCAGCACATTAATTGATACGCCTTTCACGGTTTTTTCAACTTGATCGGCTTGGTAAGTTGCAATATCGAGTTGATAGCCAATTGGTAATGTCTGTTCAATTTCAGCTATTTTGGCTTTAAAGCGCGGCGCAAATTCTAAAATATTGTATTCGGGCAACATCGCATTAGCGAAGAAAATAGCTGGTTTTCCATTAAAATAAGCCAATTTATCAGGTGGGTCGATATAGCCTTTTTTAATCGTCACGATGTCTTTTAAAGCGATAAAATCTTCAGTGCCCGGAATGGTGATATAGGTATTTTCAATATCAGGAATGCTGTTAAAGTTACCGCTTGGCTCAATAATAAAGCTGCGGCTACCAGTATCAACACGGCCACCTGACTGCACAATATTTTGGTTTTTAAGTTCGTTGATAAGCGCTAAAGGCGAAATCCCTAACTGTGCTAATTTGGCATTGGACGCTTCAAGGTAAATACGCTCGGCTTTGGCGCCTAAAATTTCAATTTTTTTAGTGCCTTCAACACCATAAAGGGTATCGCGAATATGCTGTGCAATATCGTACATTGCGGCCATATCAAAGCCATCGGCGGTCAGCGCTAGGGTGATCACCGACACATCACCAAATTCATCGTTTACATACGATGGTAACGTACCTTGTGGCAGTTTTCCTTGGACATTATTCACCTTGTTGCGTAAGTCTTGCCAGATATTGTCGAGGTTAAAATAACGGTCGTAAATTTTTACGTGAATGGTCGAAAGCCCCGTAGATGACGACGACTTAATTTCTTTTACTTCCGGAATTTTGCGGATTTCTTCTTCTAATTTTCGTGTGATTAATTGCTCGACGCGGTCAGGTGCCATACCTGGAAACTGCGTGCTAACAATGGCCTCACGAATCGTAATGGTGGGGTCTTCCTGTGCTGGCAGGGTGAAGTAGGCAAAAATGCCGTTTAGCATTAATAGCGCCACCACAAGTAATACGGGTTTTTTATAATTAAACGCCAAAGCGGTTATATTCATTTTCCCGCTCCTTAGTTAAAACGTTGCACGGCGTTATCAAGCAGCGATACTTTTTGCCCGTCGCGCAAAAACGCAATGCCTGCAGTGGCAATAATCTCGTCATCTTTTAACCCGTTCGAGATAATCACTTGGTTATTAATAACGTTTTCGGTTTGCACAAAGCGTTTTTCTAACAGTTGCGTGTTAGGGTCAAACACAAAGACAAATGCCTTTTGCTTGATGTCGGCGCCAAGGGCACTTACTGGAATACGAATACTTGGGCCGGTATAACCAGTGCGGCCAACACCTTGATAAACAAACTCCACTTCGGCAGTCATTCCGGCACGCAGCACAGCGTTTTCTTCATCTAAAATAACCGTAACAGGGAATGCATTGGCAGATTCAGCGCGGGTGCCTTTTTCAGAAATATGCCCTTTCATTGAAAGCCGCGGCATTACAGGGTAGGTTACTTTTAAGGTCATATCGCTGTTTAAGTCATGGATTATACTCTCAGGCACCATTACACGTACTTCAAAGCCGTGTTGGCCTTCAATTTCAAATACGGATTGGCCTGCGGCAACTTGCTGTGAGGGTTCAATTAAACGTTTGGTGATAACGCCATCGTAAGGTGCCAGTAATTCACTATCTTGCACGTTTTTGCGCGCAATATTGAGCTGAGCATTGGCAACATCCACAGCACTTTTGGCAGATTCAAACGCTGATTTTGAATTATCAAAACCTGATTTTGATACTAAACCTTGTTCACTTAGCGTTTTGTAACGCTCGTATTCATTTTGCGCTTCTTGCAGAGTTGCTTCGGCTTGTTTCACCTGCGCTGATGCAGATTCAAAACTTAACTGAAACGTGAGCTGATTAAGCTTGACAAGAGGTTGGCCTTTACTCACCGTATCACCTAATTTCACAAACACCTTTTCAACTTTACCGTTTACTTCAAAGCTTAAGCTGGCATTTTCAACGGGGGCAACAATGCCTGAAAGCGTGCGCACTTGTTCAAAGTTTGAGGTTTTTACCGCTGTCCATGCGATTGGGCGGATAGGAGGTTCAGAGTGTTCGATTTCTTTTGAACAGCCAACAAGCGTGATAATACACGCAATAACGTAAAGTAAACGCATAACGGTTCCTGTAAAAGGTGCTAATTTTATAAGCACAAATTGAGTAAATTAATTTGGTACTATGCAGTACCAAAGTCAACCATGTTTTTACAATTAATAGGTACAGTCTTGAGTTTAGAACAAATTTTAAATGCAAAACCGTTATCAGAGCGCGGTAAAAAAATCCTCGCAGTAGCACAAACGCTATTTTTAGAACATGGTTACGACAATACCTCGCTCGAAATGATTATTAGCGAATCGGGCGGCTCAAGGCGCAATATTTACAGTGAGTTTGGTAATAAAGAAAAGCTACTGCTTGCTGTTATTCGTGAAAAAGCCGAAGTGCAAGTGGGCACTTTGCTTAATATCGATTACGACTTGCCGCCGCAACAAGCGCTTAGTCAGGTGTGTTATGGTTTTGCTCAAGGCTTTTTATCCGAAACCATGGTGAAATTGTTCCGCTTAGTGGCCAATATTGTGCCCAAACTGCCGGAAGTAGGCGAGTTGATTTATCACTATGGCCCACTCAGAGGCAGCATTCCGCTGGCGAAATACTTAACCCATTTGCACCAGCAAAATATGCTTGATGTAGACGACGCCGAATTTGCCGCAAAGCTACTCATCGAAATGGTCAAAGGGCGCTTACACATTAAAGCGGTATTGCTACCAAACAAGCCAATTAGCGAGCAAGAAGTGCAAGAACATGTTGATAAAGCCGTCGCCCGTTTTTTAAAAGCGTATGCAACGGCTTAGTGCCATTAGCTGTCATTTTTCCTTTTGAGCAACTTGTTATAATTTATGCCGGATTATATCCACTGCTAAGTAAAATAGATTGAGGGTCCTTTAAATACAAAAGCTCCTTTAGCGCTTTCTTTTTATCTTTCGCTTTTTCATAATATGCTTGTGCTATCCTTTTACCTATCCAATAACCTAGATCATTTGGTCTTCCTTCTCCACTAGAACCATACATCCAAGGTTTAAAATCATTTCCATTCATAACAGCTTTAAATTCTGCCCAAATAACCCCTTCATTTTTAACACCAAAGTTATGCCTTTCAATTTCAGATTGAGTAACCTTTCCCAACACTCTGTAAGATATAAAGTCAGCAAACCCTTCGGTTAATGCTTGGCGTAATAAGGTGTGTTTTTGGGTTTTATTTTCAGGGATGCGTGATTGATATACATGGACAATTTCGTGCGCAACAAAGCCAAGTATCACTTCGATGGCTTCATCTTCTGTTTCAGCAAAACGACAAAGAACTTCTAAACCAAGAGAGAGACCTTCTCTACTAGCTGTTCCACCTGAATTGTCAGCTCCAAATAAGATATAGGTTGGGGCCAACTTTTCTTGTTCTAGTAGAATTTTCACATCATTCAATACTTGTTTAGCATCACTAGCTATTCTTCTCGCTGCAGGCAAGCATACTTCTATTCCTTTCTTATAAGCACCCGAATTTTCTGATATTGCTCGTAAAAGATTTTTTTCATTCTTGATTCTATATGGAGTAAATATTTCCAAGCCTTTAGTACCTAGATTCAAGTATTTATTCTTAATCTGTTTTTCATCAAGCTCAGATGTGTGAGTAAATAACTTAGCGAATCGTTCAGCGTCATCCAAAATATAGCTATTCGCCGAAGCAGAGGTAAATTTCCCTATCGAGATGCAAATTAAAGTTACTAAAATTAGACTCAATTTATTACTTTTCATTTGTAAATGATTTCCTTTCTATAGACACCAAAATTTGATAGTGAGGTAAATTATAACGCCGCGTTAAGTGGTGAACAACGCCAACCACCCTAGCTAAACCATTGTGCCGTAACCACTTAAGCTGAATCAAACCGAAAATGCCAAGCGTTGTGAATCCGTCTTAAACGCTTTGTTATATTAATCTTTGTACTCGACTTTATTATTAGTCAGCTTAACTAACTTCCTATGTTGGAGTTCACTAACAATATCAGAGACTTCGGCTTCAGAAATACCACCTTGAAACTGAAACATTGCTTTGATTGAGTTCGTTAGCGATTTTGTTTTCACTGGTCTTAATTTAAGCAAGCGTTCATATACATAGGAAATAGTGTCAATTTCTTGCTCTTCGACAATGGCTTCAGGAACAGCAGGCTTTGGTTTAATTGTTCGATCTTGAGGGTTAACTGTTTCTTCTTCCTTTCGAGCAGTTTGAATTAACAACTGTGCAAGCCGCAACTTATCGCGATAATCTAGTTGCTCGCATGCTAAGGCAATAACATCATAGTTCATAGAAACTCCTTTTGTGCTCGAATCATTTGATTAATATAGACATAATGACTCCCACACGGTGCTAGCCTCCGCC
>NZ_JAKFZO010000028.1:0-50158 GCF_021654175.1 Pseudoalteromonas sp. MMG024
CCCTGAATCCATAATCTAAGTTCAGTCAGCAGGGTAAACATATTTCTGTACGTATTTTGCTGTTCTAGCTTATGGTAAAAATGACGTTTTAATTACTGCATTTTCACGTAATATAGTAGTATTAACATATATGTGAAGTTGTTTAGCCACACGTTAAACTGATTAATTTTATTAACTTAGTTACACTAATGCCTTTTTGTGTCGATAAGAAGTGTGTCTTTTTAAACAAAAAGCAAAAATAAATTAGCTTAACATCATGTGTAAACATAAATAATAAGAATATGAAGCGCTTTATTCAGTATCAAACAGATCGGTTATCCGCTATTCCAAATATGGCTAGCGCTATCTCGAAGAAAATATCAGAATTCCAATACGATTATCGTAAGATGTTGGAAGAAGCGTCTCTGTTTTTTGAAAAACACTACGAATATGAAGCCGAACTTACGCAGTTAAATAAAAAGATCGTCGCTTACCAAGAACATATCGATATTGTCGAAAACTACCGCAAAGAAAAAGGTAAGTATCCGCTTATTAAAGGGCAACGGTCGGCTCAGCGTTATTTGGAAAAACTGCATCAAAAGATCGATGAAGCAGAGCTGCGCATCAAACAAATAGCAGCCGAGCGTTTGAAGGCTCGTGGCGAGCGTTACATTTCACTGGAAAAGCTAATCGACAATATTCTCGATTTGCTCGATGGGCCTAAAATATTCAGTCAGTTTTTGGGGACCATGGTACTTTCAACGCCGCTACCCAATGAAACGGTTCGGTGTACGCGAAACGAAAAAAACAAACCAATTTATATCACGGCATTAACCGTTGCGCTTTTTGAAGAAGCTCGCCTATTTAACCAATTTACTTCACCTTATTTAAAGCAAGCGCTGAGTGATATCATCGGATACGATAAAGTTAGCTTAATGCAGCGTCATGATTACAAGCCGTTCACCAAAGAGCAGAAAATGGCTTATCGTGAAGAAGTGCTTAAACCCATCGTTAAGGCTACTTTGCTTCGCCATATTGGCTCCTATGCACCTCATGCTGAAGCAATTTATCAAGGTAATCGGTTCAGGCTGTTAGATGCAGAGCAGCGTAATAAGTTATTAGCTGGAATTAAACGAAACTCTTATCTCTACTTACGTCAGGGTGTAGGTTTACCGCAAAGACGTTTTGATAAAAAAGAAGAACGTGATGAGTTCTTTGAAATTGAAAATGCCAAGTTAGATTTTATGACCCAGTTGCTTGATTTTGACAATCAAGAACCTGAGCTGCGTGACTTGATGCGTATTCCTATGGTGTACGCTTCATTTATGCTGTCTACCAAAGAGGAATATGATTATCGCAATATGTATCGCGCATATGACATTCTAAAAGGTGGCATGAAGCAAGGTGAGTATAACGCTAATTTTTGTGCGCTATTCTTACGTATGGTTGGACGATTCCCGCTTGGTAGTGGCGTTTATTTTATCTCGCATGAAACAGAGCAAATTGAAAAAGGTATCGTTTCTTCTCTATTTCCTAAAAATCCAGAAGAGCCTTACGTAAAACAAATTACACGTAACCACATACAATCACTTAGCCAAACCGAAGTTTTGGTGGTACGCAGCACTAATATTTATTTCGAGTCTACTCGTGATAACTCGGGGCTAGAAGAGGTAGTGTTTACACAACGCTACCAACCACCGTATGTGTGGAATGCTAATGAAGTGTGGGAAGTTCAGGTGCCAGCGTTAGTCTTTTGGAAAAAGGATGGCACCACTAAAAACAGTAATCTCGCTCTGCTATAGCATTAGCAGTTATTGGCGAGTTGCACACTGCCGCGGCGTTTTTGCCATTTTACCGCAGGTATTAACACCGTAGCTAATAACAGTGCATAAGCCATGTGCGCGCCAATGCCAAATGCAAGAGCCATGCAGGTAATAAACCCTAACGAAATCGTAATACGGTGTTTTGCTGCGAGTAATACCCATGCAGAGCACATGGTTGCAATATAGATAATAACAAACACACCATTTACCCAGTTTATTAAATCTTCCAGATCTTGGCCGCTGAAATAGGTTATAACGAGTACTGTTGCCATTATGCTCAGCACACAAATCAACGCTCTTTGCGGTACATTATATTGGTTTGTGTATGCTAATGGTTTGGGCAATACTTTTTGTACAGCGAAGCTTGCGACGAGTTTAGCCAGACTTGTTGTATAAACGTTGATGGTAGCAAGGCCACCTGCTGTACCAAGTATGCCAATGATATAGTTACCGCCACTGAAATAGTGGTTAAATACGCCGATAATCGCCAGCTTTTGATCATTAGGGTGAGCCAAAACTAATACCGTAGATAATAAATAAATCACGCCAACAATGACACTGCCTATAATCATCGCTGGAATAACATCCTGCTTCGGTTTTTTAAACTCATTTGCAAGGTGTGACATAGCTTCAACACCAAGAAAGCTCCAAAAAGCGAGACCCGCGGCACTTAGTATTTTATCGCTATCCAAACTCAACGTTGTATTCGATTGCATTACGACTTGTTCATTACTGAAAGTAAATAACAGCATGACAATAAAGGTGATTAACAGGGTAAGCAGAAACTGTAGTTTTGCTGAAACATGAATACCCTTTCGGTTTATGTAAAATAGGCATAAAAGCGCAGCGAGTTCGGCGAGTAATAATTGTACACCGCTAATGTTTATCATTCCTTGCACAAACTGAAAGGTCATAATAATGGCTGCGGGTGCACCAATTGGCACGACTAACAAAAACATTAAGCCAATGACTCTGCCTGCTGTTTTGCCAAAAGCTTTTTCAACAAAGTGAGCAGGGCCGCCTGAATGTGGAAAAAGTGACGATAGCTTTCCAAACACATAAGTAATAGGGATTAATCCCACTGTCAGTAGAAGCCAAGCGTAGAATGCATTACTTTCCGACATTTCGATGGTTAGCTGCGGTAGTATAAATACTCCGGTACCGAGTAAGGTTGTTGCCATCATGCCGGCGCCTTGCCAGCGTCCAATGCCTGTATTAACTGATTTCATGTTGCTTTGTTTATAGTTTTTAATAGCGCTAGTATAGAAATATTTACTATCTCAAACTGTTTGAGTTGCTAGGCAGAGTGTGTGATATGCAGGTAAAATGATGGTATTACTGCGAAATTAAAACACTTTGAAGATTTAGGCGATTAAGTATGCAAATGGATAAATTTGATCAGGCGATTATTGGTCAGTTAAAAATAAACGCGAGGCAAAGCGTATCGGCGATAGCTGATGCGGTAAACCTCTCGCGTTCAGCTGTTACAGAGCGGATTAAAAAACTAGAACGTCATGGGCAAATTCGCGGCTATCAAGTCTTGCTAAGTGAATCGCAAAAAGTAGGTGTATCTGCTTATTTTGAAATTCAGCATCAGTGCACGCGTTGTTCAAACATTGTTAAGGTGTTTCAGGTGATCCCGGAAGTTTTGACGTGCCATGGCATTACTGGCGATATGGATTTATTGGTTTACGTGCAAACAGATTCGATGCAACGACTTCATGAAATTAGAGAATACTTAGATGCAGAGCCTGATATCATAAAAATAAAAACGCATGTCGTAATGAGTGAATGGATTAATAATTTAGGCTAAATACACGTAAATTATCGTTATATACGGTTGTTACAATTCATTACGCAAAACTATAGTCGTAATTAATTTACTGGGTTAGCATGGGAAGGTTAAATACAAAAGGAATATTTATGAAAGCATTAAAACCAATCGCACTAAGTGCACTCTCACTATTAGTGCTTAGCGCTTGCAATAACACTCAAAACAACAACAAAACTGATATTGCCGCACCTATCGCCAAAAAGGTGCCATTTGAAATGACGCACCACGGTAACACACGCGTTGATAATTATTATTGGATGCGTGACGATGAGCGCAAAGATCCTGAAATTCTAGCGCATTTAGAAGCTGAAAATAGTTATACAGAACAAAAATTAAAACATACTGAAGCACTACAAGCACAATTATTTGACGAGATCAAAGGGCGCATTGTTAAAGATGATCAGTCTGTACCTGTAAAACAGGGTGATTACTTCTACGGCAGTGAAGTAAGTGGTGATAACGAATACAGCGTGTATACGCGTGCAAAAGACTTAGCAGGAACCGATAAACAAGTACTGTTAGATGTTAACGAATTAGCAAAAGCACACGATTATTTTAGTGTTAGCACGCTAACGGTAAGTGAAAACGATAATTTACTCGCGTACGGCGAAGATACATTAAGCCGTCGTATTTACACTATTCGCATTAAAGACCTAACTACAGGCGAATACTTAAAAGATAAAATTGAAGGTACTTCAGGCAATATTGTTTGGGGTAACGACAATACCTTCTTGTACTACATCAAAAAAGACCCGCAAACGTTACTTGGTTATCAGGTTTACCGCCATGTGCTGGGAACGGACCAAAGTAGTGACGAGCTAGTCTATGAAGAGAAAAACAAAGCTTACTACACTTATATCAGCAAGAGTAAAGACAGTAGCTTAGTTTACATTCACCATTCAAGTACTGAAGCGCGTGGCGTATCAATTATCGATGCGAACGACGCTAAGGCGAAACCAACACGTTTTATTCCGCGTGAAGACAAACATGAATACAGTATTGCTAAGTTAAATAACGATTTTTACATTACTACTAACCTAGATGCGGTTAACTTCCGTTTAATGAAGGTGGATGCAAGTAAAGTAGGTGACAAGGCGAATTGGCAAGAAGTTATCCCTGCGCGTGATAACGTAAAACTTGAAGACATTACGTTATTTGATAATCACTTAGTTTATCAAGAACGTGAAAATGGTTTAACGAATGTAACTGTACGTAAGCTGGATTCAGGCAAAGAGTTTAACCTGGACTTTAAAGATACTGCGTTTGCAGCAGGTATGTACGGTAATAATGAGCTTGATAATGCTTCTGTTCGTTTGTACTACACCAGTATGACAACGCCTTCTAGTGTAATTGAATATACGTTAGAAGACGGTAAAAAGACTGTACTAAAAGAACAGAAAGTATTAGGTGACTTTAACTCTGATAACTATGTATCTGAACGCATTATGGTCACTGCACGCGATGGTAAAAAAGTACCTGTATCCTTGGTTTATCATAAAGGTAAGTTTAAAAAAGATGGTACTAACCCACTTTACCAATATGGCTATGGTTCGTATGGTGCAACCTTCGACCCGACTTTCTCAACGTCACGTTTAAGCCTGCTTGACCGTGGTTTTGTTTACGCCATTGCCCATATTCGAGGCTCTCAAATGTTAGGTCGCCCTTGGTATGAAGATGGTAAAAAACTCACCAAGAAAAATACCTTTAACGACTTTGTTGACGTAACTAAAGCGCTTGTAGAGCAAGGTTACGGTGCAAAAGATAAAGTATTTGCGGTTGGTGGTAGTGCCGGTGGTTTATTAATGGGTGCGGTGATTAACCAAGCGCCAGAGTTATATCGCGGTGTTGCTTCGCATGTACCATTTGTCGATGTGGTTACCACTATGCTTGATGAATCAATTCCACTGACAACAAACGAGTATGATGAGTGGGGCAACCCGAATGAAAAAGCTTACTACGACTACATGTTAAGTTACTCACCTTATGATCAGGTTAAGCGTCAAGCGTATCCAAACCTGTTAGTAACAACTGGCTTACATGACTCGCAAGTACAGTACTTTGAACCTATGAAGTGGGTTGCTAAGCTGCGTGAATATAAGACGAACAACAATCTACTGTTATTCAAAACAGATATGGAAGCTGGCCATGGCGGTGCGTCAGGTCGCTTTAAACGCATAAACGATACTGCATTAGAATATGCGTTCTTCATTGATTTACTAAAGCAGTAATACACATATAAAAGGGGCGAAAGCCCCTTTCTTTATTTATTAAGCTAAGTTACATTTCTTCGCCAGCTTCATCCATTTGAACAATCTCCGTTTCCTGTAAAGCCTGAGCTATCCACTCGGCAAGTACAGAACAGCTCAATACCTTGTGCATATAAGCCGTTGCCGGAGCATTTAATGAAATGCCATAGGTTTTAAAACGCAGCGCGATAGGCGCAAATATGGCATCAACAATTCCCCAATCACCAAATAGCCAACTGCCTTTATGTTGAAACAGTGTGTGTTGTTCACTAAAAATCTGCTCAATGCGCGCAATGTCATTTTGGCTTTGTGCTGTCAGTTCCACCTTGCGCTTTGCGCGTATATTCATAGGTAGCTGATTGCGTAATGAGTTAAAACCAGCATGCATTTCTGCCGCTAATGCGCGAGCTTTTGCACGTTGCTGTGGATCATTTGGCCAACCTTTATCAGATAAATAAGTTTCATTGATGTATTCGCAAATCGCGAGCGAATCCCATATCGTCGTACTACCATCAACTAACACAGGCACTTTTGCGATGGGAGCGATGGTGGCAAGAGTATCGCTAAAACTTGGTGTCTCTAATTTTAAGTTGTGTTCAGTGAAGCTTATATTGAGTTTTTTCAATACTAGCCAGACTCTTAGTGACCAGCTCGAATAGTTTTTATTAGCGATATATAAATCCATCTCGTATTTCTCTCAATAAAGTGGTTAGTTTATTTGCTAATAATTTATCGTGTTATTTACACATCGAATAGCGCATAATTCTTATACTATCTATCAGTTAAATTGATGTGTTATGGAAATTGATGCGCTTAAAAGTTTACTTGCATTTGTCGACACTGGAAGCATAACGCGCGCTGCTAAACAGGTTAATCGTACTCAGTCAGCAGTGAGTATGCAGATGAAAAAACTCGAACAGGATATAGGCAAGGTACTGTTTGAAAAAAATGGTCGCAATCTCATTTTGTCAAAAGATGGACATCAACTTGTTGGTTATGCAAAACAACTTATTGCACATTACGACAGCACATTAAATGCCGTTAAAACGGACTGTAATAAGTTGCGCGTTCGGTTAGGTTGCCCTGATGATTACGCTAACGCTATTTTGCCAAGCGTAGTAAAAAATATGCATCAGTTGTGGCCAAGTTTAGATCTGCAAATACGTTGTTTACCAAGTAATATTATTCGACAGCAGCTCGACAATGGTGAGCTCGATTTAGGCATAGTAACACGCTCATTTGATAGTGAAGAGGGTATTATTATTGCTAAAGATAGTGGTGTATGGGTAAGTAATGGTGATTGTAAAATATTAGAACAAACGCCTTTGCCACTGGTAACATTTCAGCAAGATTGCCGTTTTCATCACGCAGCAGTTGAAGGCCTGCACAAGCAGGGAACGCAATTTAAGTTGATTGCCATGAGTGGCAGTGTTGCTGCGATGCAAGGGTTGATAAAACAAGGCATGGCAATTGGTGCTATGGCACGCTTAAGTATCGGCGAGTTAACAGAACTTAAAAATACGCACTTACCCGCCTTACCTGATATTAGTATTGTGCTTATTAGTAATGCGCATACCAATAGCAAAATTTCTCAAACTGAGCTGTTACAACTAGGCAACTGTGTTTAGTGGCAGTGTCATAAAGGTGCTGTGTGGATCTTTTTGATAATCAGCGAAAGGGCCACAGACATTAAAGCCAAACTTATGATACAAATTGCGTGCAGCATAAAAGTATTCTTGCGTGCCGGTTTCTAGACTAAGTGACAAATAGGCTTTATCAATTGCTAGCTCAATTGTGTGTTGCAGTAAGCGCGAAGCCACACCGCTTCCACGGGCGTGCTTTGCTGTGCGCATTGACTTTATTTCAGCGTGGTTTGGGCAAAGTTGTTTTATTGCAATACAGCCAAGCAAGGTATCATCACGCCATGCGCTGAAAAAAGTGATATTGCTTTTTTTAAGTTCGTTAAGGTCAAGTGCATGAACACTCTCAGCGGGTGATGTTGCGTACATATCATCTAAATGCTCTTGCAGCAGAGCAATCACAGCAGGGCTGGATAAATCATCAATTTTAATGTGCATATAAGGTCTTTTGTAAAATAATCCAATCTCGCTATTCATCTAATATGCCAATCTTGTTTTGTTTTTAGAGTATTGAATTTATTAGTGAATTATTTTTCGATTGAACCTGAAAAACGAATAGCGATAGGACATGCCACTTTTTGGTGCAAGCTGTGCTCTTTTCTTTAGCGCTGGTCTTGCATCTAAATTTGTACTGAGGTTAAGCTAGTTCAAATTTTCTAAAGCTAATGATTTATGGAAAAGTTTAACGATATTTATCTTAGAGCTGCTGAGCGAAAGGGCGGTGAGCGCCCATTAAAGGGGTTGCTGTCAAAGCCACTGAGTAATAAGCGTATTGCTGAATTGCCTGATTCAGCTTGGTTATCTGAATTTACCAAAAAGATTTTTCAAAGTGGATTTTATTGGTCGGTTATTGAGAAAAAGTGGCCTGGCTTTGAAGAAGTTTTTTGGCGTTTTGATGTTGAAGCATTACTGATGATGTCGCCGGAACAACAGGAAAAAGCCGCTAGCGATGAACGTATTGTACGTAACTATAAAAAAGTACAAACGGTGCAGGCTAATGCCTATATGATCCATGATGTTGCAAGTCAGCATGGTAGTTTTAGTCAGTTTATCGCAGATTGGCCAAGTGACGACATTATTGGGCTTTGGCAGTATCTTAAAAAGCATGGCGCACGCTTAGGTGGTAACACAGGGCCTTATGCGCTTCGTGTTTTAGGCAAAGATACCTTTTTATTATCGCGAGATTGTGAGAGCTATTTGCGCAGCCATAAAATTATTGATGGCGGTTTGCAAACTAAAAAGTCGCTGGTTGCAATTCAAGCTTTCTTTAATGAATTGCAACAGCAAAGTGGCTTAAGTTACCAAGAGCTTAGCCAAATAATTTCATATAGCTGCGGTGATAATGTAGTTGGTATTGGCTAACAGCATAAGTTAACTACGCGGTACAAACTCTAACACGGTTGCATTGATGCAGTAACGTAGCTGACCATTTGGGCCATCATCAAACACATGGCCTAAATGAATGTCTGACTCAACCGCACGAATTTCAGTACGTACCATGCCAAAGCTATGGTCTGGTTTTTCATACACTGCACCTTTTACCGGTTTGGTGAATGAAAGCCAGCCACTGTTAGAGTTAAAGCGATCACGTGTATCAAACAACTTGGCGCCACTTAACTTATCAATAAATACTCCATCCGGCGTGTTTTTAAAAATCTCATACTGTTTGCAATAGCGGTTATCGGTGCCTTTATTAAATGCGACATTAAACGCTTCACCTTTACCCAGTTTAAATGCCCCTACTATTTTGTAAAATTCATCGCGAGACACATAACCTTGGCGTGCAAATACTTCTTTGCCTTGCTCTAACAAAATAATGGTGGGGGTCGCCCATGTAGGCGTTTTAATTTCTAGGTCATGAAGTTGGTCGGCTGTTCTGAATGTAAGCGGAATTGAGCCTGCATAACCTGTTGCTGTCTCAATTTTAAATTTTTCACAATACGGACAGAAAGGCGCATCAATAACCAAAATCTGTTTACCCTCTAGTAAAGCGCTATTGTCGCGTTTGGCAATTTTTTGTTGCTTAAATGTCACCCCAGTGCGTAAATCGGGGCAGTAGCCATTAGGGTTCTTGGCAAGATAATCTTGATGATATTCTTCTGCAGCATAGAAGGTTTCGAGCGGCTTAATGCTGGTGGCTATTTTGCCAAAACTTGCGTTGGTTAGCAGAGTTTGAAACTGTTTTGTAACGCCAATTGCTGTCGCTTTTTGTTGCTCTGAATTATATAAAATAGTTGAACGATATTGTGTGCCTACATCGTTACCTTGGCGGTTCACCTGTGTCGGATCATGGTGCTCATAAAAATGCTGTAAAATTTGCTCTAGACTAATTTCATTACGATTAAAAGTGACCTTTACGACTTCAGCATAGTTATTAGGGTTGTATTTGTTACTTTTTTTAATGATATTACGGTAGGTTGCTTTAAAGCCGCTGCCATCCGCATAGCCACTCACGGCATCAATTACGCCATTAAGTGCTTCATAGCGTTTCTCTGCGCCCCAAAAGCAGCCTGAACCAAGCACGATTGAATCTAAGTGATTGGTTTGTGGTTTACGCTCTTGTGCAGAATTGGTAAAGCTTAATAAGAATAAGCTAAAGCAAATTAGGTAGTTCATATCGGCGCCTTGTTAAACTTTATACTACGTAAATACATAGACCTGAGATCGCCTTGTTTATATTCATAACCGCTCAACATTTAGATTAGCCGTTTATCAATTAGTGAAAGTGATAGTGACAAATTGTTTTATGCTTTATCGCAACAACAAGGGGGAAACATGAAAAAATTAATCTCAATAGCACTTGGTTTATCTGCACTAGCCTTAGCAGGCTGTAATGCGACGATGGATGTTACTTACACTCCGATTACTGAATTAGAAACGCATACCGACTGGGAAATCGACACCGCAACGGGCTCTTGGAAAGTAGTTGAAAGTACAGTTTATATTAGCGCCGAGGAAAAGCCGCACGAGTTACCTAAGCAATATGATCGCTTCTCTAACAATTAGTTTTACTAAATTAACTCTTTTAGAGTGCGCGTTGATAAAGTTAAGCGCACTCTAAATTAAAAGCGTGAAGTCATCAGCAAGGTCACCGAGTCTAAGCCTGAACTATCATCTCCAAACCCCGCACCTAAACCAAAGTTAAATGAAAAGTGTTCATTAAACCAATACTGAGTTTGCACTTCAAAATTGTTATTATCGAGTTCATTGGTTTGCGCCAGCGCTTGAATACCAATAAACCAATTCTCATTGATATAATAATCTGCCCGTCCTTGATAATAATCTTCTTTCCCCGATATTTGTTTAAATACAAAATCCCAGCCTTGCCCTTGTTCAATTTTGGTATAGCGCACATATGGGGTTAATCGCCAGTTATTACTTGAATCTTGCACACCAAAAACATCGGATTCGTTACGATATAAGTAAGTTACGCCAACACCTAGCTGCAAATTAGTGGTGATATTGTTACCGAGTTCGCCGTTAAGCATTAAATATTCGTTATTAAAATCGTTATCTTTTGCATACTCTACGTTAGAGCGAACAACCAACGCATTGTCGAAATAATGTGTGTATTCGACGTCAATATCATAAAAATCATCCAGTACGAGTGCTCGCGTCGAGAGGGTATTGATTCTATTTAGATAGGTTTTAATATTGTGAGGACCACTTGCCGATGCCAGATCTTCAAAGGCGTAGGTATAAGCAATCCCAACAAAATTATCATCAAAGTCATAAAGGTCAGATACACCAAAATCGATTTGATGTTGAATCGTGTCGCTTGCTAAGCCACTATTGCAGGAAAATAAAAGGGCTAAAGGCAGTAGTTTTTTCATGTTAATTCCTTTTTGACAGTAGGATAATGAAATAACTACCTATTGATAAGTTCAGACCTGTTTGAAATTGTTAGAGATTGTAAAAGTACCTAGCTTTGTATACGAGGGAACAATAAATGATTTGGTATAAAGAAATAGATAAAGCGTTATGCGATAAGCTAGATGAAGGTTTGCATGGCAAAGGCAGTTTAATGAAAACGTTAGGGATTGAAATATGTGAAGTTGGCGACGATTATCTTGTTGCTAGCATGCCAGTTACACCTGATCACCACAACCCTATTGGTATGCTGCACGGAGGCGCGAATGTTGTGCTAGCTGAAACTGTAGCAAGCTACGCGGCAAACTTTGTTGTAGATACCGATAAGTACTACTGCGTAGGCCAAGAAATCAATGCGAATCATATTAAAGCGGCGCGCAAAGGTATGGTGTATGCCACAGCAAAAGCTGTTCACTTAGGTAAACGTACCTCTGTGTGGGAAGTTAAAATTACCAACCAAGCCGGTGAGCTTACCTGTATTTCAAGAATGACCGCAGCGGTGGTTGAGCGACGATAGTTGATCTACATCTAGTAACCGCGTTTTAGCGCTGGTATTTTATCTATCGCTGGCATATACCTTAGCCAGAGGTATATGCAAATGAGTGAAAAATCGTTAATTACGCTGCTTAAAGTAGTTATTGTGCTTGGATTATGCTTAATAGGACTTGGATATTATTTGATAAATGTCGCGCATATTGAGCAAAGTATGGGTATCTCCGGCATGATGATTGGCGGAGGGTGTTATGCCCTTGGATTAATCTTATCTTTGCCAACCAAAATGTACCTTACTTTTATTTGGGTTACCGCGGAACAAAGAAAAAAGAATAGTTAAAAGATTAGCTCAGCACATTATTAAATAATCAGCCATACTATGATTTATCACTCATTATTAGAGGCACTTGTGATTAGGCTTTTTTGTTTATTAGTGTTGTGCTTTAACGCTCATGTGTATGCCCGCGATATTAAAGTCGCTGCTGGTAACTTTACTCCGTACTTCAAAGCAAGTTCCTATCAACGCCATGTTGGTTTATACGAGCAGCTTTTGTCTGCAGGGCTTAATAGAGCAGGGTTTAGCCCGACTTACATCAATGTTTCAAACGATGCCATAAAGCGCTACTACGAAAAGCAAAGAGTTGATATTGCCGTGAATTGGACTGGTACATTTACTGGCAAAGGTTACCCGTCTCAGTATCGCTTGTTCTTTTACAATCGTGCAATTTTAAGTAAAGACAATCGATGGGCTAAGGCTGAACATGTACTTGATTTAAAAGGGGCAAGGCTAGCAAGTTTCTCAGGTGCAAGTTTAAACTTTGGTCATGACTTTCAAATTTTGATAAATGAAGTAAATACACGTTATTTTGAAAGTGGTGATCAGCTTGCCGTAAATAAAATGCTGGTGGCGAATAAAATTGATGTGTTAATTGCTGATTGGCTTAAGTTTTATCGCTTTGTTAAACCTTTGGGCTTAGTAGATAAGTTTGTGCCGTTAGATATTATCACAAATGCTGGTTCGCAGATTATCTTTAGAGATGAGAAAGTACGCGATGCATTTGATACTGCAATAACGCAAATGTATGTTAGTGGTGAGCTTAACAAGCTCACCCTAACATGGTTGGCAAAAAATAATTTACCTAAGGTTTCGCATCGTTTTTTAGCAAAAAGACCTTAAATACCGCCGCCGTCTGTGTGAAGGCCACACTCACGATTTAAACCAAAGAAACGCGTTTCTTCTTCGGTCATACCTGGCTCAAGCTTACGTGTGGTATGCACATCACCCATTGACACATATCCTTGCTCCCATAGCGGGTGGTAAGGTAAATCGTGCTTGGTTAAGTATTGATACACATCGCGGCTATGCCAATCAATAATTGGATAAACCTTCACGGTACCGCGGCTGATCTCAAGCACTTGCTTATCTGCTCGAGTCGATGATTGTTGGCGACGCAAACCGCTAAACCAAGTACCTGCATCGAGTTCTTTCAATGCACGTGTCATTGGTTCAACTTTATTTAAGGTATTGTATTGTTTAATACCTTGTTCGCCTTGTTCCCATAATTTACCAAACTTAGCTTCTTGCCACGCAGGGCTTAGTTCTGATTTATACACTTTCAGATTGAGTTTCAATCGCTCAGTAAGCTCATCAATAAACTGATAAGTTTCTGGAAAAAGATAACCCGTATCTGTTAAAACCACTGGAATATCTGCTTTATGCGATGTTACTAGGTGTAACATCACAGCCGCTTGAATGCCAAAGCTAGACGATAAAAAGTGTGTGCTTGGTAAATTCTCTAACGCCCACAAAACACGTTCTTCAGCCGAAAGCTCTGCTAGCATGCCATTTGCATCGGCAAGCATGGCATCCTGAACGTCTTTATCTAGCGTTAATATTTGCTTAAATTCACTCATGCATAAATTCCAAATGAGGGCGGCTAACCGCCCTTAAAATATTAAGCGTGGAAGTCTGTTTTAGAGACTTTCACTTCGGCAACGATTTCCTTGCGGATAACGAAGTCACCAAAACACTCGCCTTCGTTACGCTCCTTGGCCCATTGGCCAATTAATTCATCTAATGCTGGTAGATATACATCTTCACCCACATTTTCTAGGTAAAGCTTAGGTACGCGGGTACCTTCACGGTTACCACCTAGGTAAACGTTGTATTTACCTGGGCCTTTACCAACAAAACCAATCTCAGCTAACATGGCGCGACCACAACCATTCGGACAACCTACGACACGCATAATGATGTCGTCATTCGGAATTTCGTGCTTCGCTAAAATCGCTTCTGTTTTCTCGATAAGCTCTGGCAGGTAACGCTCTGCTTCAGCCATTGCAAGCGGGCATGTCGGTAATGCCACACATGCCATTGAGTTAAAGCGTTGCTCTGAGTGTGAGTCGTCAATTAAGCCGTGCTCACGAGCGATTTTCTCAATGATGTCTTTTTGATCCGCAGGAACACCGGCAACAATTAAGTTTTGGTTTGCCGTCATGCGGAAATCACCTTGGTGAATTTCAGCAATCTTACGACAACCTGTTTTCAGCGGCTGATCTGGGTAATCAAGAATACGACCACTTTGGATAAATAGCGTTAAGTGGTGCTTACCATCAATACCTTCTACCCAACCGATACGGTCGCCACGGTGAGTGAACTCATACGGGCGGCTGTCTTCAAATTTAACGCCAGCACGGTTTTCTACTTCTGCTTTAAATGCATCACTACCAAATGTATCTAACGTGTACTTAGTTTTTGCATTCTTACGGTTAACACGGTTACCCCAGTCACGTTGAACAGAAACAACATGCTCGGCAATTTTTAGCGTGTGCTCAAGTGGGATAAAACCAAAATCATCCGCTTTACGCGGGTAAGTGTTTACATCACCGTGGGTCATTGCAAGACCACCACCAACTAGTACGTTAAAGCCAACTAGCTTGCCGTCTTCTGCAATGGCAACAAAGTTCAAGTCATTCGCGTGAACGTCTACTTCATTGTTTGGTGGAATGGTAACTGTCGTTTTAAACTTACGAGGTAAGTAAGTAGACCCTAAAATTGGCTCTTCTGTTGTTTCAGTCTTCTCACCGTTTAACCAGATTTCAGCATACGCTTTGGTGTGTGGTAGTAAGTGCTCAGAAATTTTTGCAGCCCACTCGTAAGCTTCTTGGTGTAACTCAGACTCAACAGGGTTAGTGGTACATAGTACGTTACGGTTAACGTCACCGGCAGTTGCAATTGAGTCAATGCCAACGCTGTTTAGCATTTGGTGCATTTCTTTAATGCCTGGCTTTAACACACCGTGGAACTGGAATGTTTGACGCGTTGTTAAACGAATACTGCCATAAATAGTTTTATCGCCAGCAAACTCATCAATCGCAAGCCATTGCTTAGGGGTAATAATACCGCCCGGCATACGTGCGCGAAGCATTACGTTGTGCATTGGCTCTAGCTTTTGCTTGGTACGCTCTGGACGAATATCACGGTCGTCTTGCTGGTACATACCGTGGAAACGAATTAGCTGGAAGTTATCCGCTGTAAAACCACCGGTAAGTTGGTCTTTTAAATCCGTTGTGATCGTGCCGCGTAAAAAGTTACTTTGTGTTTTAAGTCTTTCGTTATCAGCAAACTTGGCATTTGGGTCTAGCTTGCTGTTAGGTTTGTAATCTGTGCTCATGGCTTATCCTAAAATTCTACTGTGACGGTCAGTGTGGTGTACTAATAAATTAGTACACATCTTTTTGATAACGGTTGTTGCTACGCAGCTCTTTTAGGTAGCTTTCAGCTTGCTCGTCATCTTTGCCACCATGGGCTTTAATAATATCGATAAGTGCTTGGTGAACGTCTTTCGCCATGCGATTAGCATCACCACAAATGTAGAAGTGTGCACCTTTTTCTAACCATGCAAATACTTCTTCGCCTTTCTCGCGAAGACGGTCTTGCACGTATACTTTTTCTGCTTGGTCGCGGCTAAACGCAAGATCTACTTTGTTTAGTAGGCCTGACTTCACATAACCTTGGATCTCTACTTGGTATAAGAAATCTTGGGTGAAGTGTGGGTTACCGAAGAATAACCAGTTTTCACCTTCTGCTTCACGTGTATCACGTTCTTGTAAAAATGCACGGAATGGCGCGATACCTGTACCAGGGCCTACCATGATAACAGGTGTGTTATCGTCACTTGGTAAACGGAAGTTGTCGTTATGCTCGCTAAATACTTTAACTTGTGCGCCTTCTTCTGCACGGTGTGCAAGGTAACCAGAACAACCGCCAAAGTGTTTTTCACCAAAGGCATCAAACTCTACTAAACCAACCGTTAAGTGCACTTCTTCTTCCACTTCTGCTTGGCTTGAAGCAATTGAATATAAACGTGCTTGTAGCTTACGTAGGCAGTTAACTAAATCTTGTGCGCTAATGTCGCTCGGGTTTTGCTTGATAATATCGAAGATTTGACGTGCTTCAATGTACTCACGCATTGCCGCTTTGTCTTCAACTAGCTTTAATAGCTCAGCGTTGTTTGTCGCATGTGCATATTTTTCAACAAAACCAGGGTAAGACTGAGTTAGCTCTAGTTTTTCAATTAACGCCGTGCGAATTGATAAGGTTTCTTCACCTAACGTGATTTCAGTCGCGCCATCAATATTTAATAGTGCTAGTGTTTCATCAACAAGCGCTTCGTCATTTAAGAAGTAAACACCTAATGAATCACCTGGAAGATACGTGATGTCAGAGCCTTCTAGTGAGATCTCAATGTGACGTACGTCTTTCGTTGAGTCGCGACCTGTGATCTTTTGTACCACACTTAGCTCAGCCGCAAATGGGTTTTGCTTAGTGTATTGGCTTTGCGCTGGTGCTGCACCGAATCCAGTCATAGGAATAACCTGTGCTGAACCTTGCGGCTGTGCTTTTAGCTCAGGCTCGAATGCATCAACCGCACCACCGATCCAAGCTGCTGCTTGGTCTTCATAATCAACGTCTAAATCAGCACGCGCAACCACTGTTTCTGCGCCTAGTGCTTTAAAGCGCTCTTCAAAATCAATCGCTGTTTGGCAGAAGAATTCATAGCTTGAATCACCTAAACCGATAACCGCTACCTTAACACCATCTAGTTTAGGTGCTTTTTTCGATGCTAAGAACGCATGTAGGTTTTCAGCGTCTTCTGGTGGCTCACCCTCACCATAAGTAGAAACAGCAACAGCAATAAACTTTTCTTTCTTAAGTTGAGCAGGTTTGTAGTCAGCCATGTTTACAAGCTTAACCGCTAAGCCTTTCGCCTCTGCAGCCGCTTTTAACTGGTTCGCAACGCCTTTTGCATTGCCTGTTTGTGAACCATAAATAATGGTTAATGCCGCAGCTTCACCAGCTTGTGCTGTTGCGCCCGCAACCTGACCTGATAATGCTGCTGTATTGGCATTTGCTGCTAAGTAACCACTCACCCAAGCTTGTTGAATTGGGTTCAGTTCAGCAGTAAGCGCTTGTAACTTCTGTACTTGCTCTGGCGTAAGCGGACTCGCTTGCGCAGAAAGTTGACTTAACAACATGGAATTTTTTCCTCGACCACCAAATGGTTTATACATTTCTGAACGGTGCCTGTTATACATCTAATAACAACACACCTTTTTAAGCTTCTCTGATGGTGAAATATAACGATGTCATGACAAAGAAAAAAATAATAGAAAGTGCTTTGTTATTCCAAAAAGGAATGTATGAGGTGTTATTTATAATTTTTATTGAGAGTGGACGCGTTAATTGATTGTTGTGCCTGAAATTAGTTGTGGCACGTTGCGTTATTTCGATTGGATAATATTTATTGAAGGTAAGTGAAAGTGACTACTTTTAGTGGTTTTAATCACAGTGAGTAGGTCGTAATTCACTGTGATTAATCTCTCGGATGGTGTTTGTAAGCGAATTACTCAACCGGATAAATTGTGATTTCAATGCCTGCGCCTATGGCTGAAATTCTAAGCAAGGTATCGGCATGTAGTGCTTGGTTAAAACACTTTGGATTTTTACCGCTTTGAAAGCCAATATCGAACGTGCGTTTTGTACAACTAAGCCATTGCTTTAATGCGTTGCGAGAGCAGGACTCAATCAACTCACATAAGTGATTAATAGCACTGTCAGGAGAAGTTACGTCAGCGTTAGCCTCTATGCGTGCTAACTGACGAGTTTCATCTTTGTCGTAGTGAAGTACCATAGCCGACTTACCCAAGTCTGAAACTAGTTGGGCAATATCTTGTTTTGACTCGATTTCTAGGTCGACATTAAGAAACTGAATATCTGACATTGATGTTTTCTCTGTAATTGCTTAATCGCTAACTTTACATTAGATTGGCTTTTATCTCTAGTTTCGCAAAGATCATATTCCATACTGTAATACCCAATAAAGAGAATAATAGTGAAAAAATCGTGGTTTAAATGGGCGCGTAAGTGCCACAAATGGTTAGGTTATTTACTCGCGTTACAAGTATTCGCATGGTTATTGGGGGGTTTAGTTATGAGTGCGATTCCACTGGAATATGTGCACGGTAAACACCTTGCCAAACGACAGTTAGAAAATCCTTTCTCACAAGATGTATATACAAGTAATTTTGATAATTTTAAGCAATACAAAATCGGATTGAAAAATGTCAATTTCATACACTTCTTAGAGATGCCTGTAATTGAATTAGTCGGCCATAAAGAGCGAGTTTACTTGCATGGCGAAACAGGAAAGAAACTCGAGCCACCTAACAAACAGCAAATTATCAGACAGGCAAAAGCCCATTACTTGGCTGATAGCCAAACCATAGACACCACCGCATCACTGTTAAAAGAGGGACCGAGAGAGGTCGGTTATAAAAATAATATTTGGCGTATAGACTTTGCGGATAATGTTAACACTACATTGTATATACAAGCTGATTCGGGTCAGGTAATTACTGTACGTAGCACTATTTGGCGTATTTTTGATTTCTTTTGGATGCTGCACATAATGGATTATGACGAGCGTGAAGATTTTAATAATCCATTATTAATTAGTTTTGCAGCTGTTGCTGTATTGTTTTGTATTTCAGGAATGATGCTATTGTTTCAAAATATGCCTTTAAGAAGAAAACGAAAAGCTCGAGCAAATTGATTTGTTGTCATAAAGCTTTCTTATAAGTGCCGCCAATTTGTCATCGGATGTTTTTAGCGTAAGACTTATTACACATAAGGAAGCGCGAATATGGCAAAGAAATATTATTCCTGTATTTGGATCTCAGATGTGCATTTGGGCTACAAAGACTGTAAGGCTGAATTCTTACTGGATTTTCTCACCAATACAGAATGCGATGTGCTTTACTTAGTTGGCGATATCATTGATTTATGGTCGATGAAGCGACAATTTTACTGGCAACCAAGCCACTATCAAGTGCTAGAGTGTATTCGCAACAAAGCTAACTCTGGCACGCGCGTTATTTATATTCCCGGCAACCATGATGAAACCTTTCGCGCTTATGTTGGCGAAGCATTTATGAATGTTGAAGTGCATCGCAGTTTTATTCACACAGCCAAAACCGGTAAGCGTTTTTTGCTTGTGCATGGCGATGACTTTGATTCTGCAACACGTTATAGCAAACTGATCAGTATAATCGGCGATAGCGCATACGACTTTCTACTGTTTTTAAATCGTTGGCACAATCGTGCGCGGCACTTATTCGGCAGTCATTATTGGTCGCTTGCGTCGTGGATTAAAAACCGGATTCATAAAGCACGCCAAGCAATCGCTGCGTTTGAAAAGGCAGCCGTGCACGAAGCAAAAAAGCAAGGTGTTGATGGCATTATTTGCGGTCATATTCATCAACCTGATATCAAGAAAATTGATGGCATTTTGTATTGTAATGACGGAGATTGGATAGAAAATTGCACTGTGTTGGTTGAGGACGAATCAGGCCGAATTGAGTTGTTGCATTGGTCTGATATTCAAACCAGCTTGAAAGTGGTCGATTTAAGTCAGAAGCACAGCGAGCAGGCAGCTTAAACTTGTTTTGATGCTTGAGTTTGTAGATGCTTTAGCTTGGGCTGAAGCATCTAACACCTACTTACTACTCTTTTTCGATAGTAAGAATGACTTCACCTACTTTGATACCAAACTTAATAATTTCGGTTCGGTTGATCAGACGTTTTTCATTAATCAAAAACATCCAATCGTCTAGTGTGACTTCGAGCGGTTCGCCTTGATAGTTTATGACTAATTGATAACGCCAATAAAGTGCTGAGCCTTTTGCCATGCCCATCGCTGTGCCTACCACATCATTGGCGGTGCCTTTGTAATTGCCGTCGCCTAAATTTTCTAAATACCAAGTGCGTGTTTGTTTTTCCCCGTCGTCATAGACAAACCATTCTTCGAGTTTGCCTTTATCTTCTTGCCACGTACCCAGTAAATCAACACTAAAGCGTCGTGTTAACGCCCCTGAGCGGTCAAGCACTACACCGTGAGCCGTTAATTTACCGTTAAAGAATCGCTCTAATTTAAGTTCGGGAGATGTGCCTGTGTAATCATTAATATCTGGGCTTGAACATGCTGAAATTAATATGGTTAGTGCCATAATTAGCAAGTGTTTCATTTTTTATCTCCAACAAGTTTTGCCCGCAACTTTGGGCGAGTGGTTTTTTCCGATAACCAAATATTTAAGAAGGCATCGCCAAAGTCTGGATCGTTAACTGTGCCTAAAAGCCCTTGATGATTGAAAAAGCTCGCGCTGTTGTCTTCATTGCGCGTCACAATCAGCATGTCATTCTCTTTAATGTTAGGCCAAATAGTAGCCAGTTGATCTAGCCACTTAGGTATATTTTGATGGGTTACGCCAATGTGTTGCCATTGGTCTGCAGTTGCTTCTATTAAGTCCTCTTTGTCTATATCTCGGTAATAGGTGATTTTCAGCGCGAGTTTAGCATCGTCAAATGAGTAACGCGTTTTGCTGCCAAATAGCTCGGCTTTGTATAAGTGCCAAAATAGCACTTTCATTTCACCTTCACCGTATTTAGTGAGCTGGTTTGTTTGGATCGCAAACAGGCTTGGGGCGAATAAAAAGGTCGCAAATAGTAATGTTTTAAACATGGCTAACATCCAGTTAGTTGTGTTTAGATTCTACGAGCCTTTGTTTAAAAACGATCAATGCGGGCAGTAGTAGTGCCCAAATAATTGCGTACATAGTAAAGAGTGATAGTTGGCTTAAAGATGTGGTGATGGCAGAAAAGTTAAGTGCACCAAGGTAACTCAGTGCACCGCCAAATGCGCCAATGATGGCAACTAGCCATAGCTTACAATTACCTAGCCAACTTAATGAATGATTAATTGAAAGTACAAACATAACCCATAGGCATAGCAGCCAAAGTGGGAATTGCTCGGCGGCAAAACTAATCACATTTAGTTGAAACAGTATGTAATCAATCACACAACCAAAGAGGGCAAAGGGTAATAGCTTTACGTCGCTTCGTTTTGTTGGCGATAACGCAAAGTGAAGGGCAACGATTAATGGAGTCAGCCAGCTGGCATTTGCTGTGAGTAGCGCACAGCAAAACCAAGCTAGCTGAAATAAAACAAGGTTAGTAAGCCAAAATTTGTTGGTCATGATTATCGCGATACAGAGGCTTTCGCATAACAAGCTGGTGGGTGCTGATCACGCGCTCAATGAATGCGCCTTCGCAATAACATAAGTAGAAATGCCACAGGCGCTTAAATTGCTCGTCAAAACCAAATTGAGTTAACTCTGACCAAGCGTTATCAAATTTCATGCGCCAGTCGTAAAGTGTTCGCGCATAATGTAAGCCAATGTCTTCTACATTATCGATCATCATATTAGTTTGTTCGGCAATGTGCTGATTCATCACCGCATTAGACGGTAAACAGCCGCCCGGAAAAATATAACGTTGAATAAAATCAACATTATTGCGGTAGTGTTCGTAACGGGCATCTAAAATGGTAATTGCTTGGATGAGCATTAGGCCTGAGTCTTTCAGCAGGCTGTTACATTTAGCAAAAAACTCCGCCATAAACTTATGACCAACTGCTTCAATCATTTCGATTGAAACCAGCTTATCGTATTTACCTTCCAGTAAGCGATAATCTTTTTTCAGTAATGTGATTTTATCTTCTAACCCTTCGGCTTTTACTTTTTCGACGGCGTATTCGTATTGCGCATCAGAGATTGTGGTTGTAGTAACCTTACAGCCATAATTCTTAGCGGCAAAAATAGCTAATCCGCCCCAGCCGGTACCGATTTCAATCAAATGGTCACTTTCAGAAAGTTTAAGCTTGTCACAAATGGTTTTTAATTTATTAAGTTGTGCTGAATGTAAGTCAGTCGCTTCATTTGAATAGATGGCGCTTGAGTACATCATAGTGCTATCTAAAAAGCGGGTGTAGAGCTCGTTACCTAAATCATAATGGGCGAGAATGTTTTTCTTTGAGCCAGATTGTGTATTGGCATTGCCCCAGTGAAACAAAAAGTTTTTAATTTTAGTTAACAGCGATTTTTTAGATTCTACCTGGTCAAGCGTACTGCTACTACGGGCAAAAACACGAATTAACTCGGTTAAGTTAGGCGATGTCCATTTCTTGTTGAGGTAGCCTTCTGCTGCTGCAATGCTACCGCCTTTAATAAAATCGATATATAGGCTTGGATCAAGCACTATTAACTTGCCTCGTAGTTCACTGTCTTGGTTACCTAGAAAAGTAATCTGACCGTTTTCTTCAATTTCTACGCCGGCATTTTCAATTTGATTCAGTGCGTTTAAAACGAGTGAACGACAGCGTGATGTAAACCACGATAACTCGTTTTCCTGCGTTAGATTGGTTGAGCT
The DNA here is from genome assembly GCF_021654175.1 of Pseudoalteromonas sp. MMG024. Taxonomy (NCBI): domain Bacteria; kingdom Pseudomonadati; phylum Pseudomonadota; class Gammaproteobacteria; order Alteromonadales; family Pseudoalteromonadaceae; genus Pseudoalteromonas; species Pseudoalteromonas sp. MMG024. The sequence goes on from NZ_JAKFZO010000028.1 coordinate 22,710, forward strand.
GGTACTTTGCTGCTCCATAATTATCCTCTCGCGTTTGGGTGCGCAATAAATGGGATGCGTTTGGCAAAAAGCTTAAGTGCTTGCCAGTAAATGCCAGCGACTACTTTTAGTGTCATTGCTGGCGTACTAAGCCATGTTTTAAGCATATTTCTGCGCGAAAATTCGCAGCGTGATAATGCTACTGTGGCGTCAAACACTTTCTCTGATTTATGGTTTTCGATATGAATAAGTACTTTTTCTTGTGGCGCTTTTACGCGCCATACATATTGCATATCCAAATCCATAAACGGCGACACATGAAATGTTTTATCCATGCGTTGTTGTTTAGAAATATCAACTACATAGTAGTGTCGCTCTAACCAAGGCGTATTCGAAACTTCAACTAACATGGTTGTACACACATTATCTTGGTCGTAACAAAAGAAAAAATTTGCAGGGCTAAAATAGATACCGAAATTTCGGCATTGCCCCATAAACGTTACTTTTGTGCCATCCCAGTTACCACCTAACTGTGTAACTTTACTGGCAATACGTTGCTTTAAGTTGCCCGGTTCACCTTTAATATAATCGTCTTGAAAAAAGCTAATTGGTGCGAATTTTTTAAGGCTAAATAAACGGCTAGTTGTGGCGACTAAGTCTAGTTCGTCTAAATCAAGTGCCAGCATATACATGCTATAGCTAAAGGCATGTTGCTTAGGAGAAAAGCGTCTATGCCTTACTTGTCCGCAGTATATGCCGCTATTCATAGTTATAGTTCGCAATCAAAGCGTTTACATACGTCGAGCGCACTGCGAACGCCATCTTCATGAAATCCGTTATACCAGTACGCACCGCAAAAGTGTGTGTGATTAGTGCCGCAGATTGTGTCTCGTTGCTGCTGTGCCGCCATACTTTGTTTATTAAACACTGGGTGATGGTAAACAAAGCTGCGTAAAATTTTGCTTTTATCAATTTGTTCAGTTTGATTGAGCGTAACACAGTAAGTCGTATCCGTTTTAAGTCCCTGTAATATGTTCATATTATAGGTTACTGCAGCGGGTCTTGGATTATTATTGTCTAAACGGTAATTCCAGCTTGCCCACGCAAGTTGACGTTTGGGCAACATGTTTATGTCGGTATGCAGTACTACTTCATTCTTGCTGTAAGTAATATTACCGAGTACTGATTGTTCTTGCTCGCTCGCATCGCCTAGCAGTTTTAATGCCTGATCGGAATGACAGGCAAATACAACGTCATCGAATATTTGAGTTGTACCATCTGCAAATTCTAAAGAAATACCGTTATTACCGCGCGTAACTTGCTTAATATCGCTGTTGAGGCGAATTTTATCGGCAAAGCGGCGCGTTAATGGCTTAATGTATTCTCGCGAGCCGCCTTTTATGACATGCCATTGCGGTCTATCGCTGATATTTAATAAGCCATGATTATAAAAAAAGCGAACAAAGAATTTCAGCTCGAAGTCTCGCATTTCTTGTAAGCTGGTGGACCAAATAGCTGCACCCATCGGCAAAATATAATGCTGGCAAAAGAAATCGCTAAAGGCGTGTTGGTCTAAAAAGTCGCCGAGCGTGAGCGCTGGATCTATATCGGTTTGATGTAGCTGCTTACAGAGTTTATTTAAGCGTAGAATATCTTTGATTAGCAACCAAAAACGAGGTTTAAAAATATTTGAGCGCTGTGCAAATAATGAATTAAGGCCGTGGCCATTATATTCCATTTGGCTTTGCACATTGTGCACGCTAAAGCTCATTTCAGTATCTTTGTAAGCAACCCCAATCTGCGATAATAGCTTTAAAAAATTAGGGTATGTTTTGTTATTACAAACAATAAAGCCGGTATCAATCGCGTGCTTTTCGCCGTTATGTTCAATATCAACAGTGGCTGTGTGTCCGCCAATGTAGTCGTTTTTTTCAAATAGAGTAATATCGTACTTCTTTGATAGTAAATAAGCGCAGGTTAAGCCTGAGATACCACTGCCAATAATGGCTATTCTTTTCATTATTTTGTCATCCTAATAGCAAGTTTGCGCCAGATAAAAAACGGTAACAGTGCGAGTGTTTTAAGTACTAAGGTAAAGCGTTTGGGAAAATGAATATCGTAGTGTTTGTTTTTCATACCTCGATAGATTGCCTGCGCTGCTTGTTCACTGGTAATACGGCTTGGCATCGGGAAATCATTTTTATCGGTTAAAGGTGTCGCAACAAATCCTGGGTGAATTGTACTGACCCCAATCTTATGGCGTGCCAAATCAATGCTTAGAGTTTTCGCTAAATAGCTTACGCCAGCTTTTGACGCACCGTAGGCTTGTGAGCGGGTAAGCGGCACATAAACAGCACTTGAACTCATTAAACCAAGTTGCCCGCCTGTATTTAACTGGGGTAACCACGCTTCTAAACAATAACCAACAGAAATAAGGTTGGTGTTGATCACGCGGGCAAACAAATCACCATCAAATTGTTTCGCGTTATCTATGTATTCACAGGTACCCGCGTTTAATATGATTTGATCGAGTTTGATGTTTTTATCTAACGCGGTAAATATTGCTTGCTTGTCATTTAGATCAAAAACCAGCGGTATGATGCTGTTAAATTTACTTGTGAGCTTATCGAGTTTTTCTTGGTTGCGTCCACACGCGTATACAGTAAAACCTTGAGTCGCGTAGTATTTAGCAAGTGATTCACCAATGCCTGATGATGCACCTGTAATTAGTATCGTATTCATGCGGTGGCACGCTTTTTAACGAGATTTATTAACCCGCCAAGCACAGGAATATGTTGATAAAGCATATCGGCAGCGTTGAAATAATCGCGGTGAAAAATGACTTTGCCATCTTGGTATTCAAGGTAACTGTTGCCGTCAAATGACACTTCTTTGCCTGCTTTAATTTTGCTGTGCGAGAAGTACATGGTCCAGTAGAGGCTAACCGTATTATCTTGTTGCAGTACCTTTTTCATTTCAAAACGCCCAGCGTCTAAGTTTTCGTATAAGTTAGAAAAATACTTGGTAAGTGCAGATAGGCCATCAATGCGGTGCAGTGGGTCAATAAACACAACATCTTGATGATAAATATTAGCCAGTAGCGACAAGTTGGCGCGGTCCAACTTGTTGTACATAGTTAAAAAGTCATCAATATACTGTGTGTTACTCATCGTTGTTTAACTCTTTCTGGTAATAATCAAGTGCCTGTAAGCGCGCTTCTTTTAAATCCACCAGTTGTGGCCAGTAGCTGCGATCGCCAACCGAATTTAAATAGGTTTGTGGTTGATGAATATATTTAAGCGGCACATTCTCTAGTTCTGGTAAATACTTACGAATAAAGCTGCCGTCAGGATCAAACTTTTCACTTTGCGTTAATGGGTTAAAAATTCTGAAATAGGGTTGTGCATCGCAGCCGGTGCCTGCTGCCCATTGCCAACCACCACTATTGGCGGCGAGGTCGCCATCAATAAGGTGCTGCATAAAAAAAGCTTCTCCTAAGCGCCAATCAACCAATAAATGTTTGGTTAAAAAGCTTGCTACAATCATACGCAGGCGGTTATGCATCCAGCCTGTTTGCTTTAACTGACGCATAGCGGCATCAACGATCGGAAATCCGGTTTTTGCCTCACACCAAGCGGTAAATTTAGCGTGATCATTTGGCCAGTCGAAGCGTTTAAATTTGCCTTGAAAGTCGTGCAATTTGTTTAGATTTGGAAATGACAGTAGCAAGTTGCGATAAAACTCACGCCAAATTAGTTCGTTTAGCCAAGTAAAAATAGGCGCTTTTACATCTTCAAGGACGTGCGGATAATAGGATAATAGATCGTATAAAACCCTTTTAGGGCTAATTGCGCCAATGGTTAAGTAAGGTGAAATACCACTTGTACCTTTAATTGCCGGGAAATCCCGATCGCGCGCGTAGTCGATAACTTTATCATTTAAAAAGCGAGGTAACACGTGTTGCATAAACTCGTGTGCCAAAGGCCATTTACTTGAATCTTGCTTGGCATAATTTAATGTAATGTTACTGGTTTGATTGGGACTTTCTTCACTGTGTTTAATTGCTGCAAGATAATTTTGGTTAAAGCCATGCTGCTGCAGCGTTTTTACCCATGCTTTTTTGTATGGCGTAAAAACTTTGAACATTTCATTTTGTTTATTAAGAACAGAGCCATAAGGCAAAATGGTGTCAGCATCGTATAGCGTTAGGTCCAGTTGCTGTGCAACTTTGTTGTCACGCATTTTCTCGCGTAATTCCGGTTCGTTATTAGCTACCACCGAGGTGATGTCATTTTCTTGGCAAAACTCTGATAGTTGGGCAATTTGTTGCTCAAATGTATCGCATTCAATAAAGCTCACTTTAATTCCGAGCTTGGTCAGCTGGTCGCTAAACCAATTTAAATGACGCTCAATAAAATCAATTTGAATGCCTGAATGATTATGGTTTTGCCAAGTTTCATAGGCAGTAATAAAAACTGAATGCTGGCAATTTTGTTGTAGCGCATAAAATAAAGCGGGATTATCGTCTAAACGAAAATCCCGTCTAATCCAGTAAAGAGTACTCATTTATAATCCGTATCTGAGCTTTAAATCCTTTGGATAAGGGTCTAAATAAGCTTGATTTGCCAAATAACCATTTGGGTAAGTTTGCAAATGATGGTTGATCAAAGTGAGTGGCACCATTAGCGGCACTAAACCATCGTGATAAGCGATAATGTTTTCACTAAGTTCTTGTTTATTCTGCTTAGTTAGATGCTTTTTAAAATAACCTTGAAGGTGTTGCAAGGTATTCGTGTGATTTTTTCGGGATGCGGGCTTTTTAAGAGCCAGCATTAACATCGTAATGTATTTGTCGGCTAATTGTTCCACTGGTAAATCGTTTTCTTCACCAAGTAATCTGCCGAGGGCTTTATACGCTGCTACATTATGGCTCATAACTAAATACTTTTGTTGACCATGAAACGTCGTCAACTTGTGTATCGTAAGCCCCGATGCCACAAGGTTTTGCCATTTTTTGTAGGTAAACACGCGCAGTACAAAATTTTCGCGTAGGTGCGGGTCGTTAAGGCGGCCATTTTCTTCACAGGGTAGATTTGGGTTAAGAGCCATCACCTGTTTAGCAAATAAACCAACGCCATCGTGTTCACAACCTTTGCCGTGCTCATAATAAACTTTGACACGCTCCATACCGCAACTCGGGCTGCCTTTCATAAACACAAAACCACTTAAGTGCGACATTTTACTCGCTGATTTTTCAGCGTATTCGTTCATTTTAAGTGTAACGTCCATGCTGCCATCGGGACGTGAAACATGGATCATATCGTCGCGCTTAATTTGCCTAATAGTAGGGCGCGGCACAGGTAAACCAACCGCAACCTCAGGGCAAAATTTTTGATACTCGACAAATTTTCCTAGCTGGTTAACGCAAAAATCAGATTTTTTATGACTTTTGTCAAAGCGTACTTGGTCACCTGTTAAGCAGGCGCTAATACCAAGTATAATTTTATCCTTATCTGTAACCATGCTCCCTCCTAGTAAATAAATTTACCGATTGGATTAAGTAACTTGCTTAGGCCTTGTGTAAAGTGCAGCGAATCACTTGAAACAGTTAAGCACAGGCAACCATGTTCTGTAATTGGATTATGTGTATGTTTTCCGTCTAACCAAATAAAGTCGCCTCTATGATACTCACCCATATCGTCTTTAAAACTACCATCTAATAATAGTGTAATTTCAAAACCATTGTGAGTATGTTCGGGTACTGAACCGCCGCTGTCGATGTGCAACAAGCTAGTATGTAAATTGGCGTCTTCTAACCCAATGCGCGAACGTGATAGCTTGCCTAAATTAGCCCAGCTACTTAGCTCTAAATTTTTCAACACTTGAGGCAAGTAATAGCTATTTTCTTTCAGTGATAACTCAATCGGTTGCGCTGCAACAACACGATCTAGGCTGTCATCAAGCGTAATATCGTTGATTAACGCATCTAAATCGATATCTGACAGATAATCACTGTTGTCAGTGTCGTTACTAGTGTACGTAAATGCGCCTTTTGCTGCCTCAGCAGTCAGTGCTTCTACTTGCTGTTGGCAATGCGGGCACAATTCAATATGTGCAGCTATAACGACAGAAATAGAGGCTGGTAATTCACCCGCACAATAGGTTTTGAGCAGTGAAAGTTGTGGATGGTGCTTAATCATTGTCTGCTCCTATGTGCTGTCTCAATTTTGTTAGGGCTAAACGCAGTCGCGATTTAACGGTTCCTAACGGAATGCTTAAATTTTTTGCTAATTGCTCTTGCGATAAATCTTGAAAATATACGCCTTGAATAATTTGTCTTTGATTATCAGGAAGGCGGTTTAAATATTGCGCGATTTGTTTATCCATTAAGTGGTCGGCAAACACGTGCTCATCTGAATTTTGTGCTTCTGCTAATGGCCAAATATCATCGCTTAGTGTGTCTTCGTGGTTAGCCTGAACTTTGCGCAGCATATCAAAACTAATATTACGCATAACTGTGTATACCCACGTTGTCGCAGCACCTTTCTCTGGATTATAAAGATGAGCCTTGCGCCAAACGTTCGTCATTGTTTCTTGCAGTAATTCGGAAGCCATAACAGGGTTGTTAAATTGCTTTCTGCCAAAACCTAAAATTTTTGGTGAAAACCATTTAAACAGGGACGCGAAAGATTGCTTGTCTCGCCTCTCAGCTATGTCATTTAACCAGCTAGATAGCGTTTTGCTGTCAATTTCTTGCCCATCTAAATTTGCGTTTTGCTTCATCGAAGATCGGTGATTATTGGTTGTTGTTGATATCATCATAGCGCTCTGACAATAAAATCATAGTAGTCAATACGCTTTAAGCACAAAAGCGATCAGTTTTCTTGACCTAAAATAATAGTTTTTAAAAAATCATCGGCCTGAGTAAAACTATCTGCGTTAGTAAATAGTTGTTTTTTCTCGAAAGATAGCGGCAAAATTTCTAAAAACCGCGCACAAACCCAGTTAATATCGTCAAACTTTGGTTCAGGATATAAAGACGCCTGGTCAGGAAATTCTTCAAACACATGGTGGAGCTTAGCGGCGAGCACTGAATGGTGTTGTTGTTCGCTTTGCTGAGGCCAGTGAGGCACTTCGCTGCAATCAGCGAAACGCAAGTTGTTTTGGTCCATAGTTACATTTTTGATGGTCACAAGGCTTTTCGCCTTGATATCAATATGCAGCAATTCGCCTTCTTGGGAGAAGTTAATAATATCGACCCAGGCGCCGAGTTTAGGCACGTTTAGCTCAGCTTGATGATCGTACAAACACAACACAAAACCGTTTTGTTGGCAGGCAATTGACACCATTTTGAGATAGCGAGGCTCAAAAATACGTAGTCGAGTTACACCTTCGGGCAACAAAAATATTGGCAATGGAAATACTGGTAGATTCATAAGTAGCTTATTTTGAACAACATAATATGCTTATACGTATTGTTGCTAAAAAAGATCCATCTACAAGGAGATTACTTTGTCTTGGTTGTTATTGTTGTTAGCAAGTTTGGCGTGGGTACTATTTGATTTTTGTCGAAAACGTCTGGTTGAAAATAACAGCCCTTTACTAGTTAGTTTTGTTTTTAGCTTGTTCACGTTACCGATTTACTTGGCTTTTTGGCTCGCCACTGGTTCTTCCCAGTTACCTCAAGTAATGGTTTATTATGTGTTTGCCAGTCTAAGTGCTCTATTGGCAGCGCTTGGTGCGGTGTCCTTTATTTCGGCGCTTGGGCGTGGTCGTTTTTCTATTTTGCTGCCCATGCTCGCGCTGACCCCTTTGATTGCAGCGCTACTTAATGCAGTCGTTTTTTCAAATATTCTTAGTTGGCAGGCGTATACGATTATTGGTATTTGCGCCTACGCCACGTATCGGCTGCTTGGTGAAGGGTTTGCTATTACAGAGCCAGGCGCTGGGTTTATGTTACTCGCGGCATTTTCTTGGGCGGGTTGTATTTGCCTCGATCAATTTGTATTACCACATACATCGGTGAGTTTTCATGCATTGTGGGTTAACTTAATTATGGTGCTAGTGCTTTTTTGTTCGCTTGTTACTAGGCTAAAAAGTGCGCTGTTGCCAAGGGGGCGTAAAATCTATTGGGCGATTGGCTTATGTGGTTTTGCAGCTGCGGTACTACTGCAATTTAGTGCGCTCAGATATTTAGATGCCAGTATTGTTGAGGCTGTAAAGCGTGCGATTGGCATTGTGGCTGCGATGGTTGTAGGAAGCGTTTTTTTGCGAGAAAAACTGAAACCATATCAGTATATATACGGCGTGATTATTATCTTTTCAGTATTAATATTTAGCTTTGTAACTGATTAACACAGATCATTTTATAAAAATAATTTAAATTTTTTTGAACTTCCCCAAAACGGCTGTGTCTATTGAAATACAAGAAAGAGATTTCTTGTTTAGATATTTCCCTGAAGCATTAGTTGTTGATGATGCACTTTCGGCTCACATCCCTGTGAGCCTTTTTTATGCCTGTAATTAATCTAAATTTACATTTTTCTCGGCAAAATTCTTTTTTATTTCCTATATTTGAAAGTACTTACTTGAGCGTTAAATATCTCTATGGATAGCATCAAAAAACATCCGGAAATAAAGTGCTTTGTTACCGTGGCGACAATTGTGGCACAGCTAGAAGTGATTTTGACTGAAGCAAAAAGCTTATCGCTTACCTCCAAAAACGCCAGAGTTGTCGCAATTAGGGCGGGAGAGGCTGCTTTAGGCTTCAAATCGATCACCAATTTTATCAACGAATTTTCCGGGCGCACCATTCAAACAACAGAACATATTAATTTACACGCCAGCCAGTTATTTCGGCTCGCGTTACATCATTTGCGCGCTAGTCAATTTGAGCAGCGCCTCGCTAATAGCCTTTCATTGTTTGAGCATCCGCAAAGTCGCGCATTACATCACAAGGCGGCAGGGCAAGTGAAAGATGCCATGACAGCGCTTAAACATGAACTGCAAAACTTACAGTGGCAATTTGAAGAAATAGAACAACAAATGCGCGCAGCCGAATACATCGCTGTTACGTCGCGTGTGGAAGCATCACAAGCAGGTGAGTTTTGTGCCAGTTTGGAATCTGTTTCAGACTATATCAGCTCCGCTGCAATGCGTATTAAAGGCGCTATAGAAACTAATCTCAGCACACTCGATGAGTTAGAAAGGGTATTTAAATGAAATCGACCGATTTGTACCAAGGTAAACATCACAAATGGATTGTGTTTGGCCGCGATCAGGGAAAATCAGAAAAAATAATTGATACCAACCAATATATGATTGTGACTAACCAGCAAACCATGTTGTTAGATCCAGGCGGCATAGAGCTATTTTCTGCGATGTTGGCTGGCATATTAAGTCATACTGAACTCGAAAAAGTGACCACCTTATTTGCATCACACCAAGACCCAGATATCATTTCTTCACTGGGTTTATGGGATAAAACTATTCCAAATGCCAAGCTATACGCGCCTTGGCTGTGGGAAGGGTTTATTCGCCACTTTGGTATGGATAATATTGAATACAAGTCGATCCCCGATGAAGGACAAGAGTTGCGCTTAGATGGTGTGACGTTTCGTTTTATTCCAGCCCATTTTTTACATTCCTCGGGTAACTTTCATGTTTATGATGCTGAAGCCAAAATCCTGATGAGCGGTGATATTGGCGCTGCGCTTGAAGAGTCAGATGCTCCTATGTTTGTTGAAGACTTTGCCAAACACGCCGATAAAATGCGTTACTTTCACCAACGCTGGATGCCATCTAATAGTGCGAAAAAGAATTGGATTGCGCGCGTACGCGAGCTTGATATAGACATGATGGCGCCACAGCACGGACGGATCTTTAAAGGTGAGGCGGTACAAGAATTTCTAGAGTGGTTTGATAATTTGGAAGTTGGTATAGTGAATTCGTAAGTTGATAACTTGAGCTCATAGTTAAAAAACAATCTAACTTACTGATACATTTTAATAATAAGTGTGTGAACGCGCTTATCTAATGCTTTTTGATATTGCCTTTTGCGTGAATTAATTTGGGATTCATTGCGAACCAGCACAATGGGTAGTACGTAAATTAAAACGTAATGTGTTTTTGAGTTCAGGAATACGATTAAAGGAAACGGTATGACAAGGGTTTTAGTTGGATTAGCTGTATTGTTTGCACCATTGGCAATACATGCAAAAGACCAAGGAAAAGTACAAGCGCTGTATGATTTTGACCATAAAGTGCATTATCGCCAAACACAGTTGGCTGATAACAAATACAAACTGTCTATTCGAGAAGGCAGTTATCAAGAGTTTGCTAAGCAATCTGTATTTATGTTACGTCACAGCGCAGTGCTGTGTAAAAGCGATAAATTTAACCTTAAATTTGTATCGGGAATTCAAGCGTTTGAAAAATTCCCAACAGAGCCTAGAGCAAATCCAGGCCCATTAGTTGCTGAGTTAACCTGTAACTAATCATGTCATGCAAGTGAAATAAAGAATATGCTAACAGCGTTAAAATTTTCGATGTAGATTAACTACATGCGGGAATTCTATTTTGTTAGCTTTTCATCATCCCGCGTTATTTCCGGTTACGTAATTAGCAAAATGGGTATCGCTGTTAATCTTGATAGCCCCATGGTGCAGCAGGTGGTGTAATGGGGTTAGTTAAATCAAAGTCTACTCTAAACTCGCGCCCTTCACGTACTAAGCGATAGGTATATGTCTCTGGATAAATGAAAATTTGCCATGTATTTCCATTTGATTGTGGAATTCCTTGTTTTACAAATAACTCTTTTGAGTATTGATCGGCAGGAAAAGATTGTGCGTGTTGCCAGCCACCATCAACTGTATGGCCGCCATACATGGTTGATACATCGTATTCACCGTTACTCATGCGGTGGTCGTGCTTCAAACTTAAACCTGAACCCGTTTTGGTAATAATCCATGTGCGTGATGCATCGTCACCAACATGAAATGGAATTTGTAACTCAGTGTCATTGCATTTACGCACATGCATTACTAATTTTTTACCGCTGAAAGAACCGTTGTCTTGGTTATCAACCGTTACTTTCCCTTGGTATGCCTTACCGCAATGAGCGCGTAATTTATCGAAAAAAGCGTCGTGGCTAGCAATGCTAACTTGTGGTGCAGGTTTAACTACCGCTGGGCCGAGATTTTTTGCGCTGCTCGCTGCAAGTGCTGAAGCAGGTAATAAGCTGCTAATGAGTGCAGCCAAAGCAAATTTATATTTCATCGTGTAATTCCATATTTCTATTTGGTAGCCCAGGGGGAGCTGTAAATTAAGTTATGAGGTGATCTTTCGTAACGTCTTAAAAAAGCACATGTGTGCATAGCACAGCAAAAATCAACAGGTCCTAGCATAACATTCATTTAGCATAACAAAAGAGCGTTGAGATGAGGTTAATAACGCTCGTTGTGATGAAGTTCACAAAATAACAATTTAGCATTAGTTAAAGTTATTTGTGTTTGTTGCATTTGCAACATAGGTGTTTGATTCAGAAATAAGTTTTTTAAAAACGGGTTGTGTTGTGTCTAATTTAGGTATTAAATGGCCTCGATTAAATAAATGTTACAAATATTCTAAAGCTATGCTGTTTTTAGTCGACAACATATATGCGTTAGAACAATAAATTGTTTAATCAAGCCTTATACAATTTCCCCCACCGTCACTGAAGTTTAGAGGTAAAAATGTTTCAAGCCATAAAAATTAAAACTAAGTTGCAAATCCTTTCAGGGGTCGCGGTAGTTTCAATGGCTGCTCTCACGTTATTAAATGTTTATATTGCAGGGAAGAAGCAAGTATTAGTGGATGCTACAGAAGATTTAATTGCTACTGAGCGCGCTGTCGCAGATACATTGCGTATTGAAGTTAAATTTTTGGAGAAGCCCGCGTCAGGTTTCCGTCAAGAATTAGTTAATCGAGTTGGTGAGGCTGATTCAGCCTTAACTAAACTACAACAAAAACTATCTGAATTTGATGTAACTCCACGTGCGCTTGCTGATACAAAAGAAATGCTATCAACATTAGAGCGTGATTTTGTCAGTTTAGATGAACTGTATATTGAGTATGGTTACAACCAAAATGTGGGTTTGCGTAAAGAACTACGCGGCGCCGTTCATAAATTAGAAGAACAAGCAAAAGCGACTAATCGCCTAGATATCAGTGTTTTAGTGCTACAACTACGCCGTAGTGAAAAAGATTTCATTATGCGAGGTGACAAAAAATACATTGCGCGTATTAACAGCACGGTTGCTGAGTTAGAAAAGTTGCTACTTATCAGCAATGATAGAAACTTAATCAGCTTATTAAAGCAGTATCAAAATGCCTTTTTAAAAGCGTCTGAGCGTTATCTTGCAATTGGCTTTAACCAAACAACAGGCCTAAAGAGTCAAGTTGCAGAAACCGAAGATAAGCTAAAAATATCACTTGAAGCGCTAGGGGTTGAATTAGAGGCCATTCAAGAAGATATCTACGCTGATGCTAAAGTGCAGCAAATTGCATTGAGTTTAATTCTGGCATTCGCATTAGTTGGCTTTTTATTTACCATCACACGCTCAGTTACAACATCAATTGATAGTGTTATTAACGATATTGACCGCATTGCGCATTCGGGTGACTTGTCGATTAAGGTTCGCAAACACGGTAATGATGAATTGGCGATGTTGGCCGATAGTGTGAATGAATTAATGGCGAAGTTTTTATCCGTTCTACAAACCATTCATCACTCGGTTGAAATTGTAAATACTGAATCGACTCGAGTAGCGCAGGTAGTGGAATCGAGTGGTCAACAACTGGTTCAACAAAAGTCGGAAGTTGAAACGGTTGCAAGTGCGGTAACTGAAATGGGCGCGGTAGCGCACGATATTGCGATTAATGCTGAAACAACCTCCAACCGCGTTGATACAGTTTCACAAAATGCGACGATTGGACAGAAGCAAATAGAAACAACCGTTGATCAAATGACCTTATTGAGTAATCAGTTGGTTGAATCTGCTGAGCAGGTTAATTTACTGCGTGAAAAGAGCAATGCAATTAATGCTGTGATGGAAGTTATTCGCGGTATTGCAGAGCAAACTAACCTACTTGCGTTAAATGCAGCGATTGAAGCTGCGCGTGCGGGCGAGCAAGGTCGAGGTTTCGCGGTTGTTGCGGATGAAGTTCGCTCACTTGCGGTGAAAACCCAAGAGTCAACGCAAGAAATTACGCAGATCATTACCGACTTGCAATCAAGCACTGCGAACATTGTAGACAGTATTGGATTGTGTAAATCGCAGGGTTTAGAAACGGCTGAGCAAACAGATAAAGCGGGTAAAGCATTCGCGGAAATTATTGCTGATATTCAGGAAATCTCAGAGATGACGTCAACCATTGCGGTTGCGGTTGAGCAGCAATCTACCGTGGCACAAGAAATAAACCAAAATATTGTACAAATTAGCGACTATGCAGATGAACTAGCAAATAGCTCACTGGCTAACTCTGAAGCTTCAAATCAGGTTTCACATCAAGCTGATGAGCTCGATAATGCAATAAAGTGGTTTAAAATTTAACTACAAAATTAAATGGTTAGAGTAAAAGCGAGGTTAGTTATAGCCTCGCTTTTTTATTGCTTTTTAGAATATCTTGGTTAACTTTAATACAGTGCTCACAAACAATAAGGAAAAAGACATGGCAAGTTACACAAAGCACCAAGCAGGCACATTTTGCTGGGCGGAATTATGCTCTCGCGATTGGGTGTCAGCGAAAGCATTTTATACTCAATTATTTGACTGGCAACATGATGACCAGCCGATAGGTGATGATTTGTATTACACCATGCTGCAACTGAACGGCAAAGATATTGGTGCCATGTACCAAATGGAAGCAGAGCGCCTAGAGCAGAAAGTACCAAGTCATTGGCTCAATTATATTGCGGTAGATAATGTTGATGAAACCGTTGAGAAAGCTAAGCAAGCAGGGGCTCGTGTCATTGCTGGTCCCCATGATGTTATGGATGCAGGGCGCATGGCGATGTTTTTTGAACCGAACGGAGCAATGTTTGCGATATGGCAAGGTAATCAGCATTGTGGTTCACAAATCAAAAACGAAGCACGCAGTGTATGTTGGAACGAGCTTGCATCAAAAGACGCCGAGGCAAGCCGACAGTTTTATTCATCTGTATTCGGCTGGCAATACAAGGTTGAAGATATGGATGGTATGCCATACACCATTTTTACGTTAGGTGATGAAGAAATTGCGGGCATGCTGGAAATGAATGAAGAGTGGGGCGATATGCCGGCACACTGGATGACTTACTTCCAAGTAACCAATTGTGATGAAACCTTAGCAAAAGTAGAGGAGCTGGGTGGTACCGTATGCGTACCTGCAACCGACGTGCCTAATGTGGGTCGTTTTAGTGTGATCAACGATCCACAAGGCGGATTTTTATCTGTGATTGAAATGTAGCAACCTGTTTATCAAGGGCTTGTATTTTAAATAAAAGATACCAATGTCTATTGGTATCTTTTTTATTGGGAAAAATTATGACACAACATGTGGTTATTACGGGCACAAACCGTGGTATCGGGCTTGCGTTTGTTGAGCAATATATTGCACAAGGTTTTAATGTTACTGCTGTGGTGCGCACTGCAAGTGAAAAACTTAATGCAAGTGGTGCAAATGTTATTGAGGGAGTCGATGTTGCAAATGCAGATGATATTGCCAAACTAACAACGCAACTTGGTGAACAGGCAATTGATATTTTAATAAACAATGCGGGGGTGTTTCATAATGAAAGCCTAAGCAATATGGATTTTGCGAACCTAGAGCAGCAAATTAATATAAATGCAGTTGCGCCGGTCCGTGTGACGCATGCACTGCAAAAAAACTTGCGTGCTGGCAGCAAAGTGGCAATGATCACAAGCCGTATGGGGTCAATTGAAGATAATGGCTCTGGTGCATATATAGGTTATCGCATGTCAAAAGCCGCGCTTAATGCCGCGAGTAAAAGTATGGCGATTGAACTCGCATCACGTGATATTAGCCTAGCAATTTTACATCCAGGTTTGTACAAACCGCAATGGTAGGCTTTGCTGGCGATATCACACCTGAGCTTGCCGCTAGTCGTTTAATTACGCGTATTGATGAGTTAAATTTAAATAACACAGGCACTTTTTGGCACTCGAATGGCGAAGTGTTGCCTTGGTAATTTAACGCTCTACAGGGCTGGGTAAATCAAGTAACAGCGCAAAGCTGTAAAGCATGGTTTGCTCCGCCTCGGTTAATTGATTATCCCACTTAGCTGTAAACTCGATAGCTTGTAAAAACGCATTGCGATTTTTCAGTGGTAAACGAGTGAGTACAGCAAAAAATTGGTGTGCGTGCTCAATATTAAACAGATTAAACTCAATTACCTCCAAATCTTTCATATTAAACTGCTTACATGTTGCTTTAAACGCTTGCTGTTGCTCATGTTCTGATTCGTGACCAATCGCTGCAATTAAACTCACAAAGTACCGCCATGCGAGAATCAGTTTTTTGCTATTACGAGTGGTAACGGCAAGGGTACGTTTCGCTTTAGTGACTTGCATTAAGATAATTTCTAAATACAACCAAGTAATTAAATGCTGATTGCGTTGCCTGGTATTCGTTTTAGGCGCTGGATTTTTTTGCTTAACAATTTGCCAGCACAACTCAGTGAAGTCGTGTTTTTGTTTTTCCCCTAGGCTGGTAATACTTGGCGATGCTAACTCGATAAGTTGAAAGCGTTCGTTTTCAGATAGTTTAGCAAGTTCGCTTTCGGCGCAATCAAGGGTATATGCATCAACGTAGTGTGATGCTAATAAGCAATTTAGTTGTAAACTTCGTAACTCAAACTCGTCACTAATTAATAAAAGAGGAATAAGTGTAAAACACGCGTAAGGGTCGTGTACTAAATGCGATAGTTTGTCTGATAAATGACTGGTATCGGCAGTGATGGTTTGATTGATTATAGGCGTGCTGTTTTCAGTTAAAAACTCGCGTGTTGCGCTTAATTGCATTGCTTGGTAGTTGGCAACACTAGGCCTTTCACGAAAACCAGTACTTGGCGGTTGCCAACTTGGGTCTAGCTTAGCAATTCGTTTAACTATTGGCGGATGAGTCGAAAATGAACTGACCCAAGGGGTTCTTATTTGATTAAAAAATAAATGACTGTATTGATGAAAGTGAGCATTGCGATGTGGCTTTCGAAGTCCTGCGGCTACTTTCAGCGCATCTGCGAGCGCTGCGGGGTTACGATTAAACTGACAGGCACTGGCATCCGCTAAATATTCACGGCGACGGCAAATTGCAGCTTTAATAAAATCGGCCATTAATGTGCCAATATAGCCGTAACAAATAAGCATAAGTGCAATTACCAACTCCAAGCCACCAGAGCCTTTAGCGTTACCACGACCCGCAGCGGCGGCACGCTCGAGTATCCATTCACCTGCTAAACCGATAAAACTAATAGCAAAGGTAGCTGCAACTAATCGGTTGTTCAGTTTTATATCGCCATTAACAATATGACTAAATTCATGGGCGACAACCGCTTGTAGTTCGTCACGGGTTAGTTTTTCAAGTGCCCCTCGGGTTACCGTAATCACCGCATTATGGCTGTTATGACCCGCCGCAAATGCGTTTACTTGGCTATGATGCAATTGTAGGTAAACGCGAGGTACCGTGGTACGTGCTGCTATTGCCATTTCTTCAACCACATTGAGCAATTGCTTTTCTAACGGATGAAAGGTGTTGGGCTGTATATGTGTTGCACCTAATTGCTCAGCAATTTTGCTGCCACCCGTACGCAGTTGGCGGTATTTATAAATGCCCGTAGTAAAAATAAGTATTGCAGTAATGAGTGCTGATGGAATATGCCATTGATATGGATTTTGTGCACGAAACACATCCCAACCTTGGTACAAAATAAGGTTTAGATTACTGGCTATTCGAGCATCGAAAATAAGACCAAAAAACCATTGCGCAAGCAACACAATTAGGCCAACGGCAATACAAAATAAGCAAACCAGCATAGCGCTGGCACGCCGGTTTGCAGCTTGTTGCTGAAAAAAGTTTTTCATTAATTAAAGTTGTACAGAGGGGGCTTGTCGTATACTGGTTTTTTCTAGCTCTAACACGCTGGCATCATTTTTGTGGCCAAATTTAGCTGCAACTAAGTTGTTTGGAAAGCTTTGTTTGTAGGTGTTATATTGCATAACTTCATCGTTATAGGCCTGGCGCGCAAAGGCTATTTTATTTTCTGTTGAAACCAGCTCTTCATGTAAATCTTTTACCGTTTCGTTGGCTTTTAATTCAGGGTAATCCTCAATAGTAATCTGTAAACCTGACAGGGCCTGCGTTAAGGTGTTTTCAGCGTTAGCTAATTGTTTAATCAGTGCGCCATTGTTTGGAGCTTGTTTTGCCTGCTCTAAACAACTTAACGCGGCATTTCGCGCTTTGGTGACTTGCTCTAGCGTACTGCTTTCATGTTTTAAGTAAGCTTGGCAGGTGTTGACTAAATTTGGGATTAAGTCATGACGTCGGTGTAGCTGCACATCAATTTGTGCAAAAGCGTTAATCACGTAATTGCGATACTTAACGAGTGTATTAAATATCACAATAACAAACACTGCTAATAACGCGAGTATAAGTAATAAAATACCAATAGTTGAGAAGAAGTTATCAATTACACTGGTCATTAAATTTCCTTGAGAAATGTCTCTAAATTGTCAACACAATGGCTAAAAGCGCTAAAAAATTCAACTATTTTGCTATCATATCGGCAATTACCCAAATTTAATACGAGAACAATATGGCAGATGACACGCTAGCGACAGAAAATATAGATATCCCAGTGTTTTTTTTGGCGCCTGAGATGCCTATTACACAAGACGCAGAGCCTGCGTTTTTTGTTTCAGTGGCACTTACCGAAATGGTAATGGCTGAAATGTGCCAAAAAATTACCGATGAAGAAACACATACGGTATTTCTAACTGATTACGCGTTTAACGACGTAACAGCAGATTGGCAGCGTGCAGTGACAAATATTGAATCAGTGCAATTGCACCTTAGAAAAGGCCCGCAATTAGCGGTGATGGTTTGCAGCGAAAGCGAGCAACAGTTTATTTCACCATGGTTGGAATTTGCACCTGAGTTTGATTTAGGACTTGATGACGAGGACGTTGAGTAAATGAAAAAGTTCGTTGTTTTATTTTTCATAATTGTGGTTTCTGGCTGTACAGCTTTGGCGGTCAATAACTGGCATAACAAATATGGTAAACCTGAAGTAAAACAACGAATAGTTGCACATCATAGCAGTGATGGGCAATTTTATCAGAGTGCGGTAAAACCCGTATTAGAAAGCCGTTGTGTGGTGTGTCATGGCTGTTATGATGCGCCTTGCCAATTAAAGTTAACATCGGCAGCTGGTATTGATCGCGGTATTAGCAAAGAACTTGTTTACGATGGTACGCGATTAGTCGCAGCAAAGCCGCACCGATTATTTATTGATGCCGATTCAACGTCTGAATGGCGAGAACTTGGTTTTTCACCGGTTTTAAACGAATACCCCGAGTCACCTGCGAACAACCTTGCAGCAAGTTTGCTCTACAATACATTACTTGTTAAAAAATCAAACCCGTTGCCACAAGTGGCGCAGCTTGGTGATGAATACGATTTTTCGCTAGATAGAACGGCGACCTGTGCCAGTATTGAAAGCTACCAGCAAGTCGCTGAGCATCAACCATCACTGGGAATGCCTTATGGTTTTCCTGCCATTGATGATAGCGAATTTAACGTGCTGCAGCATTGGTTAATGCAGGGCGCAAAAATGACCAATTTAGCGCCGGTGGACCAATTCACTGCGCAGCAGGTTGAAAAGTGGGAAGCATTTTTAAACCAAGCACCTGCTAAGCATCAACTTATGGCGCGCTATATTTATGAGCACTGGTTTTTAACAAATATTTATTTCAGTAACGCTAAAGAGCAGCATTTTTATAAGCTGGTGCGTTCGAAAACACCACCGGGCGAACCAATTGATGTAATTGCAACACGCAGGCCATTTGATGAGCCAAATGTTGCGCGCGTGTATTATCGCTTACAGCGCAATCAAGCCAGCATATTGGCGAAAAACCATATTCCATTAGCACTAAATAACAAAGAGCTAGCGCGACTACATCAGCTGTTTATTGCAACCGATTATACCGTGTCGGAATTGCCTAGCTACGCAATAGATGTCGCCTCAAACCCATTTAAAAGCTTTGCTCAGATCCCGACCGAAGTGAAGTACCAATTTTTACTCGACCATTCACAAACGATTATTATGGGCTTTATTAAAGGACCGGTTTGTCGTGGCCAAGTGGCGCTAAATGTAATTAATGATCACTTTTGGGTGGCATTTGTTGAACCAAAACGTGTTGCCAATGCCAATATGGATGAGTTTTTTCATCAAGTAGATGATTTATTGGCAATGCCGGCAGAAGAACAAAGTAATGCGCTGCCAATTAGCAGTTGGGTTAAATATGCCAGACTACAAGCTAAGTTTTTAGCGCGCAAAACAGCTAAAATGAATGAGTCGTTTGCTGGTGGCAAAGAGCTTGATATGTCGCTGCTTTGGCAAGGTGAAGGGCATAATGATAATGCCGCACTGACTATTTTCCGCCATTTTGATAGTGCCACTGTAGTTAAAGGGCTGGTTGGGCAAACGCCAAAAACCATGTGGGTACTTGATTACAGCTTATTTGAACGCATTCATTATTTGCTGGTGGCTGGGTTTGATGTGTACGGTAACGTTGGGCACCAGTTGGTAACACGCCTATATATGGATTTTTTACGAATGGAAGGAGAGCAAAATTTCTTAGCGTTTTTGCCGTTAGAAGAGCGTAAAAGGTTACGTAATCATTGGTATCGAAAAGCACCCAAAAATTTAGTTGAACATTTAGAGTCTAATGCGCAGTTTAATCAAGAAACAGGCATTAAATATCAAACTAATACGCCAAAAACAGAACTTTATAGCAATATTAAACAGCATTTGTCTGCGGTGTTAAATACGCGCCATGAGCTGGCAAGCGATGCAATTAGCCAAGCACTAGGAGAACTTAACTGGCTGCCAAATGATGCAGTGCAGCAACTCGCACAAATTTCGTTTATTATAGTTAAACAGCAGGGCCAGCATAAAGCTTATAGTCTGTTACATCATAATGCGCACTTTAATATTTCCAGTTTGCTTAACGAAGATGCGCAGCGAGCACCGGGCGAAGATACTGTAAGCTTAGTGAATGGTTTTATTGGTGATTACCCAGCGGTGCTGTTTTATCTTGAGCAGCATCAGGTGGATGAGTTTGTCGCGCAATTTGGTAAGGTGAAAACGGAACAAGACTACATTCAGTTAAAAACCCAGTTCGCGATTAGGCGTACGCATCCCGAGTTTTGGCGTTACAGCGACATTCTGCATAAAACAGCCAAACAGAATTTACAAATCGAATACGGAATCTTTGATTACAATCGTTTTGAGAACAAATAGTTAATTAGTTCGCTTGGTTTTATCTTTGTGAAACTGATGTAAACAGCATGCTAACACTTGATTTGTTCCTAAAAAATTTGGCAAAATCCTATAGTTCGTACTAGTTGAGAATAACAATGAAGATTTTACTAGCGATAAGCATTCTTTTATTACCTTTTTTTGCCCAAGCTGGGAAAGTTCAGCGAAAGTGTTACAGTTCTGATGGCACCGTTAAGTTCACAACACGTCGTTGTGGACCAGGTGAACGCGAAGAAATTGTTAATAGTGGTCAGTCACTCACACAGTTTGCTCAAAAAGCCAGCAATAACGTGAGCACTTTAGGTTCGGGATTAGATAATTCTGATCTGACTTATTTTTTAACGCAAAACTACTCACAAACTGCGTGGAGTGAAAATATTGTGCGCAGTTATCTTGAGCCTGAGCAGGCGGTTGTTGTGGTTGATACCTTCCGTATCTATAAACTAGAGGAAATTTGTCAAGCCACGATGCAGTGGATTGACCGTTACCCGCACTCTCGTTTTGATTTGTCATCAATGCGCCTTGAATTTAATACGGGTGAAACCTTTGATGCGCGTTATGTGAAGAAATCACAGTGTGATTTTGAGCTGAGACAGTAATCGCTTTTTGATACACTACGCCCAATTTAATTTTAGAGAAAGATTATGTCTGCCAATGTAAACAAAATTTGCACTATGCTAGAAATGCAAAACGCGATGAATACTAAAGTCCATGCCGAATGGTTTAATCAGGGATTTGAATGGTATCGTGCGATTTGGGTTGAGTGTGCTGAAATGCTAGACCACCTTTAGTCAATTGACTTTTTACTAAAAAGTGAGTGTTTTTTTTGTTTTCCTGATTTTGTTGATTTGTAGAGCTACTTATTAGCTAATACCACTCATTTTTTACCCACTCATTTTTTTGATGCTTCACTGCCTAAATCAAACTATTATATTCACTAGATTCTAGTGATTAAATTCAGAATAAACGAGATACTAATGAAAAGTGTAGAAGTAAAAATTTTAGACCCTAAAATTGGAAAAGAAATACCATTACCAGCGTATGCGACGGACGGTTCTGCGGGAGTAGATTTAAGAGCGTGTATTGATGAAGCAATTACACTTGAGCCAGGTCAAACAGAGCTTATTCCAACAGGAATAGCTATCCATATGCAAGATAAAAATTTGGCAGCAACGATTTTACCTCGCTCTGGTCTGGGACATAAGCATGGTATCGTATTAGGCAACTTAGTTGGTTTGATCGATTCTGACTATCAGGGACAATTGTTTATTTCTGTTTGGAATAGAGGTGAAACTACTTTTCAGATAGAGTCTGGTGACCGAATCGCTCAACTAGTCTTCTTACCTGTTGTTCAAGCACAATTTGAAGTAGTTAGCGAATTTACCGAGAGTGAACGTGGTGAAGGCGGCTTTGGGCATTCTGGAATTAAATAAATAAGAAATGCTCAAGGTCATTTTGATAACCTTGAGCATTAATGAACCAGTAATAGTTTCATGAAAAACTGTAATTGGTTCTATGTTTAATTTAGTGTTCGCTACCCAATAAGCAACGCTCTTACATTTACTCCCTTTCTCTTTGGTACACTTCATTTATCAACTCTAATGCTAATGATGGAGCTAGCGTGATAATTCATTTCACTAAGAAATTTGAGTACCTTCAATCTATATTGGCCTCCTCTTCATTCAAAGTAATGTATTGCGGTGAGTATTTCGGCGATAAAACTGGCAAGGTAATTTCTAGAGCCGCACACCCAATGGTGTCATTTAGTGAATATCCTGATAAAGAACTTCATTCAAAATATGTCACATATGGGGGCTACGGCATCGCTCTCGAAAAAGAATGGGCCACTAGAAATGGGTTGAGTCCAGTCAGCTATGTAGAGAAGAACTCGCCTGCCGCACAAGGTCTCGTTGCCTTATTAAAAGCTCGTCAGAGTCATTTAATACCCAGTTCCTTGCGTTTACCTATTATTCAATTGAAGTGCTTCACAAAGCATGTTTATGGTTACAACAGCTATTTCAAAAAGCATGAATTTGATTTCAAGGCAGAAAATGAGTGGAGATTCGTTCCAACTCGAAAGCAAATAGGTGGGAACCGAATATCAGAAAACTTTTCAACGTACGATAAGAACCGTGATAAATACAATAAACGGCTAGAGAAGTACCCCTTGCGATTCGAGTTATCTGATATAACTTTTGTTTATGTAGAATCGGAAATAGAGCGGCAGAATGTTATCTCTGATTTTGCTCTTGAAGAATCCAAGGTCAAAATACGACCTTGGAAAGAGAAAAATAGGAACCTGAGTAAGTAGATTAGTTTGTTGTGTCTATAAAAGTTTAGCTAACTAGTTCACGCCTCTCTCAGGTTTAATTGAGTTGCTGAATGAATCAAGTAGCTCGGCCATGCTAATTCTTTTTATGATGCTTTTTTCATTGCTGGCGTAGAGAATTTCACAAAGTGCTATTTCAGTGAATGAAGAATATTGATTTTCACCATGTATTGCGAGTTTGTAGCATGAGCCTGAAGTTTGCTGCCATATCCAGTATTTAGAACAATCCGATAGTCTAGGTCGTTCATAAGAACCGGAGCTTAGTCGCCATGAATCCCCATCTAAATAGCCGCCACGCCAACTCGCAAATATTTTAAAAAAGACATCATATTCATTAGTGAATTTTAAAATCACCCAACCGTGTGGCATATGAATCATAAAAACTCCATTTTTAAAATGCTTCTGCACTATACAGGTCGAGCTTCTTCATTGATTGCTCTGAGATGATCAGTTGTTCGAAGCCATCAATTTCAAGCTCCTTATGATTTAACTGACCAAAGATCCCCATGACTTTATCGGTTGAAATTGCTATTTCACTTGGTGGCATATCATTAAACGGCGTTAGGCTTTCATCAGCATTAATGATTACATCACCAATACTGATAGTTGGTTTATTAGCGCTAATTATAGTATGACTGCCAGTATCATAAATGTCGTCTCCTTCATTTAAAACAGGTGCTTCAGCTATGATTTCTTCATCCATTTGAGCAAACTTAACTTTTGCTAATTCATCGGGGATGTCTTGCGCCACACGATAAGCATACTCAACAAGTTTTGGCTCTGCTGGGATAAATAGAATTGCCTGCTGGTTTGGAGCATCAGTAATACGCAGTATACGCCCCATTACTTGGCGGTAATTCATCTCTGTTTTCACATTTGAAAGATAACAACACACCTGAAGGCGCGGAATGTTAGTGCCTTCTGATATCATTCCAACACTGATGATCCATTTCTGCTGGTTATATCTGAAAGATCTAATGAGGCCATTTCCATTGCTTTCATCACTCGTAACAACAACAGCATTTTCTCCAATCGTCTGCTTCAAAATTAGCTGTATTTGCCAAGCATGAGCAATGGATGAGGCAACGATTAACCCTCCTGCTTCTTTATTAATGCAGCGAAGCTCATTGAGCTTGCGACTAGAGTGGATTAATAGTTGCTCTATCACGCTTGTATTCGTCACAATCTCAGAATATGGAATAATTGATAGTGACAGCAGGTCTATAAAACTTGTGAAGTGACTCGTTTCATCACCCTCTACTACTGTAATCTGATCATTATCTAGTGCGACTACTTGAGGTATGCGGCATACATTGTCAGCAATAGCTTGTTTTAAGCCATATACATAATCGCATTGTATTTGCCCTGACTCATTACAGTAATCAGCCAGTGCTATAGGAAGTGCATCTGAGCGCCACGGTGTGCCAGTTAGAGCGATTGTGTAAGCCGCTTTTTGTTTAATCATTGATATGATTGGCTTACCCCAAGCGTTAGCATCTTTCATATTTGATCCTGCGCAATGATGGATCTCATCGAAGATCACAAACACGCGATACTTTTCAAATAAGCGCCAGACCTTATTATCTAGTGTGCCAAGTGCCTGATAAGTGAATGAATTGCCCAATGCACCAATAGTACCGTCAAAATGGGTTTCAAATTGTTCGCTTAATGCTTCACTAAAGTCATGGGCAACGATTGAGGAGGGAGAAAAACTAAGTACAAGATCAATATCACCCTTGTCATACAGTAGTTTAGCCAATACAGAGGCCATCACGGTTTTGCCAGCACCAGGAGTAGCAAGGGCTAAAAAGTGCTTATGAGATTTATATTTAGAAATTGCAGAGTGAATACACTCTGACTGCCAACTTCTTAGTTTCATTTATTAGTTCTCTTTTGTGGATTTAATAAGTTCGTTTAAAACTGAAACCTTTCCTTTTAGGATGTGATTTTTTTCTTGAACTGCCATGTAGCGCTCTTTTAAATCGTCATGTTGTTCAGGGTATAAATCTTTCAGTGCGAC
The DNA here is from genome assembly GCF_021654175.1 of Pseudoalteromonas sp. MMG024. Lineage (NCBI taxonomy): Bacteria > Pseudomonadati > Pseudomonadota > Gammaproteobacteria > Alteromonadales > Pseudoalteromonadaceae > Pseudoalteromonas > Pseudoalteromonas sp. MMG024. The sequence continues at coordinate 47,616 of NZ_JAKFZO010000028.1, forward strand.
ATATTCTTTTACCGCACCTAAGCCTTCTAGTAACGCGGAGTTGTATTGATTTAACCGTTGATTAAGCATTTGGGAGTAACTGACAGGTGTACTAGAGCCAGCCTCTTCATACGGCATTGCCGATACCATTTCTTTTAAGATTGCATGGTCAAACAAGTCGCTTTTAGCGTAACGAGTAACCCCTTTCTTCTTAGTTGTGCTTCTTATTAACCAGCCCCTTCTGGTTAATTTTAGAAGCTCCTCATAAACAAAACGGCGAGATATCGTTGGGTTAAGTTCTACATCCTGCTTTATTGCGATATATGCCGTTCTAATTTCAGTTGCAGTGAAGTGATTGATGTTGGGCATAGACAAAATTTGGATGACAGTTTTGTCTAGTTCGAATTTTTCCATGCATAAACCTCAAAAAATATAATAAAAACACCTTAAGTATGCATATATGCATTATTTAGGATTATATGCAATCGTGTAAATCAACGCAATGTGGGATATTTAGTCTTTTGTGTCTGAGACAATCTAATGGACGATTTTGCGAAAAAATTAGGTAAAAATATCAAGATGATGAGAGTCTTCAAAGATAAAAGCCAAGCAGAGTTATCATTTGATTCAGGTTTAGATCAGAGCTATTTAAGCCGAGTTGAGAAAGGAGCAGTTAACGTTACTGTAATTAAATTATGCTGTATCGCTAAGGCTCTTGGATGTAACTTAGCTGAATTAGTACCTGATGTTGATGATATAAAAACACTATAACTCGTCTGACTATTTACAGCTAAAATATGTAAGTCCTTTTCTCAAAAAAACTTGTCTCTAGTATTAAAATCAAGGATTTAATAATTTTTAACTTGATGTAATTTAAGTTGGCAATAAGTCAAAATTTTTCAAGTTAACTTAGCTTCATCGTTTATGTTTTTAGTTTTGTTATTCGTATCAGAAAACTAATGTATGAGTCCCTTTCTCATAAAAAGGTCCAACACATAATGTGCTACCTTCTAGTTCATCAGCAATCATCGATGTGGTAAAAATAAGCTGAAAATCATTCTTAATTGTATGTGAAAGCTCGACTATTTTTTCTTGGAAGTTTTGGCTCCGTTCTTTTTGCATTCCTTTATCTTCTATATTGTCCATTAGCAACAAGTTTGGAAGCCTAGAGTATATATCGTCAACAGCATGTGCAAAAATTGCGAAACGGATACTGTTCTTCATAACAACCATTGAACTCGCAGAATATTTACTTCTACCATTGACGAACATTTTATCTTTTGCGAAGTCAAAGGTTACTTCATCAGGATCTTTAAAGGCTTCTTCATATCCACCATCAAGTTTAAGAAGCTCAATTGAGTTGGATTCTATAGAGCTATAAACATCAATATAACGATTTTCTTGAAGAACTGATATTTCATCTAATTGGGTTTGAAGCTTTGAAACTTTCGCTATTGCTTTAGTTTTTTTAGCCTTTAACGTCTCAACTCTGTTAACTTGTTCCCGTTTTTCTTCCAATGATAATATTTGACTTCGACAAAAACCTATCTCTGAAGAGATATCTAATAATTTGGCCTCTCTATCATCAGAGGATGTGTTAATTTCCTTAAGTTCTGTTTTCGCTGATAAAAGTACCTGTTTTGCTTTAGGTAGAGCAGCATCAATTTTGTTTACATCCGATAGAAATGTTTCAATGATCTTTTTACTTTCTTTTATTTGGAAGTTTAGTTCATTCAATAGTTGTGAATATGCGAAATCCTTATCACCATTTTGGTTTGGTGATTTGCATAGGCCACAGATATCATCATGGACCACAATTGGCTCTAAGCATGAAGGGCAATACTCGAAGGATACTTGGCCTAGAGTCGAATAAGCTAATTGTGATTCAGACAATGCATCTTTGCGCTCTTCCAGAGAGGTTAAAAATAAAGAAGTTTCGTTTATTTCAACTTGTAGCTCTCTTTTTTCTGCCTCATAAGCTGATATTTGATCACTAGCTTTATCTATATTTTGGATTAGAGTTTTTACTTTTTTAGTAATCTCTTCAGAAACTTCTTCTGAAGTTGCTGATTTGGTTTCAATGCGAGATTTTTCAAGTTTAACGATAGCTTTTTGTATCTCCGCTATTTCGTTATTTAGTGAAACTTCATTAATCAAGCTATCATCGTGTCCAAACATTCGATAAATTGCAGTGAGTTCTCCATTTATTTTTTCAAATTCTTTATTAGCTTGAATAAGTTCTTGTCTCAAGTTAAAGGCTTCGAGAGCATCTATACCTAAAAGGTATTCACCTATTGCCCTTCTAGTTGTGACATTATCGAATTTTTGTTCTTCTTTTAATAACTTGGTTGTCGAAGAAAGCTGGTCTACATATATCAGGCGCATGATTTGATGCATAGTTAAGTTTTTATCATCGTCCGTTTTGTGCCTGGGCAGGTTTAATAGTTCAAAAATTTGCTGTGAGTAACTATGTGTCTCACTATTTCTTCGCATAGGAAACTTTTGCCACCCCTCACTAGAGTTTAATGCTTTATTCATTTCGCCATCGAAAAACTGAACTCTTT
>NZ_JAKFZO010000029.1:0-47243 GCF_021654175.1 Pseudoalteromonas sp. MMG024
ATTGGTTAAAAATCTACCAGAAAAACTAGGTTAGCCATAATTTTTTCATTGTCAATTAAAATAGTTCACATGAGTTAGGGTATCATCATGTTAAGTTTATCTGTTGTAACTTTTTAGCACTTTTTCCTATACTAACTCTCGAATATTCGCACCAAACACACATCGTCTAGCTATTTGTGTTTTCAAATCATTTTTATCTGCTTAGTAGAAATATTTAACTACGGCTATCAACCACCTCAACCCGGCAATAAAAACAACAACCCGTTTACATTTGTTTATATTTCAGATGATTAAGATGTAGACGCAGAACAAAAAATGAGCAAGTATAAATTTACTTAGATAACAACTAAGTACTCTTTTCGGGTAGCAGCAAACATTTAGAACAGAATTTATAATAAGGATGCGGAATGATAAGCTTAATTCTATATTTCACACTGCAGTTACAAGCAAGTGGTATTGCTATGGATACAGGCGCAATACTTTCAGATGTTGGTGGTGCGGAAATTATGGCGTCAAATCCAAAAGATAAACCTCAAAGACCAACTAAGCCACCAGAGTAATACTGGATTATTGGAATAAAAAAGGCGCTTTAAGCGCCTTTTTTAAAATGCAGAATCTGCTGGGTAATTTCTACCATAGAATATTTCATGCATTTCGCGCGAAAGCTTATGACGAATTTCCTGCTGCTCAGCTTCAGATAAATCATCTGTTGTAATACCAAATAAATACGCATTTAAATCGGTTTCTTTAAGCATCATTTTGGTATGGAACAAGTTTTCTTGGTATACGTTCACATCAATCATTTGATACGCGTCTTGCGTATCTTCAGTCATAAAGTTCTGAATTGAATGAATATCATGATCAATGTAGTGCTTTTTGCCGTCTACGTCACGCGTAAAGCCGCGTACACGATAATCGATTGTCACAACATCAGACTCTAATGAGTGAATTAAAAAGTTTAACGCTTTAAGTGGTGAGATAACACCACAGGTTGATACTTCAATATCCGCTCTGAAAGTACAAATACCGTCATGAGGATGCTCCTCAGGGTATGTGTGTACACAAATATGGCTTTTGTCTAAGTGTGCAACAACTGAGTCAGGTAATGGACCTGGCTCTTCTTGCTGAGCTGTCGCATCGGCCACTGGCTCTTCAGAGATAAGAATAGTTACACTAGCACCTTGAGGGTCGTAGTCCTGGCGAGCAACGTTTAGAATATTTGCACCGATGATATCAACTACTTCACCTAAAATATCGGTTAGGCGTTCAGCACTGTACTGTTCATCAATGTATTCAATGTATTCTTTACGTTGTTGTGGTGTCTTTGCATAACACACGTCATAAATACTAAAACTAAGGCTTTTTGTTAAGTTATTAAAACCGTGTAACTTTAGCTTTTTAAATGGCTTTGGCACTATAAACCACCCTCAATTGTATAAAATAATCGCGATTTCGCTTTTGAAGAGGGCGGATTTTATATGAAAATCCCCCCGCGAAAAAGTACTATTTTTGCTATTCTTCAATGATCTCGTAACTGTGTGTAATATTGACTGTTTTATCTAGCATAAGTGCTACTGAACAGTACTTTTCAGCCGACAAGCTAATTGCACGTGAAAGATGTTTTTCAGACACATCTTTACCAGTAACTACAAAGTGTAGATTAATTTTAGTAAAAACTCGTGGAGTTGTTTCTGCACGCTCTGCAGAGAGTTTTACTTCAAGGTTGGAAAAGTTTTGTTTTGCTTTATTTAAAATGCTAACAACATCAACAGAAGAACAGCAGCCTGCTGACATTAAAACCATTTCCATAGGGCTTGGCGCAGCGCTATCACTGCCTGTATCAAACACCACATTGTGGCCCGAGTTAGAAAGCCCAACGAAGGTATCTCCGTCGACCCATTTCACATTTGCTTGCATTGTTTACACTCTTGTTTATTAATCTACAAACGATTGTATGTAAGCAACACAAGATAGCAATAAAAAGCGCTAACTAACAGTGTGAATATAGCTAGGAAACAGCTGAATCAAATAAGTTTTTAACGAGCCCTGAAAACTCATCAATAAAGGCATGTTGTTCAATCGTAACAGGTTGATTAATAACGCCCGATAGCACTTCCTGTAGATCGTACACAATACCGTCAACTTCACGCATAATCACACTGCGGTCATCAACACTTAAGTCTTCATGCTGCATGCAAAAATTAATGATTTGCTCAGCAATATCATCTTCAATCAATGCCATTACTGTAGGCGCGCCTGGTCGAACTTCCCCTGGCTTTTCGAACAAGGATAAGTGTTCTGTTAAGTACATGATAAGCTCATCATAACCTTGCTGATCAATTACCATTTATTTATCTACCTACTACGTGTATTTGATATGACTATTTTAAGCAGATTAGTTAAATAAATACTACCCTGCACTTTTTTATTACTTCTAATACCAACTCTGCTAATTATGTGTTTAGCTATTACACTGATTAACTCAAATGTTCGCAACGCGAATTTTTAATGTAGCTAGGCTACATCAATAAATTTCAGCGCAATTCGCTCTTCACCTAAATAGCCAAAAAAAGTAAGCTATTTAAGTAAATTGGTATCACCTTTCTTCCAATAACTATAGACATAAAAAAAGCAGCTTGCGCTGCTTTTATCGTTAAAACTTATTACTAAATTTTAATGCCTGGGCTTAATGTTGCTGGCATTGCTACTTTTTCAAGCTCTACCGAAGCAACTGGGTATGCACAGTAATCAGCTGCATAGTATGCACTTGCTCTGTGGTTACCTGATGCACCAATACCACCAAATGGTGCGGCACTTGAAGCACCGGTAATTGGACGGTTCCAGTTAACAATACCCGCTCTGATGCGACGTAAGAAATGGTCGTAATCAGCTGCATTATCACTTAATAAGCCTGCTGAAAGGCCGTAATCTGTATCGTTACCTTTATCGATTGCTGCATCGAAATCAGTGTAACGGAATACTTTTAGCAATGGACCGAAATGCTCATCATCAGGGAAGTCAGCAATATTTGAACACTCAATAATCGCTGGTGTAACAAAACCTGTGCCCGCAGTGTGTGTCATTTCAATTAGTGACTCACCACCTAGAGCTTGAAGCTCAGCTTGCGCATCCATCATTGATTTAGCAGCGGCTTCTGAGATCATTGAACCCATAAACGGTTGATCTTCATCGTCGTAAAAACCAACTTTAATTGCTTTAGTTGCTTCAATTAGCTGTGACAAAATCACATCGCCTTGTTCACCTGCAGGTAAGAATAACTTACGTGCACATGTACAACGCTGACCGCTCGATACAAACGCTGATTGAATGATATCGTGAACAACTGCTTTAGTGTCTGCAACATCTTTAACGATTAGTGGGTTATTACCACCCATCTCTAACGCTAAAATTTTGCCTGGCTGGCCGCCGTATTGCTGGTGAATTAAATGACCAGTACGCGATGAACCAGTAAAGAATAAACCATCAATACCACGATGAGATGCTAGCGCCTTACCTGTTTCAACTTCACCTTGAACTAGGTTGATTACACCTTTAGGTAGACCCGCTTTTTCCCACAATTGCAGAGTTAACTCGGCAACCATCGGGGTTAGTTCTGATGGCTTAAAGATAACTGTGTTACCTGCAAGCAATGCAGGAACAATATGACCGTTAGGCAGGTGACCTGGGAAATTATAAGGACCAAATACCGCAACAACACCGTGTGCTTTATGACGAATTACAGCACGACCTTGAGGCATCGGGTTTTCAACAGTACCTGTGCGCTCTAAATACGCTTTTTCAGAAATACCGATTTTGCCGATCATTGCGCCAACTTCTGTTGCTGTCTCCCAAAGCGGTTTACCCGTTTCAAGTGCAATGGCTTTGGCAAGCGCATCTTTATTTTCAGCAAGCTGTTCAGCAAACTTTTTAACAATCTCTAAACGCTGTTCAAATGTTAAATCTGTCCAGCTATAAAACGCTTCGCGTGCTGCCTTAATTGCTGCGTCAACTTGATCTGCTGTTGCAGACGTTGCTGACCAAATTACTTCCCCTTTTGCAGGGTTTAACGAGCTGAATTCAGCTCCTTCACCAGCTAACCACTGGCCATTTATAAACTGAGCGGCGTGAGTCATCTCAATTTCTCCTAACTATTTAAAGTGGTGCGATAGTGATCACATCACCTTCTGAAACATGTAGCGCATTTGCAAGTTCAGCAGACAAAGTAACTGTCTCGCTGTTTGCATCCAAGGTCATTGTCGATAGTAACGCTCTAAAGTCAACCAACTTGTGGTTTGACAGCATAAAACTTGTCTCTGAGCCTTGTGCCATATCACCAATTACCACAGTGCGGTTTTGGCAGTCGCGGATTGTTTTGATATTACTAATATCTGCTTCTACCGTTGGCCCTGCATCAAAAATATCTACATAGCCGTTAAACGTGAAGCCTTCGCTTTTTAATAACTCAATTGCTGGACGGGTTTTATCATGTACCTGACCAATTACCGCTTGTGCGTCTTTACTAAGTAAATTTACATAAATTGGGTATTTTGGCATTAATTCAGCAATAAACACTTTCTGGCCAATACCTGTCAGGTAGTCTGCTGTTGGAAAGTCCATTGAGAAGAAGTGCTCTTCTAACCATTGCCAAAACGGGCTTTCGCCGTTTTCATCAGATACACCGCGCATTTCAGCTAATACTTTACTAGCAAAGCGTTCTGCATGCGCATTCATAAACATAAAGCGCATTTTTGATAATAACTTACCATTTCCACCTTGACGGTAATGATCTTGTAGGTACAAAGTACATAGCTCTGTTGCACCGGTGTAATCATTACATAAGGTAAGAATATCTACCGCTTTGTAAACATTAAGTTCACGCGACGAGTGGATCACCTTGCTTAAGTGATAATGGTAAAAGGCATCATCTAAGCCAACTGCCGCTTCAATTGCAGATGTACCGACAACTTCGCCAGTCGCCAAATCTTCCATTACAAACAAATAACCCTCATCCTCAGGATGAGCAACCGATTTGCTAAAGCTTTGCTCTGAACGCGCTATTTTGCGCTTAAGCAGGTCTTCATTTTGTGGCAAAGACGTGAAGCCATGACCTGAATCTTCAGCTATCTTCATTAAAGCTGGATAATCCGAGCTTTTAATCGGACGAACGATAATCATTAGTAGCCCCTATATTAAAATTAAGAAAAGCAGCCAAATGCTGCTTTTCTGTCTTTGCTCTTAGCCTTTAACAACCTGTGCTACTGCTTTTGCAAAGCGAGCCATACCTTCGCGGATATCAGCTTCTGGAATTACCAATGATGGTGTGAAGCGAATTACGTCTGCACCGGCAACAAGCGCCATAACACCGTGCTCAACACCCGCTGTCATAAACTCTTTTGCACGACCTTTGTATTCGTCAGTTAACGCTAAGCCAAGTAGCAAGCCTTTACCACGTACTTCTGCAAATACGTTGTGTTCAGCATTAATTTCAGCAAGTAGCTCTTTGAAAAGTGCTTCTTTAGCCGTTACACCTTCAAGTACTTCTTTTGTGTTTACGGTGTCAAATGCTGCTTCAGCTACTGCACATGCAAGCGGGTTACCGCCGTATGTAGAGCCATGCGTACCCACTTTTAAGTGTTTAGCAATCTCAGTTGTTGTAAGCATAGCACCAATTGGAAAACCACCACCTAGCGCTTTAGCTGTAGATAAAATGTCAGGTGTTACACCTAAGCCTTGGTAAGCGTATAAATCGCCTGTACGGCCTACACCAGTCTGTACTTCATCAAAAATAAGTAACGCATTGTGCTTATCACATAGCGCACGTACACCTTGCATAAATTCGCTAGTTGGGCTTACAACACCACCTTCGCCTTGTAGTGGCTCAAGCATTACTGCACAGGTGTTATCTGAGATAAGTGCTTCTAATGATGCTAAGTCATTGTAGTCAGCATGCGCGATGTCACCAGGTTTAGGACCAAAGCCATCTGAGTAAGCCGCTTGACCACCAACCGTTACGGTAAAGAATGTACGACCGTGGAAACCTTTATTAAATGAAATAATTTGTGATTTTTCAGCACCGAAATTATCAAGTGCCCAACGACGTGCTAGTTTTAGTGCTGCTTCGTTAGCTTCTGCACCTGAGTTTGCAAAATATACTTTATCTGCAAATGTCGCTTTAGTTAGCTTTTCAGCTAGGCGAAGTGCTGGCTCGTTAGCCCATACATTTGAAAGGTGCCATAATTTTTCGCCTTGCTCTTTCAATGCTGAAACAAGCGCTGGATGACAGTGACCTAAGCAGTTAACCGCGATGCCACCGGCAAAGTCGACATACTCGTTATCTTGTTGATCCCATACTCGTGAACCTTCACCTTTCACCGGAATAACCGCTGATGGCGAATAGTTAGGTACCATTACTTGGTCAAATAATGCTCTTGAAACTGTCATTTTAACTCCTCATTAATTTTTCGGTACACAAGGTTTTATTACACTTTTGTGTTACCTAAGCCCGCTAAATCGGGCAAAATTCGGACTGACATTATTCCAGAAAATTCCCCTACTGTCTTCCTTAAAAATAGCTCCAACACCTTTAAATACAAGGGTTTCGGATAATATTTCATGTTATATGAATAACTATTTTGTTTAACACACCTATCTTCTACCAAACTTCACTATGTAAGCTAGTGAATTACTTTGTTTAGTGAAATTTATTCACATTGCATGAATAGGCGTAAAAAATTACGAAAAAAGTAAGGATAATTATCGCTCAATGCGTAATTGCAGATTCTGCAAGCTGGTACTTGCTAATAATTTGAGTTCTTTGCCGCTAAATTGATAATGCGTAAACAACGCTTTTGCTTCGTCGGGTTCGATTAAGGTATGTTTTTGTAAAAACTTATAATAACTGTATGCGCGCCCTTTCAATACTATTTGCGCTAATGGTAAACACTCGTCAAATGGCTTATTTTCGGCGATATCATGCATAGCCTGCGCAATAGGAAGGTATTTTAAGCTCATATGCTCTATCAACTTACAGGACAAACGCGCGCCTTTCTCTACCATCAAATTTCGTAAAAATAAGGCTTCAGGTTTTATTTCTGAAAGCGCGGTATGGCGATCTTTATTACCATTTTCACGCGCTTCACGGGAGTTTTTCTCCCACAGCGCGTCAAATAATCGAAGATAGAGACGAATTAACGCCATATTTCCTAAACCATGAAACATTCCCAGTACGAATGGTTTGTAGCCATCTTCTCCCTTTTCTTCAGCTAAACTACGCGATGCAATTCCCGCAGCCATGCCGGTTTCCCATAGCTTGCGTTTTAACATTTGGAATGGCGCGGTACTGTGAGGTGTCCAGTGCTTTAATGAGAATGTCGGTACAATCAACTTTAAATTTTCAAGGCCAATATAACGCAGCGCAAGCGATGGGTTATCGACTCTTACTGCTTTAGCTGGGTCTTTTTCAGGGCGGTATTGGGGCAAATTAATAAACTTAAGGATCTCCTCACCTAACCAATGTAAATCGGTGATAAGTGGGTCGATACGACCAACCGAGGCTGATTTAACTGCCAAAATGTCTAAGGTTGCAGGAATATTGTCTTGAATTAGAATAATTTCTTTATAAATGTATTCAACATTATCCATGCATTTATCAATTTCATCTTCGATTTGCTGGTGCAGGTCAGCATTTACATCGGCAATAAATTGATGATTACGAGAGTCTTGTTTTTCACGGGCTTTTGCTGCAACTTGCTCAACTTCTAACAGCTTTCGTACCGGTAGAGGCTCACCGTAATTAACATCGAGTGTATGAATATAACCAATTTGCTGCTGTGCAAACTGCTGACCTAACAATAAGTCATGAAATCGACCAATTAGCATTTCTGCTTGCCATTTTTGCTTTGTCGCTTTATTCATGTAAAAAACGATTACCGATACGTAGTTATAAAGTTGTTTAGTAGTGCTAACCCAGATTGCGTTAAAATGGCTTCAGGGTGAAATTGAACCCCTTCTAATGCCAAGTTCTCATTCTTGAGACCCATTATTTCGTCTTGTTGTCCATCTGCATCCACGCTCCACGCCGTAACACTTAAATCTGTTGGTAAACTTTGCTTTTCAACAACTAAAGAGTGATAGCGGCAAACCTCCAATGGGTTTGGCAAATTAGTGAATACACCTTGATTAGTATGGATTATTTTTGATGTTTTACCATGCATTACTTGTTTTGCTCGCACCACATTAGCACCTAACGCTTGTGCGATCGTTTGATGACCAAGGCAAATTCCGAGTATTGGCAACTGGCCTTTTAATCGGTGAACAACATCAAGCGAAATCCCTGCTTCGTTTGGCGAGCATGGGCCAGGTGAAATAACTATATATTGCGGTTTTAACTTGGTTATTTCAGAAACTGAGAGCTCATCATTACGCACCACTTTCACATCAACATCAAGGCGCTGGAAGTACTGCACTAAGTTATAAGTAAACGAATCGTAGTTATCGATCATTAACAACATGGATGCACCTATGTATAGAAAAGCCAGGCTAAACCTGGCTCTTGCTTGGCATTATGTGGCCAAGATTATGGGCGTGGGATCATACCTAACGCATTGTAAACCGATTTAAGCGTTGCTTCTGCACGCGCACCAGCTTTTTCAGCACCAGATTTCATGATGCTGTTAAGCAATGTTTGGTCTTCGCGAATTTCTTTAAAACGCGTTTGAATCGGCTCAATCATACTAACCACAGCTTCAGCTGTGTCTTTTTTCAGGTGGCCGTACATTTTATCTTCGTACGCTGGTACAAGCTCTTCAATCGATTTTCCAGTTGCCACAGAAAGCAAGGTTAATAAGTTTGAAACGCCGGCTTTCTCTTGCGGGTCAAAATAAATGCGTGCTTGCTCGTCTGAGTCGGTAACGGCTTTTTTAAGCTTCTTCTCAATCTTTTTAGGTTCATCTAATAACATGATGTAACCATTTGGATTGTCGTCAGACTTTGACATTTTTTTGGCTGGATCTTGCAGGCTCATCACGCGTGCGCCAAATTCTGGAATGTATGGCTCTGGAATTTTAAATACGTCGCCATATAAATTATTAAAACGTGTTGCGATATCGCGCGTTAATTCTAAATGCTGCTTTTGATCTTCACCTACTGGCACCTGATCCGCTTGATACAACAAAATATCTGCAGCTTGTAATACTGGGTAGCTAAATAGACCGACATTAATGTTATTCGCATTTTTAGCTGACTTATCTTTAAACTGTGTCATGCGATTAAGCTCACCCATTTGTGCATAACAGTTTAACACCCAGCTAAGCTGTGCATGCTCAGGTACTTGTGATTGTACAAATAGCGCTGATTTTTCAGGATCAATGCCACACGCAGCATAAAGCGCAATGCCATCTAATACACGTTGCTTTAACACTTCAGGTTCTTGACGAACTGTAAGCGCATGCAAATCAACAAGCATAAAGTAACAATCATGATCTTCTTGTAATTTAAGCCACTGGTTAATGGCACCGATATAATTACCAATTGTCATACCGCCGGTGGGCTGAATGCCACTTAACACTACAGGCTTTGTCATGATTTTCCTTTACTAATTTAATTTACAAATAAGGCCGACAATTTTAAATGCTTCAAGATTGGAAGCAAGCATTTGTCGACCTGAATTTCACATTTTTTAAGATTTTACGTGAGACAGTTGTTCACGCATTTGCTCGATTATGTGCTTGTAGTCAGGCTGATTGAAAATTGCCGAACCTGCAACGAACATATCTGCTCCCGCCTCTGCAATTTCAGCGATATTATTCACATTTACACCACCATCAATTTCTAAGCGAATATCGTAGCCAGATTGATCGATCAACTTGCGAACTGCGCGCAGCTTATCAAGCGTATTTGGAATAAATTTTTGTCCACCGAAGCCCGGATTAACTGACATTAATAAAATAACGTCTAGTTTATCCATAACATATTCTAGACAACTTAGCGGTGTTGCTGGGTTTAGTACTAAACCTGCTTTGCAACCATGTTCTTTGATTAATGAAAGTGTACGGTCTACATGCTCGCTTGCTTCTGGGTGAAATGTAATTATGCTTGCACCTGCATCGGCAAACATTGGAATAAGTGTATCAACTGGCTTTACCATTAAATGCACATCAATCGGCGCTTCAATTCCGTAATCACGTAATGCCTTACACACCATTGGTCCAATTGTTAAATTGGGTACGTAGTGATTATCCATCACATCGAAATGCACCACATCAGCTCCAGCTTTTAAAACATTGTCGACTTCTTCACCTAGACGCGCGAAATCAGCTGACAGAATAGAAGGTGCAATTAAATACTGCGACATAACACTACCTCAAATTTTTTTGTTAACACATTGAACGGGAAGAGAGAATTGCTCAATTATAAGCAGTACATACTGTAACCTATTTTTTCTTAAAATTCACCTTTACAAATGGTTAACATTTATAACATAATTTGAGATGGAGTAGTTGTATTTTGCGTTAAATTACCGTTGTTTTGTCCCTAAAACTTGGTTAAGCTTTAGTCATGTTACTAATAGGAAGAGGCAGAACATGATGTTTAGCAAATGGATAAAACACACGGTGTTGGCAACAACTATTACGGTGTTTTCTGCAGCTTCGTATTCATTAATTGCAAAAAGTAACACCACATCACACGGCTGTAACTGCCCTCCAAAACTCCAAGTCGCGAGTACTGGATATTTCCCAACTGGTAGCTGCCAAGCTCGAGCCGCGAATCAAAGCTGGTTTTCTTGGTTCATTGGAAAAAGTCGCAGTTCTCAATTTCATTATCTAGACTTACTTGAACTGCTTGAGTCAGGCAAAAAAGAAGCACAAGCGAATTATTCAACGCACATAAGATAAGGATCGTTATAATGCAGTATTTACAAGCCGTTTTAGCTGCATTATTTGGCGTACAGAGTAGCAAGCGACAACATCATCACTTCAAAAACTTATCGGTAAGGTACTTAATTGTGCTTGGGATTGTACTAACAGTTGCCTTTGTTTTAACAATTACGTTTGTTGTTCAGCTGGTTGTGAGTTAAATCTCGTAGTCCACGTCAGCTTTATATAACGCCATTAATTCACCCACTTTATTACGCTTATTTCCTTTCGGACTAATTGTGCGCTTTACTTGGATCACATCAAGGCTCGCTTGCGCGTAAATTTTACGTGTCCATAACGTGTCATGGTTAGAGATTAAAACGGAATTACCTTGGTTAAACGCCTGAGTTTCAGCTAGGTTAGCAAGGTTAGCTTGATCGTCTAGATCAAAGCCGCCTTTAGCATAACTAGTAAATGACGCAGTTTTGCTTAAGGGAACATAAGGTGGATCGCAATAAATAACCGCATTTTCCGGAATAGCTTGAAATACTTCTTCGTAGTTTAAGCACGTAAAAGTTGCTTGCTGCGCTTTTTCTGCAAAAAAATACAATTCGTTTTCAGGGAAATAGGGGCGTTTATATTTGCCAAATGGTACGTTGAATATGCCTTTTTTATTATAACGGCAAAGACCGTTGTAGCCGTGACGATTCATATATAAAAATAGAATCGCACGCTCATAGGCATCTGATGACGCATTGAATTGTTTACGATACTCATAATAAACATCAGCATCATTATTTACATCAACAAACAATTTCCGCGCATCGGCAATAAACTCATCTGGATTATCTTTTAATTCATTATAGAGATTGATGAGATCTGCATTAATGTCATTCAAAATATAATGCTTAAATTGCGTATTTAAGAAAACAGAACCAGCACCAACAAAAGGCTCAACTAACGTATCTGCTGTTGGTAAGCGCTTAGAAAGCTCTTCAACTAAACTGTATTTGCCGCCTGCCCATTTTAAAAATGCGCGTGTTTTTTTGTTCATGCTAGCTGGTATTTATTGTTTATAATTCACGTCGAGGGCAGCTATTCTACACTAGCTCACACTAGTAAACTATGGCTTTAGTTATTTGCTTGAATTTGCTGTTGAATTTTACCTACTGATTTGACAAACGCGCCCTGGTTTAAAAGCGTTGCTGGTAGCTCTACTCTCGCTTTTTGTGCTTTTGCCATTGAGCTATATAAGCCATAGGTTAAACCATGTAGACTCGCTTGATTGCTCTTTATTTCAAATATATGTGTGTTATCTAAATTCAGGTTTTCAACTGTTTGTGATATCACTTCTAGATCGCGCACCACCATAAGCTGAATTGTAAAATAATTTGCTGGCTGTGCAATAAACCACTCGTTACCGGTTAAGCTTTTTGGCTGCTGCTCTGGCTGCTGCTCTGGCTGCTGCTCTGGCTGCTGCTCTGGCTGCTGCTCTGGCTGCTGCTCTGGCTGCTGCTCTGGCTGCTGCTCTGGCTGCTGCTCTGGCTGCTGCTCTGGCTGCCCAGAAGTTTTGTCGGGTTTAGCTGTTAAGTCAACAGGTTTAGATAATGAAACATCTTCAATAGCAATTGCAGTTGTCGGTGGATTGCCAACTGAAGCAGCTTGAATATTCTTTTTATCAAAAAAGTACCAAGCTAAGGAAGTTAACAGTCCAATCAGTATTAATATGCTAATCAACAAAAGGTAGACTCTATACTGCCTGCTGCGTTTTTGTATCGCTACCTGTACCTCGGAGTTATCTTTTTTCCAAGCTAATAGTAGCTGAGGATTACCATTAGAAGCTTCAATAAATGCTTTAAAAATAGGTTCATCAACACTTGGTAAATCACTAAAATACATTTTCATCAGGGTTAGACTTTCAATCTGATCTAATGCTTCAATATGCATGTTAATCGCATCAGCCACTGGAAGCTGTCGAGTTGAAGTTAATAAAATACGAATCTGACCTTGGTAAGATTCGGTTAGTTGGAACAATTCATTTGCAAAATCATCACTGATAAAGTGAGCATCATCAATAACAATCAGCAATGGCTCTATCGATTCACCTGTTAACCCAATAAAGTTTTCAACTATAGTCAGATCATAATCGATCAATGGATTCGAAAAGCTTTGCTCAATAACTTGCCCGATTAGATGACGGTCTTGCGCACTGCGCGTTGCTTTAACATAAGCTTTGTTATGCTCTGTAAATTTTTCGGAAATGAATGTCTCAGCAAGATAACTTTTTCCAAGTCCAACTTCTGAAATGAGACAGATAAAATTATTACCGTAGGCAAACTGCAGTTCAACTCGATCAACAAGTGCTTGCCTACTGGGCAATATTTTAGTTTGCATGCAGCTTAAATAACTCTTCTAGCTCTTGCGGTGTAACATCATCAACTAGCTCACTGCCGCCAAATTTGCTTGGAATAATGAATCGAATGACGCCTTGCTTGTTTTTCTTATCTTTAACCATGTGTTTTACAAAGTCAGCACACGACATTGAAGCTGGTGCGCTGACCGGCAATTCAAATTCTGCAATCAAGTTTACAATGCGTTTCAATTCTACCTCAGATAGCTTGCCTCTTAGATATGCTAATTGGGATGCTAAAACCATACCAGTTGCAACTGCTTCGCCGTGTAACCAGTTACCATATCCCATCTCTGCTTCAATTGCGTGACCAAAAGTATGACCAAGGTTTAGCAATGCACGTAAACCTGCCTCTTTTTCATCTTGAGCAACGATTTCGGCTTTTATTTCACAGCAACGATAAATAATTTGGCTTAATTGTTCCGAGTTATGTGCTTTTATTTCAGCGACGTTATCTTCAATGTATTTAAAGAAATCAACATCGTAAATTAAACCATATTTAATCACTTCTGCGATACCTGCAGCGAATTCTCTGCTTGGTAACGTATTAAGTGTGTTGTTATCGATATAAACCACTTTTGGTTGGTAAAACGCACCAATCATATTTTTACCGAGTGGGTGATTAACCGCTGTTTTCCCGCCGACCGATGAATCCACCTGTGAAAGTAGTGTGGTTGGTACTTGGATAAAATCAATTCCACGCTGATAACATGCAGCGACAAAACCAGTAAGATCACCAATCACACCTCCGCCAAGCGCAATAAGGCAAGTATCACGGCCACAATTATGCTCTAACAGAAAGCGATTAATGAATTCAAAGTATTCTAGAGATTTAAATTGCTCACCATCGGGAATGATGCAAGAGAGAAAGTCATGATTTGGTAGTTGGGATGTGAATTTATCTAGATAGATAGGAGCGATTGTTTCATTTGAAACAATCACTACTTTACGACCTGCCAAAATATTGTATAAATTTGGACTGTCAGTAAGATTGTTTTGTGCAATATAAATCGGGTAGCTGCGCTCACCCAAATTAACTGATAATTCAAGCATGCGCATCCCCTTTTATATTTAGAAATTTATCTTTTCGATAATTTGATTAGCAACTACTTTTGCACTTTGTTCATCAGTACGAACAACAAAATCTGAAACTTCAACGTAAAGAGGGTTACGCTCATCAGCAAGACGAACTAACACATCTTTAGGTGCTTCTTCAGTTTGAAGCAACGGACGTTTCTTATCGCGTTGTGTACGCGCTAGTTGTTTCTCAATTGGTGTCTCTAAGTAAACAACAATACCACGAGCAGATAACTTATTACGTACATCTTTACTAATAATAGAGCCACCGCCTGTTGCTAGTACGATCCCTTGCTTTTCTGTTAAGTCGGAAATAACAGATTCTTCTCTGCGACGAAACCCTTCTTCACCTTCAATATCAAAAACCCAAGCGATATCCGCACCTGTGCGACGCTCGATCTCTTGGTCTGAGTCAAAAAACTCTAAATGAAGTTGGTCTGCAAGGTGACGACCAATAGTGCTTTTACCTGCGCCCATTGGGCCCACTAGAAATATATTACGTTTTTCAGCCATATCTTTTAGTACAAACGAACTCTAAAATTAAAAAAAACCCCGCTTATTAGCTGGTCCCCAAAAGTAAGGCAGGGATTATCTCAACAAACAGGCAAGGTTTTCAAGTGTTATACATTAAAAAGGGCCATTCAGCCCTTTTTAATTACAAAGAATCATTAAGAATTTTAGGAGTTACAAAGATAAGCAACTCTTTCTTCTCATTAAATTCACTATTTGATTGGAACAAGTAACCAAGATAAGGAATATCACCTAATAGAGGAACTTTCTTAGTGTTACTCACAATCTGCTGTTGATAAATACCACCCAACACAATGGTTTGCCCATTATCAACAAGTACTTGTGTACGGATTTCTTGCGTATCAATCGCAACAGCTGGGCCTGTTGGCGTTTGCACCGTATCACCACGCGTATCCTGAGTGATAACAAGATCTAAGATAATCTTATCATCAGGTGTAATTTGTGGTGTTACCTCTAAGCTTAATACAGCTTTTTTGAACTCTACCGTTGTTGCACCACTTGAAGCTGCTTGAACATAAGGAATTTCAGTACCTTGTTCAATGCGTGCTTCTTTTTGGTTTGCCGTGGTAATACTTGGGCTTGCAATGATTTCCGCTTTATTTTCTTGTTCTAGCGCCGATAGTTCTAGATCAATTAGCGTGCCATCTGCAAGTTTAGCTACGTGAATACCAATACTACCTGCTGGGTTAGCAATTGGTAAGTTAACATTCAAGCGGTCGCTTAACGCTGGAATAATACCGTTACCGATGCTATTTGCCCCTTCAAGCGTACCTGAAACACCATCAGAATTTTGCTGGTCGCTAAAGCCCCAACGAATGCCAAGATCTTCTTGTACGTTGTCGCGTACAGTTACCATGCGAGATTCAATTTTAACCTGCTTAACAGGAATATCTAGATTCTCGATCATGCGGCGAACACTTTCGATACTAGCTGCAGTATCTTTAATTAACAGTGTATTTGTACGCTCATCCACTGAAACAGAGCCACGACTCGATAAAATGCTGTTGCCTTCGAACTTAAGTAGTTCAGAGAAGTCTTTTGCCTTTGCGTAGTTTAATTGAATATATTCACTATACAGAGGTTCTAATTCAGCAACTTTTTGCTTCACTTCTAACTCTCGAGCTTCACGCGACGCTAGCTCTTCTGTTGGTGCAACCATTAAGATTGAACCATCCATGCGCTTATCAAGGCCCTTCATACGAAGTACTACATCAAGCGCTTGGTCCCATGGTACACCATCTAAACGCAGTGTAATGTTACCTTCAACTGAGTCACTTGTTACTAAGTTAAAGTTGTTATACTGCGCAATAATTTGCAGTACTTGACGAATAGAAATATCTTGGAAGTTAAGCGACATCGGCTTACCTTGGTAATCTTTACCGTCACCTAAGAAGCTGCGCTTTGATTCATCTTTTTCAACTGTTAACGTAAAGATATTATCCAATTGTTGATAGTTATAATCAAAGCCAGTTGTTGTATCAATAACGATACGGCTATTAATACCATCTTTAAATGTTTCAACGGTGCTAACTACCGTACCAAAATCCATAACATCTAACTGATAAAGAAGATCATCAAGGATGTCTGTATTGTGGAACTCAGCAACAATTTTACCCGCCTTTTCGCTTACATCGATAGCTGCCATGTTTTCTTGTAAGAAAATCATAACTCGAGCCTCACCACTTTCACCGCGACGGAAATCAATTGCTTGAATTTTGTTGATATAACTTGAGCTGTCTTCAACTGCTGACGTTTCAGCTACATCTTGCGTTGGGTTATCGCTCACATGTAAATAGAAAAGGTTCTTGTCTACGCGTGTTTGATAAATTTTAAGATAATCTAAAAATACAGTTACTTTAAAACCATCATTCTCAAATGCATGAGTAACACGTTTAACACCGGCTTTGTTGATCAAAACTTCTGTTAAGTTTTCCTCAAAGTCAGCTTCATCGAAGAATAGTTCAATACGAGCAGGCTCAGAAAAAACCTGAATTTTTGGTTCTACATAGATTTCTTCATCAAATACGAATTCGATTTCTGTTTCGCCATCGAGTAATGGGTTATAGCGCACATCATATAGCAGCGGAACAGCCGACGCCCCAAATGAAAGCACCAATAAACCTGCTGCTAGTAAAGTTGAAAAGCCTTTACGAAGTAGACCTACTGCTAATCGCATATTATTAAACCCTTTATTATTAACTTGACGCATTGCTACCTGCCTCCACGATTTCCACTTTCGTCAGGCGTTCTTTCCAACATCCTGCACCATCAGGTATTAATTCTAGCAGCTCAATAAAGCCATTTTGTACCTGAGTTACCTTGCCATTAAATAGTCCCATTCGCTCACCAACACCAATTTCATGCAATGAGTTATCAGGAGCTGTAATAAGTGCTAACAGCTCTGTTGCTGAGCCAATTGTGCCACGCATTTGTAGATTTTCTAACGGGAAACGCTCTAGCGCATCCTTTCTACGACGAGGATCAGGGTGCAAGCAGTTTTGAACTTGCAATAATCGATCCTGAATAACCTCTGGTTTTGGTGCTACAAAAGGGCTTCGCTTTTCGCTGGCAGTGTAAGCAAAGTGGTTAAAGTTCTTAATTTCAGGAATTGGCTCTACGTTATTATTAGTATTAGCACGCACCTGATTAATAAATTCTTGTTGTTCTGTTAAATCATCAAAGCAGCCACTAAGAATTAGAGGCAAAGCTAAAATAGCTAATTTTTTCATTCGCGCTCCCCTTCGTAGCGGTAGGTCTTAGCAACAACGCTAAACTCTAACTGCTCTTGTTGTTCTCCACCTTCAATTGTGAAGTCATGTAAGCTGATAATACGAGGTAACTCAGCTACTTTACTTACAAACTCACCAAAATCATGGTAACTACCTACCACTTCAATTTTAATTGGTAACTCAGTGTAGAACTCTTTTTCGATCTCTGGCATCCATTCAACTTTGTGGAACGTTAAACCGCTTGATGTTCCAATGTAAGATAAATCTTCAATTAAGCCAGGTGTTTCACTTGAAGTAGGAAGACGTTTCAAAAGCTGTGAAAACTTCTCTTCCATTTCAACCATTTGTTGACGATAAATTTCTAACTTACTAGCTACGTCATACTTTTGACGATAAGAAGCTCGCAATTCTTGTTCTTTCTGTTGCGCTCTTTCATAGGCTTCAATTTCACTTGAAACCAACATTGAATATGTAAAAAATGCAACTAAGCCTGCTGCGATACAACAAACGATCACTTTAACAGCAAGTGGCCAACTACCAACATTCTCTAGGTCTAATTCATCTAAGTCGATTTCATTTAGCGATTTTAAATCGATATTCATTTTTGAACCTCGCTAATTTCTTCGAACGGTTTAACTCTAAATCTTAAGTTGAAATCGTTAAGCAAGCGCAGTTCTTGGTCGCCTGCTTCAATCACTTGCATAATTGCATCTTCAAATAAATATGACTCTTCAAGCTTACGTAACATTGCAGATACACGGTTATGAGATTCACTTTTACCTACAATTTGAAGCGCACGGTCGCGACGTTCTAAGCTTGTTAAGTAAACGCCTGAAGGAACTACCAGTGCAACCTCATCCATAATCTGTGTACCAAGGTTTCGGTTACTCTGTAACTCTTCGATAAGGCGCATGCGTTGCTGCAAACTAGCTTTTCGCTTATCTAGCTCATTAATATCTTTAATTCGCTGATCTAGTAGAGCTATTTCTGAAGTAAGGAAGTTATTACGAACATTTTGGCCATCTTTTAATGCACCATAGAACATACTTAGTGCAAACATACTACCAAACGCAACAATAACAACGAGCACAAGAATCGTAACAAACTGCTTTTGTGCTTCCTTGCGCGACGCATCACGCCACGCCAAGAGGTTTATATGTGGCATGGTGAAAAACTCCTTAGTGCTAAGCCCGTCGCTACTGCTAACTGTGCTTGGTTCTTCTCTAAAGATTCACGGTCCACGCCAGGTGCTAGCTCCATTTTCTCAAATGGATTCATAATGACGGAATGAATACCTAACTCATCAATCAGTAGCTTATCTAAGCCAGAGATTAACGAGGTACCACCAGATAATACAATATAGTCAACTTGGTCTTTGCCACTTGTGGTTAAGAACATTTGAATAGCACGACGAACCTGTTGCAAAAATGATGTTTGGAACGGTGCTAATACTTCAAACGTATAGTTTGGTGGTAAGTCACCTGACGTTTTTGCAAGTTCCGCTTCATCGAAACTCTTATTATAGTAAGAAACAATACTTTGAGTATATTGTTCACCACCAAAAACCTGATCTCGGGTATAAAGTGTCTCACCATTCTGCGTTACGCTGATAAGCGTCATCGTTGCACCTACATCAATAAAGGCAACGACCTTGTTTGCAGCGTCTTCTGGCAAGAAGTCGTAGCACAGTTCAAGGTTACGACTTAACGCATATGCTTCAACATCAACAACTTTAGGCACAAAACCACCTGACTCAACGGCTCCAGCACGCGCTTCAACACTTTCAGTACGCGCAGCTGAAAGTAATACGTTTACTTTTGATGGATCAGCATCGTTCACGTCAAGCTTTTCAAAATCTAGACTCACTTCATCAAGTGGATAAGGAATTAAGCTGTCCGCTTCAATTTCTATTTGAGATTCTAATTCAGCATCCGTTAAGGCTACATCCATAAAAATAACTTTCGTGATAACCGCCTGACCAGATACTGCAGTTGCCGCTTCTGAAATGTTTTTGGGGAGTTTTTTACGAATTTTATTAATTACACGACCAACAGCTTCAATATCTTGGATCGTCCTTTCAGCCATCGCCCCTTTAGGCATTGGCTCGACAGCAAACGCTTCAAGTCGATAATGAGTGTCTTTTTGGCTTAATAGCACGGCTTTAACCGAGTGAGAGCCAATATCAATACCAACCATCAGAGGCTGTGGTTTTTTAAACAGTTGACCTATCATAAACCTAACGCTAATCCTTTTTTTTATAATTATAATAACTTTATAAAATCTAGCGAAAAAATTTTATTCAAAAATTAATCAGGATATACTACCAGTGTTATCTTGTAATTGGGAGTCCATTCTCGGGAATTTTCTGTGGCTTTTATAAAAAACTTTTTACGTTTTATTATCATATGTACCATTCTTGGTACTTTTGCAGTAGTTATCCTTTACTTTTACGTAAAGCCCGAACTACCCAGCGTTGCCGTTTTAAAAGACGTGCAACTTCAAACACCTATGCAAGTATTCACCAAAGATGGCCAATTAATCAACCAATTTGGTGAAAAAAAACGTATTCCGGTTACGATAGATCAAATTCCGCAAGATTTTTTAAACGCCATACTCGCGACTGAAGATAATCGTTTCTACGATCACCCTGGCATCGACCCAATCGGCATTGTCCGCTCTGCAATCGTACTAATTACAACAGGCGAAAAGAAACAAGGTGCCAGTACCATTACCATGCAAACGGCGCGTAACTTCTTTTTAACGCGCGAAAAAGCATACATGCGAAAAATAAAAGAAATTTTTATTGCGTTGCATATTGAGAGCCTAATGACAAAAGATGAAATATTGGCACTTTATCTCAATAAAATAGAACTTGGTCATCGTGCATTTGGTGTTGGCGCAGCAGCGCAGGTTTACTACGGCAAAAATTTAGATCAACTTAATTTGCCACAGCTTGCGATGATTGCTGGTTTACCAAAAGCCCCTTCATCATTAAACCCTATAAGTAATCCAACTCGAGCAAAACACCGCCGCAATGTTGTTCTTTCTCGTATGTTAGTTGAAGGATACATTTCACAAGCACAATTTGACGAAGCAAGTAAAGCGCCAATAACAGCGAAAAAACATGGTGCAGAAATCGAGTTTTCTTCACCTTATATTTCAGAAATGATTCGAGCAGACATGGTTGCACGCTTCGGGTTAGACGGCGCGTATAACAACGGCTATAAAGTTTACGCAACCATCACAGCTAAAAACCAAGCGGCTGCGCAAAAAGCGTTAATGGATAATATTCATAACTATGACCATCGCCATGGTTTTAGAGGAGTTAACATTTATTTATGGAACTCCGAAACTGACGCTGCTTGGCAACGCAATGAAATCCTCTCTTATCTCGAATCAGTAAATGAAATCGGATATTTAAAAGCAGCTGTTGTAGAGCAAATTGATGAGCAAAATGCTTATGCAGTACTTAAAAACGGCAATTCAATCACAATTCCATGGGACGGATTAAAGTGGGCTCGTCCATACATTTCACATTCACGCCAAGGAAAGCCACCTAAAACAACCTCAGATATACTCTATCCTGGGGCGTTCGTTTGGCTACAGCAAAATGAAGATGGTCAATATAAACTATCTCAAATGCCCGACGTGAGCAGTGCAATAGTGTCTCTTAATCCTCAAACCGGTGCAATTGAGTCACTTGTTGGTGGTTATAGCTTCGAGTTATCACAATACAACCGCGCAACCCAAGCAAAACGTCAAGTGGGTTCAAACATTAAGCCATTCCTTTATTCAGCTGCAATTGAGCACGGCTACTCATTAGGCTCAATAATTAACGATGCACCAATAAATAGCTGGAACTCCGCACAGCGCATAGCATGGCGTCCAGAAAATAGCCCACCTAATTACGATGGCCCAATTCGTGTGCGTCGCGCATTAGCACAGTCTAAAAACGTGGTTGCAGTTCGCCTGTTACGAGGCATAGGCGCACGCGAAACAGTTGACCATTTACTTAAATTTGGCTTTTCGCCTGAAGACATTAAACCACATGAGGCACTTTCACTCGGTGCTGCTTCGTTAACGCCTTTAGAAGTGGCACGTGGTATGGCAACGTTTGCCAATGGCGGGCATTTAATTGAACCTTATTTTATTGACCGTATTGAAGATGCCGAAGGCAACATCGTATATAAATCTCAACCGTTAGTAGTTTGCAATCAGTGTAGCGCTGAAGAAGTGCGTGATAGCTTTCATTACGCACCTCGCGTAATTAGCGAACAAAATGCCTTTTTAATTGCCGACGCGATGAACACTGCAATCTATGGAGAACCAGGTTGGGTTGGCACTGGTTGGCGTGCAAAAAATTTAAAACGTAATGACTTATCAGGTAAAACCGGTACTACAAACGATATTGTAGATACTTGGTTCTCAGGCTTTAACAGCCAAGTAATTACCACTGTATGGGTCGGCTTTGATGATGCCGGCAAGCGTTTAGGCAGAGTAAGTTACAACAATAATTTAAGTCGCAATCAATTTGCAGGCGGTGAATCTGGTGCACGAACGGCGCAGCCTGCATGGCTTGATTATATGCGTGAAGCACTAAGAGGTATGCCTAGTACACCTATTGAACAACCTGAAGGGCTCGTCTCTGTGAGAATCGACCGTAAATCAGGATTACTAACTAAAAAAACCGATAACTCGTCACGATTTGAGTATTTTATAAAGGGAACAGCACCAACGCAGTATACTCAGCAAGAAGTACAGAATTTATTTGACCCTTATACAACAACGACTGATTCAGGAAAAACAACTGAAGAGCTATTTTAACGGTATCAATTCATTTATATAAATCAGTTTAAATAAAACAAAAAGCCGCTAACACTGTTAGCGGCTTTTTAATATTAATTACCCTGAGTTAAGGTTAATTACTCTGATAGCTTATGGCAAAGCCAATATAAATCAGAATGCACTCCCGCAGCGGTAACTTCACGCCCTGCTCCAGGTCCTTGAATAATCAATGCGTTGTCAGCATACCAAACACTATTGATCACAAAAATGTTATCGCTCGGAGTTAGTGTTGCAACCGCAGCTGATGGAGCAACAGCTTTTAACCCCACTTTTGCCGTAATAGGTGAGGTTGTGGTATCAAGCTCAGCCACATACCTAAGCGTTTTACCTTCTCTTTGTGCATCTAGAGCGAGCTCTTCCACAAATGTATCAAGTGACTCACGTTTTGCTAATGCATCTTGCCAAGACCCTTCGGCAAGCTCTCCTGGCATCCACGCCGATAACTCAATGTCGTCTAGTTCAAGTGATAAACCAAGCTCTCTCGCCAAAATAAGTAACTTTCTTTGCACATCACGACCAGAAAGATCTTCACGCGGATCAGGCTCGGTAAAGCCCAGCTCTCGTGCTTGCTCAACTAAATCTGAGAACTTTTTATCGAGCGAATAATTTGCCCCTAACCAAGACAATGTGCCCGAGAACACACCACTAATTTTAGTGATTTTATCGCCTGAGTTTTGCAGGTCTTTTAAAGCAAAATTAATTGGTAAACCGGCACCTACACTTGTGTTGTAACGCCATAGTAAATTTTTCTCTGTCTGCAAGCGGCGTAAATTTTCATACCAATTTAGCTCTGCGGTGCCCGCATATTTATTTGCTGAAATAATATGACAATCGTGCAACGCAAATTCAGGGTATAACTTACTAAACGCTTCACTTGCCGTGATATCAATCACCACTTTATGACCATAATCAAGCTCTTTAATAAACTCGATAATCTGCTCAGGTGACGACGCTTTTGCATTATTTTTGAAGTTTGCACTGGCTGTTGCCAGCTCGATACCCTGGCCATTTAACAAACTCGTACTTGAGCGCAATAAGCCTACTAACTTAACTGGTAACAAAGTATTTAGACGCGCTAACTGGTCATTAAGCTGTGATAAAAACACCTCTCCAACATTACCAATACCCGCCACAATCACAGCTAATTCTTGTTTAGCGGTGATCAATTCTTCATGTAATAATGACAGCGTATCGCTTTCAAGCAACTGGTCGCCAAGTAAAATAGCAAAGCCATTTTGACTCCACGCACCACGTAATGTCATGCTTTGCTTCTCTAATAATGCTTTTGCACTTTCAAGTAACTGCGATTCACTGCCGGCCTCGCTCACGATTGCCACACCAGAAACATTCGATTCAATAAGCACCGCATCTTGTAAATAATATGACGCAACTTGCTCGCCAAACTGACTTGGTACAAGCAGTAACGTATTTCCCTCTACCTCAAGCGGCTGAAGCGGATGCTGCAGAATAATGCTTAACTCTCGAATGCTATCTTTATTGTTATGAGTAAGTTGAAATACATCAACACTGGCTAGTGTCGTTAAAAAACGTTTTGCTTTCGCTTGTTCGTTAGCAACCACTTGCGTGCCATCACTATGGCTATCGTAGCTACTACGAACGACTAATTTAATATCGCTGTCTTTTAATGGTGTAAGCGTTTTAGCATGCAATACAGGGTTACCCAATCGCGCTAATTGTTGTGCTTGCTGCTGGCTAATTTTATTGTATTTAACCGCCTTCTCTACTTTACGTGGATCGGTACTGTAAACGCCTTGAGTATCTGTCCAAATTGTAACACTGCTGGCATTAATATATTTACCAAGCAAAGTCGCACTGTAATCGCTACCATTTCGGCCTAGCGTCACCGTGTTACCCACTTCGTCACTTGCGATAAATCCTGTCACCACATTAAGTTGATCGCTCTTTAATGCCTGACAGCGTGCAGTATTTTCTTGATGCTTAAGATTATTTTGTGCAACAACAAATAGCTTGCGGCTATCAAAGTGAGTCGCAGCAACCCCTTGCTTATTTAAATAATGCGCAAGTAATCGGGCAGACCACAGCTCACCGTGAGCAAGCAACCACGCCTGCTCTAACTCTGCACAGCCAGCACGTTGAGAGATTGCATTAATATCATCAATAAAGTGAGCATACACTTCACTTTTATCACCTAGTAATTCAGAAATCAGTGCGCATTGGTGATCTTTTAGTAACGCAATTACCTCGCCAACACCTTTATGATCTTGATTGTGATAACACGACCACAAGCGCACAAGCGTGTCGGTCGTTTTACCTGCTGCAGATACAACAATGGCATCGCCATACGCTAGTTGCTGACAAATATTGGCAACTGCATGGTAGCGCTTAGCACTGCTTAGGCTTGACCCACCAAATTTATATACTTGTTTTGTCATTTAAATAATCACCACAATGCAGGTCGTGCAGCGCAGCATTGAGTGCTTTTTTCTCCACCAGCAGCGACATCTTTGTTAATTGTTTTTGCAAATGCTTGTTCAAGATCTGCGATTAAATCTTCAACATCTTCAATACCAACAGAAATACGAATTAACGTATCGTTTACGCCCGCTTTAATGCGTGCTTCAGGCGCCATGCCGGCGTGTGTCATGGTAGCCGGGTGGCAAATTAAGCTCTCTACACCACCAAGTGATTCAGCAAGGCTAAACTGTTCTACACTCGTTAAAAATTTAGCCGTATCTTCAATTGTGCCTTTAATACTAAAGCTCACCATGCCACCAAAACCTTTTTGCTGTGCTTTTGCTAAGTCATGTTGTGGATGACTTTCAAGGCCTGGGTAATAGACTTTCTCTACATGCTCACATGTCTCTAAGTAACGAGCGATGGCAAATGCGTTTTCTTGGTGCTGTTTAATACGCACATTTAAAGTACGAATACCACGCAGCGTTAAATACGCATCAAATGGCGCACCTGTAATGCCAATATTATTTGCCCACCAAGCGAGCTCTTCACCTAACTCCGCAGTGCGTGTGATAACCACGCCACCAACAACATCTGAGTGGCCATTGATGTATTTTGTGGTTGAGTGGATAACAATATCTACACCAAATGAAATTGGGTTTTGTAATGCAGGAGATAAAAACGTGTTGTCAGTTCCCACTAACGCCCCTACCGAATGAGAAACTTCCACTACTTTGGCAATGTCAGTTAAACGTAAAACTGGGTTACTTGGCGTTTCAATCCACACTAGCTTAGGTTTAATTGCTTTAATCTGCTCATAGCAAGACGCTTGTGTAAAGTCGACAACCGCTACTTTTAATAAACCGCGTTTTTCAAGGCTCGTGAATAAACGGTAACTGCCGCCATAGCAATCATGAGGAATTAAAATGGTGTCTTCTGGTGTTAAGATTTGTGTGCATAAGTGAACAGCAGCCATACCTGTTGCAGTTACAATCCCCTTTTTACCACCTTCTAGCTTAGCAAGCGTATCAGCCAAAATATCGCGATTAGGATTACCGCTACGGCCATAATCATAATCACGCTTTTTATCAAAATCGGCGAACGAATAAGTCGTCGATAAATATAACGGTGGAACAACCGCACCATGATGCTTATCTGCGGTAATGCCATTGCGAACAGCAAGGGTTGTTTGTTTGTTCTGCTTCATAACTCTGCCAATTAGATGTTTAGACGTCTAAAAGGTTAAACCACTAAACAGTGGAAGTCAAAACTTTTACACGTCTATATAGCCAAATAAATGATATTTGACTATATATTTTAAAACGATAAAATTTTGCCTCTTAATATACAGGCTATCGTCAAAATTAAATCGTAACAGATATAGGCTAGTACACTTTATGGCAACTGAATGGAACGGTGAATATATTCACCCATATGCAGAACACGGTAAAAAATCAGAACAAGTGAAAAAAATTACCGTATCTATCCCACTTAACGTATTGAAAGTACTGACAGACGAGCGCACTCGTAGACAAGTAAATAACTTACGTCATGCAACCAATAGCGAACTACTGTGTGAAGCATTTTTGCATGCGTTTACAGGTCAGCCATTGCCAGACGATGAAGATTTGAGAAAAGATAACCCTGAGCATATTCCGCAGCGGGTAAAAGAAATTCTTGCTGAACGCGGCTTACCAGTTCCAGAGCTTGAAGATGAATAAAAAAAACCTCAGCAATTGCTGAGGTTTTTTTTGCTTTTAATCAAGTTAAAGCATGTAGTTTTCTGGCATTTCAATCTGCGCAACGCCCGACTCAACCGCGGCTTCAGCAACAGCACGCGCTACACGCGGAAGCAAACGCGGGTCCATTGGCTTAGGAATGATGTAATCTTTACCAAATTCAAGATTTGATTCACCAGACGCTGACAATACCTCTTGCGGTACTGGCTCTTTAGCAATTTCGCGAATCGCATTTACCGCCGCAATTTTCATTTCGTCATTAATCGCTGTTGCGCGCACATCAAGCGCACCACGGAAAATAAACGGGAAGCACAATACGTTGTTAACTTGGTTAGGGTAATCTGAACGACCTGTAGCCATAATTAAATCATTGCGCGCAGCATTCGCCACTTCCGGTTTAATTTCCGGATCAGGGTTAGAACACGCAAATACTACTGGCTTATTTGCCATCAGCTTTAAATCTTCAGGAGCAAGTAAGTCAGGACCTGAAACACCCACAAATACGTCTGCTTCTTCAATAACATCTTGTAAGGTGCGCTTATCTGTATTGTTTGCAAATAGCATTTTGTATTCATTTAGGTCTTCACGACGCGTATGAATAACCCCTTTTCTATCAAGCATATAAATGTGCTCACGTTGTGCACCACATTTAATTAACAGCTCCATACACGCAATTGCTGCTGCACCTGCACCTAAACATACAATTAATGCATCTTTTAACTTTTTACCTTGGATCTCTAACGCATTCAGCATGCCCGCCGCAGTTACAATCGCGGTACCATGTTGGTCATCATGAAATACTGGCACACTGCAACGTTCAATAAGCGCTTTTTCAATTTCAAAACACTCTGGCGCTTTAATATCTTCTAGGTTAATACCTCCAAAAGTATCTGCAATATTTTCTACAGTATTAATAAAGTCTTCGGTAGTACGGTGCTTAACTTCAATATCAATTGAATCTAAACCAGCAAAACGCTTAAATAATAACGCCTTACCTTCCATAACAGGTTTTGATGCAAGCGGCCCTAAATTACCTAAACCTAAAATTGCAGTACCGTTTGAGATAACAGCGACCATATTACCCTTTGCAGTATATTTGTATGCATTGTTCGGATCTGCTGCGATCTCACGAACCGGTTCAGCAACACCAGGACTATAAGCTAATGCAAGATCATTAACTGTCTCTGCTGGTTTGGTTAATTCGATGCTGATTTTTCCAGGAACGGGTTCAGAATGGTATTGTAGCGCTTTTTCTCTTATGTCAGACATGCGTGCCTTATCCTACGATGTTAAAAGTGAGAGATACTGGTTTAATAGTACGGCATTTAGAGTAAATAGAAGTTAAATGCGGTTATATCTTAACCTAAGACCATAGTTGAATTTACAACAATAGGCTTGTGGATATTTTCTGCTAAATCATTACCAGATTGAAGTTAATTCAGATCCGACCAGATTCACAGCCATCTATTTTTTACACTCGACAGATACTATTTTGCCAACAGATAGTAAAAATAATGAATATTGAAGCTATCTATAATCCAGTATATAGCCATCTATTTAGAATAAAAAGACATAGAAAAACCATATAACATGACAAAAATTCATATTAAATTTTAGATACAAAAAAAGCACCCTTAGGTGCTTTTTTGAAAGAACTAAAATAGCTCTTATTTTTTGCTTGAAAGCGCGCCAAAACGCTTGTTGAAGCGATCAACACGACCACCTGTATCAAGCACTTTTTGCTTACCAGTGTAGAACGGGTGACACTCTGAACAAACATCTAAGTGGATGTCTTTACAAAGAGTTGAACGCGTTTCGAATTTGTTACCACAAGAACAAGTAGCATTGATTGCTTCGTACTTAGGGTGGATACCTTCTTTCATAGTAAACCTCTAATTAGGCCGCATCGCTCTCCAAACCCGAAGTCTGGCACCATACGTTGTTAAACAAAAATATATAGGGCGCGAATTCTAGCCAACTAACATATCAATAGCAAGATCTTTAACCATCTTCAGATAAATTTTGTTTAACACTAGCCGCAAACACAATGCCATGATTTAATTTCCACAAATGCGCTCTAAAAATAAAAGTTGAATGACTACGCCTGTTGTTGCAGAAATTGCCTTAAATATACCGCTTTACCGTAACTTTGATTACCTCGTAGAACCTCAGTTTCAAACTAATATTGCGGTGGGTTGTCGTGTTGCAGTTCAATTTGGTCGTCAGCAACTTATCGGCATTGTTGTTGCGTTAAAATCAAATAGTGAATTTCTCGATAAACTAAAACCTATTTCACGTTTAATTGATAACAACGCGATTATTGATCGCCATATGATTAGCCTGATCGAATTTGCGAGTCATTATTATCAAAACCCGCTTGGAGAGTGCTACCAAGTTGCACTACCAACTCTGTTAAATAAAGGCGAAGCACTTGATAAGTCTGCGGTGCCCATCATTAAACTGGTCGATGAAAATGCATCAGTGAATGGTAAAAAACAGCGCCAACTAATCGAGCATTTAGTTGATTCGGGCAGTACGCCAGTTACCGAATTGAGTGCGCTCGGGTTTAGTAGTGCAACCGTTAAATCACTGCTGGAAAAAGCGATTATTGAGAAAACGGTTGAATATAATCGTGATTGGCAATCAAAACCTATCGCAATCGGCGATAAACCCAAACTTAAGCGTGAACAAGCTATTGCACTTGCAGCAATTAATCAAGCTACAGGCTATACGTGCTATTTGCTTGAAGGTGTAACTGGCAGCGGAAAAACAGAAGTTTATCTGCAAGCTTTAGAAAAGCCATTGCAACAAGGTAAACAAGCGTTAGTACTGGTACCCGAAATTGGCTTAACGCCACAAACCGTTAACCGCTTTCGTAGGCGCTTTCCTAATGTGCCTATTATGCTTTGGCACTCAGCAATGACGGATAATGAACGCCTATCAACTTGGCGTGCAGCACAAACTCAAAGCGCTGCCATCGTAATTGGCACCCGCTCTAGTGTGTTTTTACCATTTGCCAAACTTGCGATAATTATTGTTGATGAAGAGCACGACTTGTCATTTAAACAGCAAGATTCTCTGCGCTACCACGCCCGTGATTTAGCTTGCTTCCGCGCTGCTAAACTTGCTATTCCACTAATTTTAGGTAGTGCAACGCCGTCGCTCGAAACGATTCATAATGCCACAAATAATAAGTACCAATTGCTTACATTAACTGAGCGAGCACAAACACAAAGCGATAATCAGTATGTGCTACTTGATATGCGAGGGCAGCATCAGCAGTCTGGTCTTGCGCTTGCAACGCTTGATTACATCAAAAAAGAGCTTACTAAAGGTAAGCAAATTATGGTGTTTTTAAATCGTAGAGGTTTTTCGCCTAGTCTTATTTGCCACGAATGTGGCTGGTTAAGCCAATGCCAACATTGTAGCGCCAATGCCACCTATCACAAACATATTCGCAATTTAATTTGCCATCATTGCGGTGCGCAAGAGCATGTGCCAACACAATGTCCAAGTTGTGGTAGTACGCAAATTATCCCTGCAGGACAAGGTACAGAGCAAGTTGCTGAGTTTTTAGCTG
Organism: Pseudoalteromonas sp. MMG024; assembly: GCF_021654175.1. Classification (NCBI taxonomy): domain Bacteria; kingdom Pseudomonadati; phylum Pseudomonadota; class Gammaproteobacteria; order Alteromonadales; family Pseudoalteromonadaceae; genus Pseudoalteromonas; species Pseudoalteromonas sp. MMG024. The sequence goes on from NZ_JAKFZO010000029.1 coordinate 30,201, forward strand.
AGAGCTTTCCAGACACCCCAATCACCCGAGTTGACCGCGATTCAACCCGCAAAAAAGGCAGTTTGGAAAGCGTATTGCACGACATAAACAAAGGCGAACCACGCATTTTAATTGGCACGCAAATGCTCGCTAAAGGACATCATTTTAGTGAAGTGTCGTTAGTCGTCATTATGGATGTCGATAGCGGACTCTACTCTTACGATTTTCGCGCTACAGAGCACCTAGCCCAATTAATTACCCAAGTTTCAGGTCGCGCAGGGCGTAGCGGTGAAGCCGGCACGGTATTGCTCCAAACGCATTTTCCAGAACATCCGCTATTACAAGACTTAATTAATAATGGCTACCAAGACTTCTCCCGTTATGCTTTGCGTGAACGTCAAGAAACCTTGCTCCCCCCCTACACTAGTCTTGCAATCATTCGTTGCGAATCGCATAAGCTAAACGACATCAATAATTTTTTATACGACCTTATTCCAGAACAACTGCCTTCTGGTATACAATTGCTCGGACCTGTTCCTGCAGCACTTGAGCGCATTGCAGGCAAATACCGCTACCAGCTCCATATTCAAGGTAATGAGCGCAAGAAATTGCACTTATACCTACATCAACTTGTTAGCTACATAAGTCAAAGTAAGCTAGCAACAAAGGTCCGCTGGAGTATCGATATCGACCCAGTTTCAATGGCATAAGAAAATAGTAAACAATGGCCCAAAGAGATTACGTAAATAAAAAACGTGCCCCTAAAAAAACAACCCCAAGCAAACGCCCTTTTCCTGTTGCTGCGTTAGTAGCCGCGGTTGTTTTAGTGTCGGCCGGTATTTATGGCTTGTACTTTATTACCACTAATAGCGATGTAAAAGCATCGCAGCAAAAAGTTGCCAAAGAACAGACAAAAGCACCTAAGCCTAAGCCGAAAAAGCCCGATTTCATCGAAGAAATTGAAAATGCCAACATTGAAGTTGAAGTTACAGAACAAGAACAAAAAGGCCCCTACTATATGCAATGTGCATCGCTACGTAATCGTGATGATGCAGAAGCGTTAAAAGCACAAATTGCGTTTAAGACCGGCCTCATTGCCGATGTAGACCGTACAGAAGGTAAAAATGGCGTATGGTATCGCGTAAAAATAGAACCGTTTGCCACCAAGCGTCTTGCTGAAAGTGCGAACAACCAAATTAAACGTGCGCGCATTTCTCGCTGTCGCATTTATCTAATGCCTAAGTAACACAACTAACACAAATTAAAGCTTGGTAGTTTTGTTTTGCTACCAAGTTCCCTCGCCAAGCCTTGAAATCCTTTGTTTACTCCCCATATCAATAACAATTGAAATTAACAGATTAAACCTAAGGTTTATTTATGACTACGATAGTTTCTGTGCGCCGCGAAGGCAAAGTAGTGATTGGCGGTGATGGCCAAGTTTCACTGGGCAACACAGTAATGAAAGGCAACGCAAAAAAAGTGCGTCGTCTTTATAACGGTAAAGTACTTGCCGGATTTGCGGGCGGTACAGCCGACGCTTTTACACTATTTGAACGTTTTGAAACTAAACTTGAAATGCATCAGGGCCACTTAACCAAAGCGGCTGTTGAAATGGCCAAAGATTGGCGAACTGACCGCGCATTAAGAAAACTCGAAGCGCTACTAGCCGTCGCAGATGAAACTGCATCACTGATTATCACAGGTAATGGTGATGTAGTGCAGCCTGAGCATGACCTAATCGCTATTGGCAGTGGCGGCAACTTCGCCCAAGCATCAGCAACCGCATTACTTGAAAATACTGACTTAAGCGCACGCGAAATTGTAGAAAAAAGCCTTAAAATTGCAGGCGATATTTGCGTTTTCACGAATAACTTCCAAACCATTGAAGAACTGGGGTAATTAAATATGTCTGCAATGACACCAAGAGAAATTGTACATGAGTTAGACCAGCACATTATTGGTCAAAACAAAGCTAAAAAAGCCGTTGCGATTGCCCTTCGTAACCGCTGGCGTCGTATGCAACTTGACGAAGCGCTGCGCAGTGAAGTAACGCCAAAGAATATTTTAATGATTGGCCCAACGGGTGTAGGTAAAACTGAAATTGCACGCCGTTTAGCAAAACTAGCTAACGCGCCATTTATTAAAGTTGAAGCAACGAAATTCACTGAAGTAGGTTACGTTGGTAAAGAAGTTGAAACCATTATTCGCGATCTTGCTGATATTGCAGTGAAGATGACACGTGAACAACAAACCGAAAAGTACAAATTCAGAGCTGAAGAAGCCGCGGAAGAGCGCATTTTAGATGCCTTATTGCCACCAGCAAAAGATGCATGGGGCCAAGCGCAAGATTCTGAAAATAACGCAACACGTCAAGCATTTCGCAAGAAATTACGCGAAGGTCAATTAGACGATAAAGAAATCGAAATTGATGTTTCTCAAGCGCCTGTTGGCGTTGAAATTATGGCGCCTCCAGGCATGGAAGAGATGACTAATCAGCTACAAAGCATGTTCCAGAACATGGGTGGCGAAAAAAAGTCTAAGCGTAAACTAAAAATTAAGGACGCGTTTAAGCTACTTACTGAAGAAGAAGCTGCAAAGCTAGTAAACCCTGAAGAGCTAAAAGAGCAAGCTATCAACGCTGTTGAGCAAAACGGTATTGTGTTTATTGATGAAATAGACAAAATCTGTAAGCGCGGTGAATCATCAGGTCCAGATGTAAGCCGTGAAGGTGTTCAGCGCGACTTACTACCACTTGTTGAAGGTTCAACAGTAAATACTAAACACGGCATGGTTAAAACTGACCATATTCTGTTTATTGCATCAGGTGCGTTCCAAATGGCAAAACCATCGGATCTTATTCCTGAGCTACAAGGCCGTTTACCAATTCGTGTAGAACTAGAAGCACTAACATCATCTGATTTCGAGCGAATTTTAACTGAACCGCACGCATCGCTTACAGAGCAATATCAAGCGCTAATGGGCACTGAAGGTGTTAACGTTGAGTTCCGTGACGACTCAATCACTAAGATTGCGGAAGCTGCGTGGCAAGTAAACGAAAAAACCGAAAACATTGGTGCACGTCGATTACACACAGTAATGGAACGACTAATGGAAGAAATTTCATATGATGCGAGCGAAAAATCAGGTGAAAGCCTGATTGTAGATGCAGCCTACGTTGAGCGTTTCTTAGGTGAATTAGTTAAAGATGAAGATTTAAGTCGTTTTATCTTATAATTTGACTCGTCTTTTATAACAATAGAAAAGGCGCTCATTGGCGCCTTTTTATTTGGGTATTTTATGTTAGTTTCTAAATTGCATTATCACCGTGTTTCAAACTTGCTCGATGTGTATTTTGAGGGGCAAACTCAGCACACATTTACACCCGAATTTTTACGTGTTAATTCGCCTTCTGCAGAGGTGCAAGGTCATGGCAAACCGATTTTAGTAACCAACAAAAAAGACGTTACCATACAAGCGATAGAGCAAGTCGGTCACTATGCCGTGCGCATTATCTTTAATGATGGTCATAATACCGGGCTTTATAGTTGGGATTATTTGTTTCACTTAGCTCAAAATCATGATGCGCTATGGCAAACATACTTAGCCAACTTAAAACAAGGCAAAGCGTCTCGCGACGCCTTGATCCCAATTAAGATTACACATTAAATTTTTCAATTGCTCTGTGCAGTACTTCAGCCTGAGTCGACACTTCTTCACTGGTTTGCGCATTCGTTTCTGAATGCGCTGCCGCTTGCTCCGCAATATCACGAATTTTAATAACGTTTTTATTCACTTCAGACGCCACCTGATTTTGCTCATCTATTGCCGTGGCAATTTGTGTGCTCATATCCATAATCGTTTGTACATCTTCACTAATCGAGTAGAGCAAGGTACCCGCTTGTACTGCTTGCTCTGAACTTGAACTCCCCTGCGTTTTACAGCGTTCCATTACACTTACAACCTCTTGCGTGCGCTGTTGTAATGTCGAGATAATACTTTCGATTTCTTGTGTTGAATCTTGCGTTCTTTGTGCCAGTGAGCGTACTTCATCAGCAACTACCGCAAAGCCGCGCCCTTGCTCACCTGCACGCGCCGCCTCAATTGCCGCATTAAGTGCAAGTAAGTTAGTTTGTTCAGCGATACCACGAATAACATCAAGCACAGAGCCAATTGTTACGGCATCTTGCTCTAGTTGAGTTACAACATCAGACGCATGAGTAAGTGAATTAGTCAATTCAGAGATACGCGCTACTGTAGAGTCAACCTCTTGCTTACCTTGCATTGCACTTTCGTTAGTTGACTCTGCTTTTTTAGCTGCAGCCTCAGTATTGTGTGAAATATCTTGAATTGTTGCCTGCATCTCAGTCGCGGCTGTGGCTACCATATCCGCTTCATGTAATTGTTCACGCATACCTTCACTGGTTTCAGCTGTGGTATTGGCAAGGTTTTCTGTTGCCGAATTTAGAATGCCGAGTGCTTGCTTGACCTCAAAAATAAGGTTTTTAAAGTCATTAATAAAGGAGTCAAAATCACCTGTCATTCGTGCAATTTCGTCTTGACCTGCACTTTGCACACTGCGCGTTAAGTCATTAGTGCTCCGGATAGTATGAATAATGTCGCAAACCTTATTTACAGGTAAAATAATTGAGCGACTAGTCATATAAACCAATGTCATTACAACAATCGTTGACAATACAAATATAATTATAGCCACAGTTGAGGTAAAGTCGGCGCTTTGTTCAATAGCCTTTTTTGTCTCAGCAATCATTTGATCGACCAGTATATCGCTTTTCGCTACACTGGCGGCCATTTTGCCCAAGGCACCTGACTCTAGGTCTAGCCCTAGCGCCTCTTGTGCTGATACTAAAGCTGAAAATTCCCGCTGATAAGTATCTAATAGGGTTGAGAGTTGCGATTGATAACTCGAATCTAGGTCAGCTTGCTGGATATTTCCTTTAAATTTATCAATATTGTTGTTAAAACGCGTTAAGTATTTTTTGTCGAGGCGCAACATAAAGTCTTTCTCGTTGCGGCGTAACTGCAACATATCGGCGAGTAACTGATAGTTATTCTGCTGCTTTAACAAGGTTTCAACTTGATGAACTGCAGCCCTTAAATTACCATAAGCTGCATCTTTCGGGTGCAAACCAATGCGTCGTTGCAGTGCCACCACCTCGTTAAAATCGGCATTGTATTGGTCGATTATGCCGTTCAACTCAGCTAATGTTTTGTTTGATATATCAAGCTCTTGCAGTAGATCATTTAAGTTGCTCGATTTATTTTTCAGTAACTTAAACTCATTATCGAACAGCTCTAGCGATTCGACGTTTTTATAAAATAAAAAATTCTTTTCATGTTTACGCAAAACTCCTTCATGAATAGCCAGCTCTTCTGTTAACTGAATCGCTGTATTCAGTTTAAGCATCACTGATGCTTCATAAAGAATCACTAGCAGCAATATAAACATTGCTGCACCCACAAAAAAAGCATTTAACTGTAGCCGAGCTTTAATTGTTAAGCGTTGTAGCAGCTCCATATAAACCTCTGTTTCATATAATTTTTAGAAAGCTTATAAAAGTATAGATGCTATATAAAATTGTGCTAAAAGTAGATTAGCTTGCAAACATAGGAAGCTGAATGTTTTGCCATAAGTTATCTGATAAGGCTTTTACATCACTTGCACCCGCTGCTATCCAGTCGGTTAACGGACTAGGATCACTTGGAAAATTAATCGCTTGTTTGTTATTAACCGAGAGCCAATCGTCCACTACATCGGTATTTAAACAAGACATACTAGTAGCAAGCCCAGCATTGACTAAGGTAAATGCATTTGACGCTTGCTCAAATTGGCCATCGAGCGGTTTTAGTAGTAACTTTTTACCATAACGCAGCGCTTCGCTTGATAACTCAAAACCCGCGTTACCTATCGTGCCAGAGGCAGAGACCAAATCATTTAAAAAACCAACCCGGCACGGTGAGCGCAGATGAATGTGGTGATTAATGCTTTTATTACTTAACTGTGGGTGATAGCAATAAAATTCGTATTCTGGAAAATGCTGTAATAACGCAATGATCTTCTTTGGATCTTCAAAAGGTAAATAAACCAAGATCTTATTTTCAATAAAGTTGTCTTTTTGCCAGCTTTTAACTGGCTCGATAAATGGCGGAATAATATTTTGATGATACGGAAACCAGTGAACGCCCAAGTAACAATCAGCAGGTGCAAACAACTTTAAACCCAAACGCGTTAACAAGGTCGCCCCTTGCGACGGTACTTTGTTTGATAAAAAAGAGGCTTGGTGACTAATGCCAATGCAAGGTACTTTAGCAAGTTTCGCTGCCCACGCTGAGATGGGCTCAAAATCATTAATAACTAAGTCATAGCCCGATAAATTAAACTTTTTAACATCGTGAATAAATTGACCAACGCGAATATTTTTAAGGGTTTTGAGCTTATTTACACACCCGTTTTCGATGGCAAAAGTAAAACCATCTCGTGTTTGGTAGTCATTAAAGTCAGACATATCAAAATACTTATTTGCAGGTCGGCCGCTAAAAAAGTAATCCACTTTAATACTGCTTTTTGCGAATGACTTAGCCATTGCCCGAGCACGTGTAATATGCCCATTACCAGTACCTTGAATGCCATATAAAATTTTCATAATGAAGCTCCGAAAATACCTACAAACGCAAACCCTGTACCTAGTATAGCGCCTACGATAATGTCGCATGGATAGTGCACACCAAGCATTACGCGTGACAATGAAATGCCAACTGCCAAAAATAATACGTAACTAAATTCAGGAAAATACCAAGTAATAACGCAGGCAAACAGCCATGCAGCGGAGCTATGGCCTGATGGCAAACTAAAACGGTCACTTGGCACCACAAAGCCTTCGACAATTGACTGGCTAGGCCTTTCACGCTTTAAGGTATTTTTCAAAAAGAAGTAAACGGGTCGCTCCACTGAAAACCCTAAAACCAAAGCAAATAATGCTAACTTACTGGTTTCAGTATCAATCAAATAGCATGCTGCCCCAACAAGTAAATACAAAAAGCCATCCCCCAATTTTGACACCGCTTTTATGACGTATAACCTGCGTTTAGACGCTTGGTGATTAAACAATTTAAAAAATGCTTTTCGGTCTAACTGTGAAATGGTTTGCATAGCAATTCTCAATTGCAAGGAGTTAGTTTGACTTTAGATTCACTAAGTAACAATCAGGTGACAGTTTCACGTAATTAAGATGGAAGTTTGATGACCTATTTATGACAGCCAATAACAGAGGTTATTTGTCGGAAGTTATATTCAGTTTAATTCATTGCGGGCCATTTATAGAAACCTAAACATCAATAACTTAAACACACTGACTACAACCCACAATAAAACCTAACGAGCATAGATAAATCATTTACAAAACCATACGAGATCAATTGTATTAATCATGCTGCAGGGTATACTGAGAAAACTATTTAAGCCCTTGGAGCTAATATGGAAATCAATACATCAGACCTGTGTGATCAGTTTGCTGATAGCATCGACGTACTAGAACCTTTGTTTGTTAATTTTGCTGGCGCAACTGCTTTCGCTGGTCAAATTACCACAATAAAATGTTTTGAGAACAATCAACTTGTCCGAGAGACTTTGTCACAGGATGGTTCTGGCAAAGTACTGTTAATCGATGGAGGCGGCTCTACGCGCCGCGCATTAATTGATATTGAACTTGCTGAACTTGCACTTGATAACAACTGGGAAGGATTGGTTGTTTACGGCAGTGTTCGCCATGTTAGCGACCTTGAAGAGCTTGATATTGGTATTCAAGCAGTAGCATCTATTCCAGTAGCGGCAGACAGCGAAGGTTATGGCGAATTAGGTGCTCCGGTTAATTTTGCAGGTGTGTCTTTCTTTGAAGGAGATTACATCTATGCCGATAGCACGGGCATCATCCTTTCTGCTGAAGAGTTGTCGATTGATTTAGACGAAGATGAATAAGCTTAAGATATATACCGAGCAAAGCATTGCTGATTTATGTCAAGCGCGCGCAGGTGAGCAGCGCGTTTGGCAAAGTATTTCGTTTATTAATCAGCAACAATCAATTGAAAATGCACTCGCCGATGCATCTGCCTATGGTATTAAATACGTTCTTGTTGGTATTCCGGAAGATATTGGTCCTCGCGCCAATTTAGGTAATGGTGGTGCCGAACTTGGTTGGCAGGCCTTCCTGAGTAAGTTCTTAAACTTGCAAGCAAACCAATTTATTGCCAGCAATAAAGTACTGTTACTTGGTGAAGTCGATTGTGCCGATATTATGAAACGCGGTAATGGGCTGAGTAACAAAATACCAGCCGAACTCGATACACTGCGCACACTGTGCGGTGAAATTGATGATATCGCCAGCCCAGTATTACAAATGATTTTTGATGCGGGATTAGAGCCAATCGTGATAGGTGGTGGACATAACAATTGCTACCCTATTATCAAGGCACTAAGTGAAAGCAAGCAACAAGCCTGTTGCGCCATAAACTTAGACCCTCATGCTGACTTTAGAGCCACTGAAGGCAGACATAGTGGCAACGGCTTTAGTTATGCACACCAGCAAAACTATTTACGTGACTATCACGTAATCGCTATGCATGAGTTAAAGAACAATCAAGCCATCATTGACCGTATGCATGATGCTGGGTTCTCTTATGATTCTTATCAAGCGATTAAGGTAAGACAAGAGCTTAGCCTGAACGAGGCAAATAAAGCCGCGCTTGCACGAATGCAAGGCTATCAATTGCCTATGGGGATTGAGGTCGATGTTGATAGCATTTCTTATATGCCTGTCAGTGCCTTTACCAATTGTGGTTTGGCAGTGTATGAAGCTGAGCAATTTGTTTATCAATTAGCGCTAAATCCATACACCCGCTACTTGCACCTTTGTGAGGCTGCACCAAGCGAGCATGCTAGTGGTGTAAACCAAGGAATGAATGAGGCCGGACAAATCTTAGCTGCACTTGTTGCCAGCTATTTAAGTGGTCGTGAAGCTTAACTAGCTTACAAAACAGATTTACAAATAACATGAGCGCCTAATAAGGGCGCTCACCGTTGGCAAGACGTTTTTGCCACTGCTTTAACCATCCCAACAAGCCTACATTCGGTAATGGTCTTGAGAATAAATAGCCTTGCGCAGCATGGCACTTCATACTATTGATATAGGTATATTGAGTTTCAGATTCGATCCCCTCACACACCACCTTAATACCTAAGCTATTACTCATATCAATAATGCCGCTTAATAAGCTGCGCGTATTTACATTTTCCGTTAGCTCTTTAACGATTGAACCATCAACTTTGACATAATTTAACGCAAGACGAGGCAATCTAGATAATTGCAATGGCTCAATACCTAAGTCGTCTAAACACACCGCAATGTTATTTTCTTTAAGGCGTCGTAAAATCGATTCACCAAAATCAGGCAACCCCATAAACACATTCACTGGCGCTTCGATAATAATATCGCCTTCGGTTAACCTGTGCTCTACCAGCACATCAGCAAGGTGATCAATAAACTCATCTTGCAGCAATTCTTTACCAAATAAATTAACGCTTATCGGTACATTAATCTCTTCAAGCTTAATTGCTAACGCTAATTCTGCCGCTTTCTCTGACACCCAACGTGCAATCGGTAATGTTAATCCCGCGGCACTAATTTCATCAATAAAGTGTTTTGCCTCTAAAGTACCAAACTTTGGATGATGCCAACGCAACAGCAACTCGATAAACAAAATTTGATTTGTTTCGATATCAATAACCGGTTGAAAATAAAGCTGAAAATCTTTATCAAAATCAAGCACTGATAAATCAGATAGTAGCTGTCTACGTTTGTCTGCTCGCTCTGCTATCTCTTTTTGGAAGGTAATTAACCAATCTATTTCTGACGTAAATTCGATTGCTAAATGCGCTTGTGCGAGTAACTGCTGTGCTGTTAATTGTTTTTTGTCTTCAACAATCGCAGCTCGTAAAGAAAGCTCTGAATCGATGTTGTCAACTTGCGTAGGTTTGTTGTGCACTACGTCGTATATACGGTGAATTAAACGCTGATGAATATGCGCTTCATTCGTAGTATCAACGGCAAAGGCAAAATCAACCCCACCTAAATAACAAAGCTGCACGTCTTCATTAAATAACGATAACGACAGTACATCACCGGTATTTAATTCATCATTAATTTTTTTGCCGAGCTTAGCAATTAATAAATCACCAAAGTCATGGCCCACCATACGATTAATTTGACCCAACCCCTCAAGCTTAATTAAAACCAAAACACGGTTGAGTGATTGAACTTGCCAATTGTCATAGCCATTTAGAAATAAGCTGCGCTCAAGTAGCAACTGTTTGTCGTTATGGGCTTCATTGGTGTGCAATTGCGAAGACAAGGCTATTCTAAGGCGCTTTTCACGTCTAAAGTAGGTATCAAGGTTGGCAAAAATATAGTGAAATACAACTGCAACAGGTGGCCAAGCGCCACTTAAGTAATCTGTAAAGAAAGCGACTGAAAAGCCAAGGAATAGCAATAAACTAACAACGTTTAGCCATAGCGCCATACGCTGTGCCTTTTTTTGCTGCGAAAAATAGCATTCAGCTAACAAAATCAAGGCGCAAATAATAATAGCAACAAGGTTATGGGTTGAAAGAAATGCCAGTGTTGCCACACCAAGCAAAATATCCAACACACGATTTACTGCGTTGCCAGCTTGCAGAATCGCTAATAACCAGCTCACAAGCAACATCCCAGCCACTAAACTAGGAAATGTAAAGATGCTCGTTTCTGTTGCTGCAAACAATGAAAACGAACTAAGCGTTAAACCGCTCGCTGCTATTACTTTTTTCATACGCCTCTCATAGGAAATAGCTTCCTACTTTAATTGCTGACCATCTTTCCATAGTCCCTTCAAAGGGTTGACGCCATATTGATACGATAACTGCGCCGGAGAATCAATATCCCAGAGCACAAAATCAGCGTTTAGTCCTACTTTAATTACGCCTCGGTCCGTTAACCCCAACGCGCGAGCTGCATTAACCGTAACGCCCGCAAGTGATTCAGCAGGAGTTAATCTAAATAATGTACATGCCATGTTAAGCATTAATTGTACCGAGCAAATGGGTGACGTACCAGGGTTGAAATCGGTGGCAATAGCCATAGCTACTTTATGTTTACGCAGCAGCTCAATAGGTGGTAATTGTGTCTCACGTAAAAAGTAAAAAGCACCTGGTAGCAGCACTGCGACTGTATTAGCTTGCGCCATTGCCACAACACCCGCCTCATCAAGAAACTCAATATGATCCGCCGACAACCCGTTATACTCTGCAACTAATTGGGCACTTTTCAAGTTTGAAAGCTGTTCTGCATGAAGTTTTACAGGAAGATTAAGCTTTTTCGCTGCATCAAATACACGGCGAGTTTGTTCGTTTGAAAAACCAACCCCCTCACAAAACGCATCTACAGCATCGGCTAAGTTAAGCTCAGCCACTTTTGGCATCATTTCATCACATACTAAGGTAATGTAATCATCAGCTTTATCTTTATATTCTGGCGCTAATGCGTGCGCACCAAGAAACGTTTTTTGTACATCAATTGGGTGGTGTTGATTCAGTTGCTCTGCGACTTCGAGCATTTTAATTTCACTGTCTAGATCTAAACCGTAACCTGACTTAATTTCAACTGTAGTAACACCTTCGTTCAACAATGCATTTAAACGATCTTTTGCGCTAACAAATAGTGCTTCATGATCAGCCTCTCGTGTCGCTTTTACTGTTGAGATAATGCCACCGCCTTGCGCTGCAATCTCTTGATAGCTTGCACCATTTAAACGCATTTCAAATTCGTTAGCACGATTACCAGCACATACAATATGAGTATGGCAATCAATCAAGCTTGGCGTAATCCATTTACCGTGACCATTTACTACAGGGGTTTGCAAACTATCAAACTCCGGAAAATCCGTTGCATTTCCACACCAAGCAATTTTGCCTCCTTTAATACCCAAAGCAGCATTTAGCACCGTGCCATAGGTATCGTCTATTGCACTGTCCATGGTTGCTATATGAACATTGGTGATCACTAAATCAAAACTCTGCTTCGCTGCCGTATTTACATCATTGGCTGTCATAACTAACTCAAATTACATCTACTCTTAAAAATGAAAGTCTACCAAGAAGACTTGTATATACAATACAATTATGCCATCTTCATTGTATCTTTTATCAACTATAGCTTGATTACTCGTTAATGCTTAGGTAAAAGGCTTAAAACAATTGAATAATCAACAACACTGTTACTATGGCACAACCTAAATTCGCGCAAATAAAACAATACATCATTGGCAAGATAAAATCAGGCGAATGGGCCGAGAACAGCCGGGTAGCGTCAGAAAATGAACTCGCCGAGCAATTTAGTGTAAGCCGTATGACAGCAAGGCGTGCACTTAGTGAGTTAACAGACGCTGGCATTCTGAGCCGCACACAAGGATTAGGGACTTTTGTCGCAAGTTTTAAATCACAGTCTAACTTGCTAGAAATTCGTAACATTGCCGATGAAATCAAAGAGCGTGGCAGTGAACATAAGTGTATTCCTGAAATTTTAGAATCAATGCCCGCAATTGCACCGATCGCAATTGCTTTAGGCGTTGAACAAGACAGCCTAGTATACCGTTCGGTGCTTGTGCACCTTGAAAATGGCACACCAATTCAAGTCGAAGAGCGTTTTGTAAACCCAGCATTTGCGCCAGGGTATCTGCAGCAAAACTTTGAACAAGTAACGCCGCACGAATATTTATGCGAAGTGGCGCCACTTACCGAAGCGCGTCATACCGTTGAAGCAATAATGCCAAGCCCTCAAATCAGCCAATGGCTATCGCTGTTTAATGAAGAGCCTTGTTTACAAGTTATTCGTCGCACTTGGTCATCAAATGGTGTTGTAAGCTTTACTCGCCTTATTTCACCGGGCAGTAAATATCGCCTTGGCGGGCACCTGACATTTAAACGCTAAGAAATACCGCGGATTTTATTAGCAGTGTTTTAGGGCCTTAAACAAGTTATCGTATTTAAACTGAAAGCCCTGCTCTACAAGTAAATCACTTGAGATAATACGCTCTTCTAAATTATTATTTTCAAAGTTCACGCCTTCAACTTCGAGTAATTTAGTAGCCTCTGCGTAAAACGCCTGCTTGCTCGGATGATGTGGCGTTACTAAATTAACAATCGACGAAGTAAGGTTATGCGTCGCAACAAATGATAAACCAGTGACTGCATCATCTTGATGCAGCATATTTACTAACGCATTGGCGCTTGATGATAATGTTTTGCCACTTAAAAAACGCCCTGGGTGACGCTTTTCACCCATAAGCCCACCTAAGCGAACAATAACATAATCCAGACCACTATCAGCCACTTGTTGCTCATTTTCTAATAGTCGCGATTGCTTTTCAGCTGATGCATCAAACGCACTTAGCTCGGTATAAGTTTGAGCTTTAGTTGGATAAACACCGGTTGTAGAGCAAAATACAAAGCGTTTAGCCTGTTGTGCTTTAGCCAATGCTAAACTCTCAGTTAAGTACTGAGAATATGCGCGCTGAGCCTCAATAGTACGACCAGGTGGCATACAGAAAAACCACACAGCATGCGGCATATCTACCTCACAAATACCTTTCTCTAGGTTTAATTGCGCCCAGTTGGGCTTATTTTTAGCTTGGCGACTTGTTCTAACAACCTGCCAACCATCGGCTTCAAGACTATTAGCCAAAGGCTGCCCTAGCCAACCTGCCCCCACTACAACGCCATTATTTGAATTATTAATCATTACTAGATAGAGTCTAAGAACAAAATCCGATTATATAACAATAATGTTGCGTCTGCTTACGTGGTTCTGTATCGATAAAAATTCAACTGTTTAGCCCTCAGGAAGTATAAGAATGTTAAATAATTTGTCCTTGAGAAAGAAAATCCTATTACTAATTGGCGGTACAATTACTGTGCTGCTTATACTCTCAGCCTTTTATTTTGTTAGCCATATTTCAAACCTATCACGCGCCTCCGTCGAATCTGAGGCGAAAAGCTATTTAAAAACCGAAAAACTTAATATTGAAGGCTTTTTTTCGCAATATGGTCGCGTTGTAGAAACCTTTGTTACTAATCCACATTTAGTCGAATGGTTCGCAAATTGGACCGAGCGAGGTGCTGATTATCAAAGATCGCAAGGATACAACACCATCAACCAAGACTTCATCAGGATTAGTGGTTCTGATAGTAATATTCTTTCCGCTTTTTTTGCCTCTGCGAATACTGGCGCTTACTTCAAAGAAAATGAGCGTACAACACAATACAACGGCGCTGAGTACTTTGCATATAAACGCGGTTGGTGGCAAGACGCACTAAAACATGATGGCTTATATGTTGGTCCTCTCGCTATTGATTTAACCACAGGTAACGTATCAGCCGTAGTGCAACAAACTGTTTATGACAGTAATCGAAAACTAATTGGTGTAGGTGGAGTAGACCTAAAACTTAACAACATTGCAGAAATGATTGAACAAATACAATTTAACAATGTTGGCTATGGCTTTTTACTCGATCATGAACAGAAAGTTGTACACTTATCAAACCGCACAAAACACACACTATCGGTGATTGAAGATGAGTCTCGTGGCATTTCAAAAGACGACTTATCTGCTCTTGAATCACAAATGCCAAACACCACTGGTTTTACCGCTCTCAACAGTCAAATGAAACAGCAGAAATCGGGGCATAGCCAAGTAACACTTAATGGTGAAACTTACTTTGTTGTATACCAACGATTAGAGCTAAGTAAACCAAGCTTAAATTGGTATTTAGGTTTGCTTGTGCCTGAAAGTTATATTAATACGCCTGTAAAAAAAGCTGCATGGGCCACTACATCAAGCGTAATTATTATTCTAGCTATTATTATGGCGATGATTTTTTTCGCTACACAAATGATTGTTAAACCAATTTCAGCGCTAACAGAAACCATGCAAGATATCGCTTCAGGTGAGGGCGACCTAACCAAACGCATTAGCGTTGATAGCCAAGACGAAGTTGGTCAATTAGCAAACCATGTTAATACCTTTATCGATAAGCTACGAACGTTACTCATTAATACACGCGATCAATCAATTCAACTTGATAGTGCCTCAGCGGAATTAAGCCGAGTATCTGAAGAAACTCACCAAGAAATTCTGCAAGAAAAAGACGAAGTAGATAATGTCAGCACCGCGGTAACTGAAATGGCAGCAACTGTTTTAGAAATATCACGCAATGCTCAGCAAGCCAACGAGGGCACCGATTCAGTAAACCAGTTAACGAGCAAAGGTGTGACCCTTTCAAATACTGCGCAACATGAAATGCAGTCACTCTCTGAGCATATTCAGAATGCAGCTGAAGTTGTGTCAGGGTTGGAGCAAGAATCGAATAATATTGGCAGCGTAGTTGATGTAATTAATAGCATCGCGGAACAAACTAACTTACTCGCCCTTAACGCCGCTATAGAAGCAGCCAGAGCGGGTGAACAAGGTAGAGGCTTTGCGGTAGTGGCAGATGAAGTAAGAACGCTTGCTAGTCGTACTCAAGAGTCAACTGATGACATTCGTAATATGATCACTCGCTTACAGCAAATCGCAGTGCAAGCAACGCAAATGATGGAACAAGGAAAAGAGCAAGTATCACGCTCAAGTGACAAAACACAACAAGTGCTACAAGCCTTCACCGATATTTCAACATCGGTGAGTTTAGTTCAAGATCAAAACCATCAAATTGCAACCGCAACAGAAGAGCAAACTGTCGTCGCTGAGGATATTAATAATAACTTAAGCTCAATTAACTCGTTAGTTAACAATACATCACAACATGCCAATGAGTTAGCAAGAGAAGCACAGATATTACGGAGCCTTGCTGGTAATTTAAATAAAACAGTAAACGAATTTAAATTATAAAAGGCACGGCGGAGCGCGTTACGCGCTTCGTCATTTACTCCAACTTACCAAGATACTTTTCCACAACCTTACGATAACCGTCATCAAGCAAAAATATAGCTAATTCTCGATTAAACTCATCTCGAAGCGACTTATCCGAAAACGCTGCACTTGCGGTTACCGATGGAATCAACGCGTGTTCTTCAAATATAGAAAGATCTCTCTGTTTATCAACAAAGCGATAAAAGTAATAGAAAATATACTTATCTAGCACAGCATAGTCATAACGCCCCTTTCTAATTAACTCAGGGATCACCTTCATGCTAGGTGATTCAAAGTAGTTATTTTGCTCACTAAGCAATTCAAACTCTTTACCAAAATAGCCTGGAGCACCTTGAAAAGTAATAATCGAATGACCTTCCAAATCACTTAAATATTGCGGTGTTAGTTTATTATTTTTTAACGAAAATACCGTAGGCGCATACTTAACAATAGGATGAGAAACGTAAAACCGCTCCTCATCGCTTGTCGCAAAAATAGGTGCCATAGCTACATACACACCAGATTTAACTAACGACTCAGCACGGCCTAATGGCACAAAATGAAACTTCACATCGTAACCTAGACGCGTTAAAACCGCTTTTACAACATCTAGGTCAATCCCGCTATTTTGAGCGTCATTAATAGTATGTGGAGGCCCTTCACTGCTTAACACAACAATTTGCTGTGCAGTTGATGTAAATGAACAAAATAATAAAAGGAGTGATAGAACTCTTAGCATACAGAATTATAAATAAATTATTATGTTAGGTTAGATGCTTAAGTATGAAGTGAAATCCATAAAACGCAAAAAGCCCGCTCATTGAGCGGGCTTTGATGTACATGGATGTACGAATGTCGATAAGCTTCATGGATGAAGGGCTTTTATCGACCATACTTAATTAGGCGAATTACAACCGAAACGAAGTTTCGCAGTGTAATGAGGTGAGGTCATGGAAGACCGATGTAACCTAGCTTCATGGATGAATGATAGTGCTGTGAGTTCATTAACCCAAAATACAAAAAGCCTCAACATATGTTGAGGCTTTCTTTAAA